>JAUXYM010000070.1 GCA_030694365.1 Nevskia sp. | reverse complement strand
TTCCACAATCGGCCAGTCTTCCCCCAAACCCACCGAAACCCCTTCAACCGACTGCTCGCCTGAAGCCATCGTCGTCCCCTTTCGCCCATGACGATCGAAAGCGTAAAACAAATCGTCCTTCTAAGTTAGCGCACATGGGATCGCTCCGAGCTTCACCTCGTCGTTGCGAATCAGCCGATAGCTGCCCAGCAGTGCCGCCGATTCGCCCTCGCAACACCGCGCCACCGAAGCGCCCATCTGACGAGCCAGACGAGTCCCCACATCCACCAGTCGGCGCGTCCGCCGCACATCGCCCAGATCACAACCCCCAAACATCTGCTGCGACCACGTCGCTTCGTCCGCCATCATCATCGCGCTCCATGACTTCATCTGCGTCAAAGAGTTACAGATTATTTCTCAAGTGAAATGTGATCAAGAGACAGCCCGCTCGCGGGGGAGGGAGCAATGCAGTTGCAGGGTGCCCTTGGCCGCCGTGCAGTCAATCTTGATCGGCTAAACTCTGTTTGTTCATTGGGGAGTAGTCACCCGGCGCGCTGACCGCTGCACTGGCAGGCGTTGATCGGGGGATGCGTCAACACAATCGATCGCAAGATCGTGGCGCATCCAGATCGGGAAGTCCTTTTCCGCATCAGGCGAGACCTTTGACGCGCAACCACTTTCCGCAGGGATTGGCCCGGGTCGGGCATGGTCGCGTGTCAATCGTCCACGATCGCCCGGCCCCGAGAGTTCCCCATGTTTGAAGCCTTCGGTATTTCCACTTTGGTCGTCGCCGTCGGCGAGATTGGCGACAAGACCCAGCTGCTTGCGCTGCTGCTCGCTTGCCGATTCCGCAAGCCGGTACCGATCCTGCTCGGCATTCTCGCGGCGACGATCGCCAATCACGGCGTTGCCGGTTTCTTCGGTGCCTGGATACGCGGCCAGTTCACGCCGGACACCTTGCGCTGGCTGGTCGGCGTCACCTTCCTCGCGATTGCCGCCTGGGCGCTGGTGCCGGACAAGCTCGAAGACGAAGCGCCGAAACCGGTCGGCCGTTACGGCGTGTTCCTGCTGACCTTGGTGGCGTTCTTTCTGGCCGAGATCGGCGACAAGACCCAGTTGGCCACCGTGGCGCTGGCCGCGCGTTTCGACTCCTTGCTGGCCGTGGTCTGCGGCACGACCCTGGGCATGATGATCGCCGACGCGCCGGCCGTGCTGCTCGCCGAACGGCTGACTCAGAAGCTGTCGTTCAAGCTGATCCGTTTCATCGCGGCCGGCCTGTTTGCCGCGCTCGGCATCGCGGCGCTGCTGAGTACGGCTTTCTAGGCTTTCGGGGTCGATCCGCCGGAAGGTCACGACAGGGCTTGCCGAATCGCAAGAACAAAATGATAATCGTTCGCAACAAGGAGCCGAACGATGATCGAACCTGTCCTGACCGCACCCCGCTCGATGTCCGCCGCCAGCCGGCAGCCCATGGAAGTCCAGTCGAAAGTGTCGATGCCCGCCGGCGCCGCGTCTGGCGATCCGGGCATCGAGACCGAACTCCATAGCGACCGCCTGTTCGGCCACACGCGGCGGCTGGTGATCGTCCATCACGGCGAACGCTACTGCCTGCAGGTCACCCGTGCCGGCAAGCTGCTGCTGACCAAGTGACGCTTGGCTGGTGCCGGCACTGAGTCCGGCGCGGGCCCTAGCCCAGGAAGCGTTCAAGAATGGCCTCTGCCCAGCGCGCATTGGCGGTGAACGCGGCCTGATCGGCAAGAATCGATTCGGCCGTCTGCACGTAGCGCGACGGCGTCAGCGATTCATGCCGGAACCATTCGACGGCCTCGGCCTGCGTCACCTCGGGATGGAACTGCAGCCCGAGCACGCGGCTGCCATCCCAGGCGAAAGCCTGCTGCGCACAGGCGGCGCTTTCGATCAGCCGGGTCGCGCCGGGCGGCAGGGCGTAGGTATCGCCATGCCAATGGAAGCTGGTGAATTCGGCCGGCAGGCCGGCCAACAGTGGATGCGCGCGTCCTTCCGCGGTCAGCTGCAGCGGAAACCAGCCGATCTCCGGCTCGGCACTGCGGCTCACCGGGCCGCCGAGGACATCGGCGATCAACTGCGCGCCCAGGCAGATGCCGAGCACGCGCCGACCTTGCGCGATCGCGGCGCGGATCAGCGCCTTTTCGGTGCGCAGCCAGGGATGAAGCTCGTGCTGATAAATGTTCATCGGCCCGCCCATGACCATCAGCGCGTCGAAAGCAGCAGGCTCGGGCAGGGTTTCACCATGCTGCAGACGGGTACCGGTGATTGTGTGGCCGCGCGCCGTCAGCCAAGCTTCGATGCCGCCCAGTCCTTCGAAATCAGCGTGTTGCAACCAGTGAACGCGCATCGGTGCAGCCTCCGTGATCGGCTCGCTGCCGGCATTTCGGGCCGGCAGCGGAAGTTGGCAAGCCTATTGCTTATTCTGTTCCGTCTCTTCTCGACTTCGCCCGGCTCCGGCCGGGCTTTTTGTTGGTGACGACTTCGCAGAGCCTTCACTCATGGCCGCTATGATGCCGTCCACCCGTTTTCACGCATGTTGCCGATGACTGTTTCCGCATTGCCGAGGCTGGTGCTCGGTCTCAGCCTGCTGCTGAACTCCTGTGTGCTGCTGTCGCAGCCGGATGCGCCGCGCATCGCCAACCCGGCGCTCGATGAACTCAGCGGCCTCGCGGTTTCCCATGCCGATGCCGGCCTGCTCTGGGGCCACAACGACAGCGGCGCTGGCCCGGATCTGTACCGCATCGGCATCCATGGCGAAGACCTCGGCAGCGTTCACATCGCGGGGGTTCGGGCGGTCGACTGGGAAGACATCGCCGCGTTCGACTGGCAGGGCAAGCCGGCGTTGCTGATCGCCGATACCGGCGACAACCAGGAGAAACGCGAGGCGGTGACTTTGTACGCGGTCAGCGATCCCGGCCGGATTGGCAAGCCGAAACTGCTCTGGCAGCTCGATTTCCGCTATGACAACGGCCCGCACGACTGCGAGGCGGTGGCCGTCGATCCGCTCGATGGCAGCATCATCCTGCTCAGCAAGCGCGGCCAGCCGAAATACCTGTATCGCCTGCCGCTGCCGAAGCGTAAACCGCCGGTCGGCGTTGCGGTCGCCGAGCGACTCGGCGAAGTGCACAGCATCACCGGGCCGACGATGACTGATCTGGTCAGCTATCCGGGCCGCAGCGTCTTCTTCGGCCAGCCGACCGCGCTGGATATTTCCCGCGACGGCGGCACCGCGATCGTCGTCACCTACAAGGACACGCTGCGCTGGCGGCGTCGTGCAGGGCAGGGCTGGCTGGAGACGTTCGCCACCACGCCCGAAGTGCTCGATGCGCCGATGCTGCACCAGGCCGAAGCCGGTGCGATCGCCGCCGATGGCCGCTCGGTGTTCATCTCCGGCGAAGGCAGCCACTCGCCGCTGCTGAATATCCTGTTGCCGCCCTGAAGGGCTAGCGAAGCGCCAGCCAGCCGAGCAGGCCCAGGCCAAGCGCGATGCGATACCAGGCGAATACCGTGTAGCGGTGAGTCTGGATGTAGCGCAGCAACCAGGTCACGGCGATGAAGGCGACGACCGCCGAAACCACGAAGCCGACGATCACCGCCGTCCAGTCCTCGTGACCTTCGCCACCGTGCTTGAACTCGCCGTACAGCTCATAGGCGCTGGCCGCGTACATGGTCGGGATGCCGACCAGGAAGGCGAACTCGGTGGCCGCCGCGCGGCTGGCGCCGCCGACCAGCATCGCCGCGAAGATCGTCGACGCCGAACGCGAGGTGCCGGGAAACACGCCGGCAACGACCTGCGCCACGCCGACGATGATCGCCGCCGTCCACAGGATCTGGTTCTGTGATGGCCGGCGTCCGGCCTGCCACTCGGCGGCCAGCATCCAGACGCCGCCGATCACCAGCGCCAGCGCAATCGGGGTGATCTCGTCCGGCAGTGAAAAGCCGAGCTTCTTGACCGTCAGGCCGAGCACCACGGTGATCAGGAAGGCGACCGCCAGCTTGCCGATATAGGCGCGGTTGTCGGCCTCGCCGAGCCCGGTGGCCAGCTGCCACAGCCGCCGCCAGTAGATCACCGTGACCGCGAGAATCGCGCCGGCCTGGATGACGATATTGAACAGATCCGAGCGCTGCCCGAGGCCCAGCTGCTCGGCGAGCAGCAGATGGCCGGTCGAGGAAATCGGCAGGAATTCGGTGATGCCTTCGATGATGCCAAGCAGGATGACTTGCAGCAGA
The DNA here is from genome assembly GCA_030694365.1 of Nevskia sp. Lineage (GTDB taxonomy): Bacteria > Pseudomonadota > Gammaproteobacteria > Nevskiales > Nevskiaceae > Nevskia. The sequence goes on along the minus strand of JAUXYM010000070.1, from coordinate 101,980 downwards.
TCGTTCACGGGAGCGCGGAAGCCAGTTGGAAGGGATGGGCGGCAGTGATGGTCGATAATGCAGGGCCGGCAAAAAGCCGATCTGCGACGCACAGGATACGGGACCCAGCATGCAAAACGCGGACAAGGAAGCGCTGGCAGGCGTGGCGCTGGTCACCGGCGGCGCGCGTCGGGTGGGTGCTGCGATCGTCGAGCGCCTGCATGCGGCTGGCATGAATGTCGTCATCCATTGTCGGAACTCGCGTGCCGAAGCGGACGCCTTGGCGGCCGCGCTCAATGCCCAGCGTGGAGACAGCGTCGCCGTGCTGGTCGCCGATCTCGCCGACGATGCGGCCGTCGCTCAGCTCGCGGTGGCTGCCCACGCCCGCTGGGGCCGGCTCGATGCGCTGGTCAACAACGCTTCCGGCTATCGGCGCACGCCGATCGGCGCGATCACGCCGGCGCTGTTCGACGAGCTGATCAGCTCGAACTTCAAGGCACCGTTGCTGCTGATCCAGGCCTGCCTGCCGCTGTTCGGCGCGCAGGCGGCGGTGGTCAACATCCTCGACACCCTGGCCCGCCATGCCCGTCCCGGCTTCGCGCCGTACAACGCGGCGAAAGCGGCGCTGTGGTCATTGACCGAAACGCTGGCCGTCGAACTGGCACCGCGAGTCCGCGTCAACGCCGTCGCGCCCGGCCACATCCTGTGGGCCGAATCGACGGCGCTCAGCGCGGCCCAGCAGGCGGAGGAACTGGCGCGCATCCCGATGGGGCGGCTCGGCGCGCCCGAAGAAATCGCTCGCGCTGTCGCTTTTCTGCTCGGGCCGGGCGCTAGCTATCTGAACGGCGTGATCCTGCCGGTCGATGGCGGGTTGCGGCTGAGCTTGAGCAAAAAAGCCCGTCATGCCCGCGCAGGCGGGCATCCAGTTTGGCCGTAGCGCACCGCATCAGAACTGGATTCCCGCCTGCGCGGGAATGACGAGCAGAGCAAAGACGCTTCAGTCCTTGATCTTGACCAGGAAGCCCTTGATGTTGCTGCCTTCGAGCCTGGTCAGCACTGCCTGCGCGGCGGCCAGGGTTGGCTGCGGGCCGATGCGGACCCGGAAACGGGTGTCGCGCTCGTCCAGCGTCACCTGTTCGATGCGCGATTCGTAGCCGATCAGCGCCAGGCTGGCTCGCTGCTTGTCGGCTTCCTCGCGTGACTTGTAGGCACCGACCTGCACCAGATAGGCACCCGGTGCATCGAGCGCTTTCTTGACCTCGGCCGGCGGCACCGGTGCCGGCTTGCTGCTGTTGGCCGGTGGCGGCCGCGAGTATTCGCGCGGGATCGTCACTTCGATCTTCGGCAGCTCGTTGTAGAAGGTGTAGCGCGGCGGCACCTTGTCCGGCACCGGCAGGTCGTCCTTGCGCGGCTCGCCGGGTTTCGCGGCGGTAGCGGTATTGGTCTCCCTGGCGTCCTTGCCGGGCGCAGCGGCTGGCGTTGCCGCCGAACCGATCGCAGTCTGATGCGAAGGACGATCGATGTACGCGAACGCGGCAACCACCAGCCCGATCGCCAGGCCGATGATCAACCAGATCCAGCCCGGCATCTGCGGCGCGCCGTTGCCGCCACGCTGCGAAGGCGGTGGCGGCCGGCGGCTGGCCGGACCGCCGCGATGCTGGCGGTTGTCGTTCGGGTTGCGCGGTTTGGCGTAGTCCTTGGCCATTACATCTTCTCCGGCGCGCTGACGCCGAGCAGCGCCAGGCCGTTCTTCAGCACCTGCTGGGTCGCCAGTGCCAAGGCGAGACGGCCATTGCGCAGGCTGGTGTCGTCGATCAGGAACGGCACTGCGTGGTAGTAGCCGTGGAACGCGGCGGCCAGATCGCGCAGGTACTGGGCGATGATGTGCGGCTCCAGGTTCTGCGCCGAGGCCTGCACCGTTTCCGGGAAGCGGCCAAGCAGCGCGACGAGGCTTACCGCGTCGGCTTCGCTTAAACGGTCGAGTGCCGCAAAGCCGGCCGCCTGGTCATAGCTCAGACCGCGCTCGCCGAGCTGACGGAACACTGCCGAGACGCGGGCATGCGCGTACTGGATGTAATAGACCGGGTTGTCGTTGGTCTGAGCACGGGCCAGATCGATGTCGAAGATCAGCTGCGAATCGCTCTTGCGGGCGACCAGGAAATAGCGCGTCGCGTCGCAGCCGACTTCGTCGATCAGATCGCGCAGGGTCACGTAGGAACCGGCGCGCTTCGACAGCTTCACTTCCTCGCCCGCGCGCATCACCGTGACCATCTGGTGCAGCACGTACTCCGGCCAGCCTTTCGGAATGCCGATGGCCATCGCCTGCAGTCCGGCGCGAACCCGGGCGATGGTGCCGTGATGATCGGCACCCTGCTCGTTGATCACCCGCACGAAACCGCGCTGCCATTTGCTGACGTGATAGGCGACGTCCGGCACGAAGTAGGTGTAGCCGCCTTCGCGCTTGCGCATCACGCGATCCTTGTCATCGCCGAAGTCGGTGGTGCGCAGCCACAGCGCATCGTCCTGCTCGTAGGTGTGACCGCTGGCCTGCAGTGCCGTGACCGTGCTGTCGACCTTGCCCTCGGTGTACAGCGAGGACTCCAGGTAATAGACATCAAACTTGACGCCGAAGGCGCGCAGATCGAGATCCTGCTCGCGGCGCAGATAGGCGACGGCGAATGCGCGGATCGCGTCGAGATCCTCGGCATCGGCCTTCGCGGTCACCGCGCGGTCGTCGGCGGTAACGGTGTCGCCGGCCAGATACGAAGTGGCGACATCGGCGATGTAGTCGCCGCGATAGCCGTCTTCCGGCCAGCCGGCGTCGCCGGGATTGATGCCCTTGGCGCGGGCCTGCACCGACACGCCGAGGTTGGCGATCTGGTTGCCGGCATCGTTGTAATAGAACTCCTTCGACACCTGCCAGCCGGCGGCATCGAGCACTCGCGCCATGCAGTCGCCGACCGCCGCGCCGCGGCCGTGGCCGACGTGCAGCGGGCCGGTCGGATTGGCCGACACGAACTCGACCATCGCCTTGCCCTTCGATCCCGAGCGATCGATGCCGAAGGCTGCGCCAGCGTTGAGGATGTCGACCACCACCTGCTGCAGTGCGCCGGCAGCGAGGAAAAAATTGATGAAGCCAGGGCCGGCAATTTCGACCTTGGCGACGATGCCTCCTTGGGCAAGTGCTGCGACGATCGCTTCGGCCACCGCACGCGGCGGCTTGCCCAGCGGCTTGGCCAGAGTCAGCGCCAGATTGGTCGCGAAGTCACCGTTCTTCTTGTCCTTGGCCGGTTCGACGAGGATGTCGGCCGGGGCCGGCACGGCGCTGCCGTCGAGCACGATGGTGAGAGCGGCGCGCAGCAGGTCCTGCAGTTGGGATTTCATCGGGACGCGTTCAACCGGCTGCGTGGCCGGGCTTCAAGGTGGATTGCGCATTGTACGGGGCAGGAGGTGCTGTTCTCCTTCCCCCGCTTGCGGGGGAAGGCCGGGATGGGGGCGGTTGACTTCCGCGCTACCGTCAAGCGCCCCCTCCCCAGCCCTCCCCCGTGAACGGGGGAGGGAGACCAGCTATCTCAGGCCGGATCGGCCTCGTGGATCCACGGCCGGCCGCGCGAGTTCGCTCGCCAGCCTTCTTCCAGCGCCGCTTCGATGCAGCCCTGCAGGCGCTTGGCGAAGCCAACCTCGGACTTCGGCTTGCCGTGACCGAATTCGACGAACGGGAATTCGACCAGCAACTCGCGGCGCTTGCCGGGATCGGTCGATACGGTCACCGACAAGCCGCCGCAGCCGCCACCGCCACCCTTCACCGGCCCGCCGATCCAGTGGCGCACCTGCCAGTGGTACTCGTCCTCGCCGATGACGATGACGCCGGAATCCTTGAACGCGCCCATCAGTTCGCTCCGGCCATGGAAACAGTATTGCGTTTGATCGCCAGCGGCCCGATCGCCTGACATTCCGGCATCAGTTGCAGCAGGTTGATGTTGACGTGCGCCGGACGGGAGGCGACCCAGTAGACGGCATCGGCAATGTCCTCGGCGGTCAGCGGCTCGGTGCCGGCGTATACCGCGTCGGATTTGGCCTGATCGCCGTGGAAGCGGGTGGTCGAAAACTCGGTGCCGCCGCAGAGGCCCGGTTCGATGTCGGTGGCGCGGACGCCGGTGCCGACCAGATCGGCGCGCAGGTTCAGGGTGAACTGGCGGACGAAGGCCTTGGTCGCACCATAGGTGTTGCCGCCCGGATAGGGCCATTCGCCGGCCGTCGAACCGAGGTTGATCACGTGGCCGCGACCACGGGCGACCATGCCCGGCAGGATGGTCCGGGTCATCGTCATCAGGCCCTTGATGTTGGTGTCGACCATCCGCTCCCAATCTTCAAGGCTGGCTTGATGCGCCGGTTCCAGGCCCAGCGCCAGGCCGGCGTTGTTGACCAGTACGTCGATTGCCGCCCAGTCCGGCGGCAGGCTGGCAGCAAAGGCTTCGATCGCCTGGCGATCGGTGACATCGAGGGTCACCGGCAGCAGCGCGGCACCGAGTTCGGTGCGCAGCGCGGCCAGCTTGTCGATGCGGCGCGCGGCGGCGATCACCCGATGACCTTCGGCAATGAAACGGCGGGCGATCGCGGCGCCAAAACCGGCGCTGGCGCCGGTGACCAGAACAGTGAGGGGCTTCATGGTGTTGCGGGAAGATTCGGACATGGCGCGGATTGTCGGGGCTTAAGGCCGATGACGCCAGCCAGCAAGCTTACTGGCGGTCAGAGTCACGGCGGTCGGCTGCACGAACGGGCCGGCGTCGGGGCTGGCGCTCAGGCGCAGTTCGGTGGCTACGGCCGTCGCCGCATTGGCGGCTGGCGAGAGATCAGGGTCCGGAAAGAACGCCGGATTTTGCATCGCGCGGCGCAATGCCGTGGCTGATGAAATCCATCACCGCGTCGACCAGCGCCGGGCCCGGCCGCTCGCCTTGCCACAGACACCAGCGCATGCCGAGGAAATGGCCGATGCCCATGATCGACCAGGCCCGCGCCACCGGATCGCCCGGGCTCAGCTCGCCGCGCGCGGTCGCTTCCGCGAGGTCGGCGGCATAGCCCTGGGCCAGGCGCTCGTAGTAGCTGCGAAACACCGTTTCATCGACGAACTGCGATTCCTGAACGATGCGATAGAGGCCCGGATGCGCCTGGGCGAACGCGAAGAAGGCTTCGAGGCCGCGCCGCTCGGCGACCATGCGGTTCTCCGAACCTTCGATCGCCAGCGCCATGTGCTTGCGCAGCCGGCGGCCGATATCGCCGACCAGGGTCAGGAAGATTTCGTCCTTGGAATGGAAGTACAGGTAGAAGGTGCCTTGGCCGACGTCAGCGCGGGTGGTGATCGAACTGACCGAAGCGGTATGGAAGCCTTTTTCGCCGATCTCCACTTCTGCAGCCGCCAGCAGTTTCCGGCGCGTGGCTTCGCCGCGCGCGGTCACCGGTACCAATTCCTTGTTCGTATTCACCGGGTCCGAGATCCTTTTCTGGATGGATGTTTGCGGATCAGCGCTGAGGGGTTAGTGCAGGCCGTCTGCGGAAGGTGTCTGTTGTTCCCGATTTTTACAGATTGCTGCTCGATAACCTGTGCCACTGATCACGTGCCCGGCTATTTGCTGCCGCATTCAGCATTGGTCGGCCACCTCGGCACCCAGCCGTTGCTCAGCGAGCTGAAGAAGGCGCCGAAGACGATCTTCAAGGGATATGACGAAGACCAGCATGGTGAACACCAGCAGCGCGCTGAGCACGATCGCCGGGCCGTCTTCGAGCCCGTAACGCCGGCTCCAGCGGACGTGCGCGGCCCAGAACAGGATCAGGATCGCGAAGCTCGCGGCGAACACCGGCGTCTGCCGGAACGCCAGCATCAGATCATCGAAGTTCTTCGGGATTTCCTGCTGGACGATGACCAGGAAGGTCAGCGCCAGCGCGAACGCGCCATCGGTCAGTGCTTCGATCCGGGTCACCTGCGCGCCGCGCAGACGAAAGCCCTGGTCGGTCAGCAGCCCAGCCAGGCGTTCGGGGGTCCACATGGCGGCTGGGCTGTCCTGTCAGGGGCCGGCTAGGGGCGGCTGTCGGTACGGCGGCCGTCAACGGCCGCCAGCTTCAGCCGTTCGCCACGGTTGCGGCTGCGCGGACCATCGCTGAGCGCGCGGCGCAGGCCGTGGTCCTTGAGCCAGAACAGGCAATCCTCGAAGGAGCGCGAGATGCGCGTCTGCAGGCGGATGCGTTCCAGCTTCGGCCAGGTGGCGCGTTCGCCGTCGCGGATGAAGTTGGCGATCGCGGTTGGCGACGGGTTCGAGAACATCCGCATCAGCTGGGTCGGCGACTGGCGCGGGAACACGCTGATATCGCCGCTGTAGCGCTGCTGGAGCACGTCGTTGAGCATGTCGACGATCCGTCCCGAAGCCGCCGAACCCATGTAGCTGCGGGTCACCTTGAGCAGGTCGCGGGTCGCGGTGGTCGCCACGTGCTGGACCACGTCGCCGACCGTGCGCCGCTGCGGATTCGCTTCGCGCATGAACGGCACCACATGCGGATTGGTCTGGCTGACGATGTAGTGGTTGACGTTGTGCAGGCGGGCCAGCCTGAGCATCGGCAGATCGTTGGCGATCGAGCCGTCGACCCAGCGCTTGGAGCGCATGTACGGGTGCTTCATGCCGTCGAAATCGAGCGAATCGAGCATCACCGGCGGGAACACGCCGGGCACTGCGCAAGAGGCCAGCACCGAGGACTGCACGGTGACGTTCGGCGCGGTCAGGTAGTTCAGCAGGCGCGCCGACTGATGCGCCTCGGCCGGTGACACGGTGACGCCGAGAATGCGCCGGGTGCGCTCGAATGCCTGGACGAAGCTGGTTGGCGCGATGTTGCGTTCCAGGCAGGCGCGCAGCCGGGACGGGTCCATCAGCGCCCGGCCGCTGAGCACCTGACGCAGGCTCACCGTCTGGAAGGCCTGCAGGTTCATCGATTCGGGATCGAAGATCGCCGGCAGTTCCTCGTCGGTGCGAGTGCCGACCATGCCGGCGATGATCGCGCCGGCCGACGAACCCGAGATCACCCGCGGCAGCACGTTGTGCTCGAACAGCGCCTTGATCACGCCGAGGTGGAACATGCCCAGGGTGGCACCGCCGGACAGCAAGAGTGCCGAGCGGCCGAAGCTGGTGCCGGTGCGTTTGAAGAACAGGATCTTCTCGTCGTTGGAGAAATCCGGGAAATCGCCGACGCAGACGTAGTCCAGGCAGCGTGCCGATTCCTCGATGTACTCCTCGACCAGCCGCTTGGTGCCGACCCGGGCGTAGGAATACAGCACCGGATCGGCAACGTTGCCGAGGTTGCCGTGCAGGCCCTCGGCGAGCTGGAACACCAGTTGCCGCACTTCGCCGGATTTGCGCAGCTCGCGCAGCGTGTTCAGACGTTCCTTGATCAGCAGGTAGTCGTAGTCATCGCTCATTTCGTCCTGTTTCCAGGCATCGCCGCCTTCCAGACGATCGAGTTCAGTCGCGATCTCCTGCCATTCGGCATAGGTCACGGCCTGGTCGAGATCCCTCTGGCGACTGACGATCAGCTTCTTGGACATGAACGGATGTAAGCGGAACGAGGGCCGGAGTATGCCATCTTGCAGTGCAGCATTTGCCGGTCGGCAAACCGCTGGCGAACCTTCACCGAGCAGCGGTGGTCAGTGTGCCCAAGCTTCCCGCATACCTTCCCGCATACCTTTCCGCAGGGCTTTCGCGCGGAAGCCGAGCCACACAGTACAATCCGCCGCCTTGGGGTCTGTTGACATTAGACCCTAGTGATTCGAGTGCCATGTCGCCCCGCTTCGCCGCCCTGTTTTCCGATCGCCGCCGCCTGCTTGTAGCCGGCCTGACTCTGGCCGTGCTCGTGCTGGCCGTGTGGGCGCTGGCAAAGAACCTGGCTGGGCTGAATCCCGGCGAAATCGTTACTCATCTGAAATCGCTGCCGCGCGAGCGGATTGCCGAAGCGCTGCTGTTCTGCGGCCTCAGCTACGCGGTGCTGACCCTGTACGACTGGCTGGCGCTGCGCGGCGTCGACCATCCGCTGCCCTGGCGGCAGGTGGCGCCGACCTCGCTGATCGCTTTCGGCATCGGCCACAGCGTCGGCTTCCAGGCGGTGTCCGGCGGTTCGATCCGCTTCCGCGACTACACCGCTGCCGGCGTGCCGGGTCTGAAGGTCGCTGGCGTCGTGGCGCTGGTGTCGGTGGCGTTCGCGCTCGGTGTCGCGACCCTGCTCGGCCTGTCGCTGCTGACCTCGCCGGATGATGCCGGCCGGGTGCTGCATCTGGCGCCGTCCGGTATCCGTGAACTGGGCAGCGCCCTGCTGGCGCTGGTCGCCGCCTATGTGCTGCTCAACGCCCTCCGCCGCCGGCCGCTGAGCTGGCGCGGCCGGGAATTCCGCCTGCCGGGCCTGCCGCTGACCCTGAGCCAGATCGTCGTCGCCAGCACCGATCTGTGCTTCGCCGCCGCGACGCTCTATGTGCTGCTGCCGGACACGGTGACGCTCGGCTATCCGGCCTTCGTCGGCGTCTTCGTGCTGGCGATCTACGCCGGCACCATCAGCAATGTGCCGGGCGGCCTCGGCGTGTTCGAAACGGTGTTGATCCTGCTGCTGCCCGCAGCCCCCCCGGAAGGTGTGCTTGGCGCGGTGCTGCTGTATCGGGTCGTCTACTACCTGCTGCCGTTCGTGCTGGCGCTGTTCTTCCTCGGCCTGCGCCTGCTTGCCACCCAGAAGGACCGTTTCCGGCGTTACGGCGGCCGGCTGCAGGACAGCATCGAAACCCTCGCCCCGACGGTGCTCGGAGCGACGGTGTTCCTGGCCGGCGCGGTGCTGCTGATCTCCGGTGCCACGCCGGCGATCGACAGCCGCCTAGCCGGATTGTCCGAGCTGATTCCGCTCGGCCTGCTGGAGTTCTCGCACATGGCCGGCAGCGCCATCGGCGTCGGTCTGCTGATCCTCGCGCGCGGCCTGTACAGCCGCCTCGACGGTGCCTGGTGGCTGACCCTGGTGCTGCTCGCCGTCGGTGCCGTGGTGTCGATGCTGAAAGGTCTGGACTACGAAGAAGCGACCTTTCTGTCGGTGATCCTGGTGGTGTTGCTGCTGTCGCGCGAGCGCTTCTACCGGCGCGCCTCGCTGCTCGAAGTGCGCGACTCCCGGCGCTGGCTGCTGGCAACCCTGGCGGTGGTGGTGGCGGCGGTCTGGGTGTCGATGCTGTCGTCGCGCGGCACCGATTACAGCCGCGAAGTCTGGTGGCGCTTTGCCTTCGATGATCAAAGCCCGCGCCTGATGCGCGCCGGTCTGCTGACCGTGCTGCTGTTCGCCGGCTACATGCTCTGGCGGCTGCTCAGCCCGGCCCGCCGGGAGCCGGACCCACCGGACGCGGCGGCTCTGGATCGCGCCGCCGCCATCATCGTCAGACACGGGGGCAGTACTGTCGCCAACCTGGCGCTGCTCGGCGACAAGCAACTGCTGTTCGGGCCGGATGGCGACGCTTTCATCATGTACCAGCGCTCCGGACGCAGCCTGATCGCGCTCGGTGATCCGGTCGGCAATCCGGCCAAGGTCGAAGCGCTGACCTGGGCGTTTCGCGAACTGGCCGATCGCAGCAGTTGCTGGCCGGTGTTCTATCAGGTGTCGCCCGACCAGCTGCCGCTGTATCTCGATCTGGGCCTGTCGCTGGCCAAGCTCGGCGAAGAAGCCCGGGTGCCGCTGCCGACGTTTTCGCTGGTCGGCTCGAAGCGCCAGAGCCTGCGCAACGAGCATCGCCGCGCCCAGCGTGACGGTGCCAGCTTCGTGGTGCTGGCACCGGCTGAAGTCGAAGCCCGCCTCGACGAACTGCGGCGGATTTCGGACGACTGGCTGACCGGCAAATCGGTCGCCGAGAAAGGTTTTTCGGTCGGCCGTTTCGATCCCCATTACCTGAGCCGCTTCCACTGCGCCTGTGTGCTCAGAGATGGCCAGATCGTCGCCTTCGCCAATCTGTGGCTCGGTGCCGGGCGCGAAGAGATGTCGATCGATCTGATGCGCTATGGCCCGGCAGCGCCGAAAGGCGTGATGGATTATCTGTTCATCGAGCTGATGCTCTGGGGCCACGCGGAAGGCTATCGCTGGTTCAACCTCGGCATGGCGCCGCTGGCCGGGCTGGAAAACCATCCGCTGGCGCCGTTCTGGCACAAGCTCGGCCGCATCGTTCATCGCTATGGCGAGCCGTTCTACAACTTCAACGGCCTGCGGCGTTACAAGGACAAGTTTCAGCCCGAATGGCGGCCGCGCTACCTCGCTTCACCGGGTGGCCTGGTGCTGCCTCGCGTACTCGTCGATACCGCGGCGCTGATTGCCGGCGGCATCAAGGAAGTCATCTGGAAGTCATGAAATTTTCAATTGCCAATGCCGGTCCCAGCGCCCGCCGTAGCCCGATCGTCACGCTGACTCGCGCTGCTGCCTTCGGCCTGACCCTGGCGGTGCTCGCGACCGCTGCTGCGCCCGCGCCCTCCGGCAAGGCCCAGATCAAGGCGCAGGGCAAAGTTCCGGGCAAGGTTCCGAGCAAGACACCCGCCGCCGTTGCCGTGACCCCAGCGGCTGCCGCGCCGCGCGGCCCGGAAAGCTTGAGCCACGGTCTGTTCAAGGACGTGGTGATCCACCGCCCGGAAGGCATCCCGAAGTCCTTCGTGCTGTTCCTGTCCGGTGATGGCGGCTGGCTGGCCCGCGATCTCGGCGGCCCGGCGGCGATGGTCCAGGCGCTGGTCGCCGATGGCGCGCTGGTCGCGGCGATCAGCACGCCGCAACTGATCAGCGCGCTGGAAGCCGATGGCGGCGACTGCGCCTACACGGTCGGCGATTTCGAGAACCTCAGCCATTTCATCCAGGCCTGGGCGCATCTGCCGACCTATCTGCCGCCGATCCTTGCCGGCCACGCCGCCGGTGCCACGCTCGCCTATGGCGTGCTGGCCCAGGCCGAAAAAGGCTCGTTCGCCGGCGCGATCACCACCGCGTTCTGCCCGGACCTGAACCTGAAGAAGCCGTTCTGCGCCGGCAATGGTGTACGCATGGCACCGCGCAGCGCCGACGGCGGCATCGAGTTTCTGCCGACCCGCCAGTTGACCGCGCCGTGGCTGACCCTGCATGGCGAAATCGATCAGGCCTGCGATCTCGACAGCGTGGCCAAGTTCGTCGCCGGCAGCGCGCAGGGCGAACTGGTCGCGCTGCCGAAAGTCGGCCACGGCTTCAGCTCGCCGGACAACTGGATCGCCGCTTACCGCAAGGGCATCGATCAACTGGAAACCGCACAGGGCCTGAGTCGCGTGCCGCCGCCGCCGAGCGATCTGGGCGATCTGCCGGTGATCGAAGTCGAGGCAACGGCCCCGGCGACGGGGGCTGGGTTGGGCAGCGCCACGCACACCGATACCTTCGCGATCCTGGTCTCCGGCGACGGCGGCTGGGCCGGCATCGACAAGGACGTGGCCGGCTTCATCGCCGCCGCCGGCATGCCGGTGATCGGCATCGATTCGCTGCGCTATTTCTGGAGCGAGCGCACGCCGGAAGCCTTCGCTGCCGATCTCGACAAGATCATCGCCTACTACCGCCACGCGCTGAAGCGCCCGAAGGTGCTGCTGATCGGCTACTCGCAAGGGGCGGACGTGCTGCCGTTCGCGCTCAATCGCCTGTCGGCGACCAGCCGCAGCGAAATCGCTCTGGCGGTGCTGCTCGGCCTCGCCGAACACGCCCAGTTCGAATTCCATCTGAGCAGCTGGGTCGGCACGGCCGACGGCGGCATGCCCACGCGCCCGGAAATGGCCCGCCTGCAAACCTCGCCAGCGAACCCGCCAATGCTCTGCGTCTACGGCGAGGAAGACGAGGACTCGATCTGCGGCTCCTTGAGCGGCCCGAAGATCTCGGTGCTCAAGCTGCCGGGCGGCCATCACTTCGATGGCGAATACGAAATGCTCGCCGGCAAGCTGCTGGGGGCCTTACCGGCAGGCAAGAACTGAGCAGCATCGCGCTGGCGCATTTCCAACTTCGAATGGCCTCATAAAAGCCCGGCAGGCGCGCGTCGGTCTGCGTTCAGAGCGTGGCGAATTTCGGCAAGCCCGCCGCCACCTCCCGAAAAGCCAGCAGTGCCGCTTCCAGGTGATCAATGATTTCCTGCTGCAGCACATCCGGCGGCGGCAGTTCATCGAGATTGTCGAGGCTGGAGTCCTTGAGCCAGAACAGATCGAGACTGGCCTTGTCGCGGGCGATCAGCGCTTCATGCGGGAAGTACCGGAAGCGCTCGGTCTCGACCCGCCGATGTCGGTTCTGCGGCTGATAGCTGCGAATGAAATCGTGCAGGTCATCGAGCTTCAGCGGCCGGGTCTTCAGCGTGAAGTGCTGGTTGGTCCGCAGGTCGTAGAACCAGATGCCCTGGGTCTGCACGCGGCCATCCTTCGGGCGGGCATCGAAGAACACCACGTTGGCCTTGACACCCTGGGCGTAGAAGATGCCGGTCGGCAGCCGCAGCACGGTGTGCACGTCGCAGGTTTCCAGCAGCTTGCGGCGGATGCGCTCGCCGGCACCGCCCTCGAACAGCACGTTGTCCGGCAGCACCACCGCCGCACGGCCGCTGACCTTCAACAGGCTGACGATGTGCTGCAGGAAATTCAGCTGCTTGTTCGACGTGGTTTCCCAGAAATCCTGGCGTTCGTAGGTCAGCGCATCGCGGTCTTCCTCACCCTCGGCATTGGTGATGGTCATGCTGCTTTTCTTGCCGAACGGCGGATTCGCCATCACCAGATCAACCCGCTGCTGCGGCTCGGCGATCAGCGCATCGGAGCGATCCACCGCCGGCTCGCCGATCAGCTCGCCGACGCCGTGCAGGAACAGGTTCATCAGGCATAGCCGGCGAGTGCCGGGCACGATCTCGTTGCCGCGAAAGGTCGCGTCGCGCAGGAAAGCCTTCTGCCGGCGATCGAGCTTCGGCGGCGCGTAATCCAGCTTGGTGCCGTGCTCGCGCAGCCAGTCGCCGGTGCCGCTCAGCCACTCGTTGGCAGCAAGGAAGAAGCCGCCGGTGCCGCAGGCCGGATCGGCGATGGTCTGCATCGGCTGCGGCCGCATGCAGGCGACGATGGCCTGGATCAACGCTCGTGGCGTGAAGTACTGGCCGGCACCGCTCTTGGTGTCCTCGGCGTTCTTCTGCAGCAGCCCCTCGTAGAGATCGCCCTTGGTGTCGGCATCCAGCCCCACCCACTTCTCGGCGTCGATCAATTGCACCAGCCGCGACAGCTTGGCCGGGTCCTGGATCTTGTTCTGCGCCTTGAAAAAGATCGCGCCGAGCATGCCGTCGGCCTGCCCGAGCTGGTGCAGGGTGGCCAGGTAATGCGCCTCCAGCGGCTCGCCGACCTTGGCCCGCAGCGACGCCCAGTCATAGCCCTTGGGGATCTTGGTATCGCGGTTGTAGGGCTCGCCGGTGTACTCGTGGGCCATCTTCAGGAACAGCAGATAGGTCAGCTGTTCGAGGTAGTCGCCATAACCCACGCCGTCGTCGCGCAGGGTGTGGCAGAAATTCCAGACTTTCTGGATCAGGGAGGAGGCGTTCATGGGGCGGGATAATAAGCTGCTCGACAAACATCTGTTTTCAATGAATTTGTTTGATTTTCTGTGGTTGCTATCCGAAGGCTCGGATAACAACGGCGTTCGGAGTGCCCGTCTACATCGCCCCGCATGGCCCGAAATCGCGACACCTACTCCCGCCGCCACAACCCGCCCATAATGCCGACGGAACAGCCGCCATGACTAAGACCACCGTCCACTACGACTTCTGCATCGACAGCCTGACGCCGGAAACGCTGCGTCTGGGCCGCTTTGTCGATTACGTGGCGGAACTGCATGCCATTTTCGGCAGCAGCGAGGATCTGCATTTCAGCAAGATTCGAAAAGGCAGCGCCGTGCTCGAACTATGGGCCCCGGAAAAGGCAGCGCCGAAGCTGGATGCCCGTCTTCGTCTGGTCGGCGGCACGGACGCGCCACCCGAACTGGCGGCACATTGCCGCAGCCTCAACAACCTGCTCCGCCGCGACAACGCCAGCGCCAAGCTCGGCCACAAGAACGGCCCTGCGCTCGCCCGGTTCGCCGGTGTCCGCACCCCGCTGGCGCAGGAAGCCGTCGTCCATGAAACGGGCACGCTCGACGGCACCGTCGTCGGCGTCAAGGGCATCGACGACAGCGTGCAGGTGTGGATCAAGACCGACGATGGCGCCATTCACAAATGCAATGCCAAACGCGATATTGCCCGCCAGCTCGCGCCGCTGTGGGACTGCTATGTCCGGCTGGTTGGCAAGGGCAAGTGGCGGCGTGATGGCGATTGCCGCTGGACGCTGGACGAATTCGACATCCTGAGCTTCGAGCAGCTGGACGACGCCCCGCTCGCGCAGGTGGTCAGCGGCATCCAGCAGATCGCCGGCAACGACTGGAACCGGATCGACGATGCGCAGTCGGTCTGGCGTGAGTTGCGGGCCGACTGATGCCGGTGGTCTTCGACGCCAACATCCTGATCGACCTCTTCAACGAGCGAATCAAGGGCGATCGTCGCGCCAAGCTGGACGGGCTCGTCCAGCAGCATGCAAAGACCAGGATCATCATTCCGACGCCGAGCCTCACCGAGTATCTGATTAGGGTAGGCAAGGCGCGCGATGAGCTGATGGCGCGGCTCACCGCCAGCCGCAGCTTCATCATCGAGCCCTTCGATCAGCGGGCCGCGACCGAATGCGCGCTGCTGCTCGCCGAAAACTGGGACAAGGCCATGCGCGGCAAGGTCAGCCGCACCAAGTTCAAGTTCGACTGGCAGATCATCGCCATTGCCCTGTCGCGCGGCGCGAGCACGATCTACAGCGACGATGATGACCTCCACCGCGCCGCCAGGAAGCTGCCGCTCAAGGTGATCGCCATCGACCAGCTGCCGATTCCGGACGCGGCCCGCCAGCACAAGCTGGCGCTCAAGCCGGAACGGGACTGACGGCATCAAACAATCCGCAACTCGCGCAGCGCGTCCATCGTCTCGGCCTCCAGAGCCTTGAAGGCCGACAAGCCGCGCAGGCGCTCAAGTGGCAACTGTTCGCCGAGCGCTTCCAGCAGGGACGATGCATCCCGACGCCTGCGTCTCGGCGATGCCTGCCCCGCTGCGAATGCGGCTTGGTATACCCGCTTCGGATCGGCAACCCGCTCGACGGCGCCCGTATTCGGCGGGAGATCAAGTTCAATGTCCGTCAACGTGGTCCCCAGCAGCGTTCGCAGCGTGTCGCCGTCGTGGATCAGCCAAGCCTCGGTCTCGCAGATCGGCACCACGGCGACGCCGCGGTTGCCAGACCCGAAGGTCGACTCCAGCAGCGACAGGGCTGGCGCCACCCGTTGTTCACGCTGACGATCAGGGTCGTTGCCGCCGTCGGTGTGGATGAACAGGACATTCCAGGCAGGCGCGGCCTCCCTGGCCGCTGCAATGATCCGTTCCGCCCGAGGGGCGTCATTGGTGCAAGCAGGATGATCGAGCCCGAGCACCGGCCCGCACTCCACCGGCTCTTGCGAGTGCCGGGCACACAAGTCCTCGCAGAGCCTCAGCAGCAGGGGGCTGAGGAAGGCGTAATCGTCCTTGCCTTCTGCGTACAGCGCAGGTTGCAGATAGCGCACGATCAGCCCTCGCCGCCCACGGTTTCGAGAACCTTGCGGACCTCAAGATCGGAAACCTGCTGCCCGGGCTCGGCCTCTGCGCTGATCAGCCCCCATTGCGGATGCTGGCGAACCGAGCGCAGGCGCGTCTTTCGGCGCACACCCGTGCAACCGGGATCGATGACCGACGCAACGTCGGCGAAAAAGATCGTGCCGTGCCGCGCGCGCAGTTCCTTGTCCAGCAAGGCCGACAGCACCACCGGCGAGTGACTGTTCAGCAGCAGTTGGCTCAGCGGCACCACCGCATCCCCGATCTCGAACGACTGCGGCACCATCACCATTTCCCTCAGGCGCTGTACCAGCTGGTGGATGCGGCCGGGATGAACCCCGTTTTCGGGTTCTTCGAAGCAGATCAATCCCCGATGTCGCGGGTCATGCAGCAGGGTCAGCAGTGCGAGCACGCGCAAGGTGCCGTCGGATACCACCCGGGACGAGAACGGCAGGCCATCACGCATGGTGAGGTCGATCCGGTATTCGCGGCTGGCCTCGTTCAAACGCGCGTCCAGCTTGGCGATGCCCGGAATCAGGCTGTTCAGTTCAAAGGCGATATCGGCGAGCACGCCGCTCGGCCGCTCCGGCGTTGCCGTTTCCGCCTTCATCTGCGCCAGCACCGCAGCGAGGTTCGATCCGTTGGCATCGAGCACATCAGCCGCGGTGGCTGGAACCGGCCGGCGCAGCAAGGCGGGATCGAGTTGCAGCAGCCGCCAGTGGCGCATTTCCTCGCGCAACGCGAACAGATGCGGAAACTCGGCATTGGTGATGCTGTACAGAACCGACGCTTCGGCGGCGCTGGCGGGACGATTGCGCCCCTGCTTGCCGTCCTGATGAACACTGAACGACAGGCCTTCATCGACTTGGTCCGTGGTCAACCACGGCTTCTGACGGGCGTACTTCAGATACGCCTGACGAAACGCTTTCGTGGGATGCAGCGATTCAGCCCAGGTATCGTCCTTGCGCATGATCGGCGTCGCCGATTCACTGGCCACCTGGATGCGCTCGATGCCGGCCTTGGTTTCGCGGCGCTCCAGCGTCACCTCATAGCGGATGCGGGTGTGTGACAGCCGAACCTCGGTCCCCCAGGGATCGCGCACGGTCGGATCGACGAGCACCTCGGCGACGAAGTGAATCTGCTTGCTGTGTCCGCTGGTGGTCTGACGGAACAGTTCCAGCGGCTCGCCCCGCATCTCCTTGACCGCTTCCGCAACATCGCGGGTCGCCAGGTTGGACAACAACTGGACGGCGTCGAACAGATTGCTCTTGCCGGCGGCATTGCTGCCCAGCACCACCGTGAACGGTGACAGGGTGATATCCAGCCTTTCGAAGGACTTGAAGCCGTCGATTTCAAGACGCGTCAGCATGTTGTCGACCTGTCGGTTTTGCGGGCGCGTCCCCGGGCGGGTCGCGCAGTCGCGCAGTCTGCCTGCTTGGCGCGGATGCGAGCCAGCAGCGCGCTGGCCGGTTCGTCGTTCGGGTCCTGCAGCACGAGCTGGCCGGCGAAGGCGGCGCGGAGGATGTTCTTGCGTTGGGCGGTGGATTGTTTGAGGGCCAGATTTGTAGCGTCGCGCAGCCCGGTGATTTCGTCGGATTGCGTGTTGAGCAAACGTACGATCTCACCTTGTTCGGCGACGGGCGGAAGCGGAACCGCAAGAGAACGGACGATTTGCAGGTTCAGATTCGGTTGCACCCCGCCGGATGCCTGCTGCCTCATCAGTTCATAGCTGTTCAGCAGAAACATCTTCAAATACTGCCGACAGCTTTCAGCATCGAACTCGCATACGAGCGCGGCAATTGCCTGATTGATCGTCGCAGGGAACGCAAGTTCGGAGCACTTGCCCCTCGTCTTCCCCTCTCCATACATAGCAACGAGCAATGTGCCTGCGGGAAACAGATCGAGGCGGCACTGATCGAAGGCAAGCTTCGTTACCAGCTCCGAAGCCGCGCTGACGACCACATCGTTGAGAGCGCCGCTCGTTATCCAAGGGATGGTTCCCTGCTGGAAATACTCGATCCGTGACCGAAGCGGGGTTACTCCGGTACCTACGCGCGCCAACTGGTCAACGGTCGCCCACACCCAACCCTCAGGCAGCGACGGCAGGCCGGCGGTGTCGGGGGCGACGGGTTCGGGATAGCTGGCGCGCCAATCCTTCGGCGGAGTCTTGCCCTGTTCCTTGAACCTGGCGAGTTGCTTTGCTTCCCAGCGGGCGCGGCGCTCGATGAGGATGCGGGCGAGCAGGTCGGTGCCGGTTTCAATGGTGGACGGTGGCGCGGCGCTTTTTCCTTCTCCCTCCGGGAGAAGGTGCCCCGAAGGGGCGGATGAGGGATTCTCCGCTGGATGCTGGCGCTGCCCGGACTGCGAGTCCCTCACCCCTGCCCCTCTCCCGGAGGGAGAGGGGTTCACTGCGCGAGCGGCGCGCCAGTCGGCGGTGAGCCGGCCTTCGACGGCGGACTTCAGCAGCGACTGCCGGTACTGCGCCAGCTTCTTCTGCGCCGCTTTCAGTTCCGCCACCCCCGTATCGAGGTCCGACAGCAGTTCTTCGAGCTTGGTAACGATGCGGGTTTGTTCCTGCATTGGCGCAATCAGCACTTCGACCTTCGAGAGGTCCTTCTGGCTGATAACGCTCTGAGCTGAACCACTGCTTTGAGCGCGAAGCTCCAGCACCTTCGGGAGCAGTTGGTAATAAATGAAGGGCTGCATTTCAACAATGTTGGGCCGAATTGCAGCAACGCTTCGTCCAATGGCGCACTCGGCTCCGAGATTGAGCTTTCCTGCGGTAGCTCCAACTACACAGATAAATACATCGGTAGCGTGACCGAATTTCAACGGAACAGTCGTCCATTCGCGGATCACTGGCCGCATTTCTCCAAACTCGCCAGCCTTAACGAAAGGACTACCTCTCCCGCAAAAATTTGATGCTTCCCCGGGTGGGGCTTGCCCCATTTCAAATTCAGCAATTTCGCCCAACTTGGTAGCAATCCACCCCTCTGCGATCTCCATCAGGCCACCAACTCCTCATTCATCCCGCCAATCACGTCATCCAGCTCCGCCCCGAACAGCGTCCACGCCCGCTGCAGGCCGCCACGGCTGGCCAGCGCGGCGTAGTCGAAATCCTCGCGGCTGATGCTGCAGGAGCTGGCGATGTGGTCCTTGATCAGGCGCAGCCATTCGGTCTGCTCGGCGCTGAACGCGGTGCCGCGCCGGGCGTTGTGTCTGAAAATCCATTCCTGGAAGCGCTTGTCCACCTGTTCGCTGAACGGCTTGAGTTCGGTATCCAGCCCGATGGCGAAACGCACGAGGGCGATCAGGTCGGTGAGCTGGCGGCGGGTGTTGGCGCCCTTGACCTGCGAGGCCTGCACCCGGGCGTAGGCGCTCCATAAACGCTCGGTGGTCAGCATCAGCGGCGGGCGGGCCAGCTGCTCGTGCAGGGCTTCGATCATGTCGAAGCTCAGGGCGCGGCGCTGGTAGGGCTGCTGGTAGAAGAACGACAGCGCGGCGATCTCGTCCTTGTGCGCCTTGATGTAGTCGGCAAAGCGCTGGATGTCTTGCTGCGCCTGGGCTTCGGCCTGTTCGCTGTAGCCGCTGAAGCTGACTTGATCGAGGTTGAGGTGGTCGATCAGTTGTTCGCGGTCGCGGCGGGCGTTGTCGATGGCGTCGCGCAGTTCGGGGCGATCAAAAGGCAGGCAGGCGGCAGCGACGCGCTCGGCGCGGGCGGCGGCGATTTCATCCTCGGTGAGCGTGTCTTCGTCGCGGGTGATGCCCTTGGTCTTGGCAGTGGCGAGGGCGGCTTCGACGATCTTGTCGGGATTGATGGCGGCAATCAGCGCCCTGCCCAGTTCAGCCACCGGCACGCCGCCAGCCGCCTGCTCGATGCGGGCGCGGGCCTTGTCGTCGAGCTGCTTGCCGAGACGAACCAGGCGATTGGCGAGGCTGAGCACGGTGTCGTCATCGCGATGGCCCATGGCCACGCCTTGCAGCAGGTCTTTCAGCGGCACGCCGGGTTTCCTTTCCAGCGGCCGACTTTCGGTCTTGCAGGATTTCTCCACACCCACGGCGTCGATCAGCACGAAGCGGGTCTTGGCGCTGTCGGCGCTGTTGCTGACCCGCTGCAGCTCATCGAAGCCAAGGCTGCGCACGCCGCGGCCTTTCATCTGTTCGTAGTAGCCACGGCTGCGCACGTCGCGCATGAACAGCAGCACTTCGAGCGGCTTCACATCGGTGCCGGTGGCGATCATGGCGACGGTGACGGCGATGCGCGGGTTGTAGTCGTTGCGGAAGCTCGCGAGGATGGCGTCGGTGTCTTCGTCGGCCCGGTAGGTCACCTTCTTGCAGAAGGCGTTACCCACGCCGTAGACCTCGCGCAGGATGTTGATGATGTCGTCGGCGTGGCTGTCGGTCTTGGCGAAGATCAGGGTCTTGGGCGTTTCCTTGCGGGTGGGGAAGATCTGGGTTTCCACCGCCGTCTTCATCGCCTGGATGACCTTGCGGATCTGGCTGGGGTTGACCACGGAGCGGTCCAGCTCGCGGCCGCTATAGAGCGCGTCTTCCTCGGTTTCGGCCCAGCGCTTCTTGCGGGTCTGGCGGTCGCGGTGATCGACCCATTCGCGTGCCTTCAGCTCGGCACCTCGCTGGGTGATTTCGGTTTCGATCGCGTAGACGTCGTAGCCAACATTGACGCCATCGGCCACCGATTGCTCGTAGCTGTATTCGGCGACGATGTTCTCGTTGAAGAAGCCGAAGGTGCGCTTGTCCGGCGTGGCGGTGAGGCCGATCAGGAAGGCGTCGAAGTAGTCGAGCACCTGCTTCCACAGGTTGTAGATGCTGCGATGGCATTCGTCGATGACGATGAAATCGAAAGCTTCCACCGGCACCGCCGGGTTGTAGCGGACCTGCTTCGCCTGCTTGGGTGTTTGCTGGATTTCGTTGAGCGACAGGTCTTCCGCCGAGTCATCGATGGGCTCGCCGGACAGCACCGAGTACATGCGCTGGATGGTGCTGATCACCACCTGGGCATGCGGATCGATGCTGCTGCTGGCGAGGCGCTGCACGTTGTACAACTCGGTGAATGTGCGGGCGTCATCCGGCGGCGTGTAGGCCATGAACTCCTGATGCGCCTGCTTGCCCAGGTTGCGGGTATCGACCAGAAACAGGATGCGTTGGGCACCGCCGAACTTGAGCAGGCGGTAAACCGAGGTGATGGCGGTGAAGGTTTTTCCGGCACCGGTGGCCATGTGGACCAGAGCGCGTGGCTTGTTCTTCGCCAGCGAAGCCTCAAGGCCGGTGACGGCGCTGACCTGGCAGTCACGCAGGTTCAGCAGCGGCAATGGCGGCATGTCGGCGGCAAGGCGATGCCGCAGGGTGTCGGGGCGTTCCAGCCACTTCGCCAACTGCTCGGGCTGGAAGAAATGGAACAGCTCGCGCGAGCGCGGTGCCGGATCGCGGCCATCGGTGTAGCGGGTGATTTCGCCGGTGCTCTCGAACAGGAAGGACAGTGGCTCGGCGTCCTTGCGCCATTTCAGGCGGGCCCGCGCATAGCGTTCGGTCTGGTTTTCGTGAACGGTGAGTTTGTCGCCTTGGTCATCGCGCTTGGCTTCGATGATGCCAACGGCGGTGCGATCGACATACAGAACGTAATCCGCCGGGCCGGTATCGGTGGGATGTTCGCGAACCGCCACACCAAGTGCGGCCGCGAGATTGATCTGCTTCCAGTTCTGGACCGCCCAGCCGGCCGCTGCAAGCTTCAGGTCGATCTGCCGACGTGCTTCGGCTTCTGGTGTCGTCACTGCGCGGGTTCGGTCGATGGCGTTTGGTGGACGCGATCCTTGCACAGCTTGTGGTTGAACGGCAGCAGAGGGGCTCGGCTTGTCTCCCTCCCCCGCGAGCGGGGGAGGGTTGGGGTGGGGGCGTTTGACCGTGGCGCTGAACTCAACCGCCCCCATCCCGGCCTTCCCCCGCAAAGCGGGGGAGGGAGACAAGGCCTGAGCGGGGTCAGCTTGTGGCTTTGCGCCGCGCGCGCGGCTTCGGTGCCAGCTTCAGCACCGGTTCGGCGCTCTCGTGGGTGGCGACGCCGGGCACGCTGATGACGCCGGCTTCGGCGAGCATGCGCACCTGCACGCCGATCGCATCGGCCCCCGCGTCGGTTCTGGGTTCGGCACGCAGGTAGCGACCGTCTTCCTGCAGCAGCCAGCTTTGGGTGCTGTCGGCGAGGTAGGCGAGCAGGTGTTCCATGACCCGTTCGCGGATCGCCTGGTCGCGCAGCGGGAAGGCGATCTCGACGCGGCGCAGCAGGTTGCGCTCCATCCAGTCGGCACTCGACAGCCAGACTTCGTCGGCACCGCCGTTGTGGAACCAGAACACCCGCTGGTGTTCGAGGAAGCGGCCGATCACCGAGCGTACCCGGATGTTGTCGGACAGCCCCGGCACGCCGGGCCGCAAGCTGCACATGCCGCGCACGATCAGATCGATCTGCACGCCGGCCTGCGAGGCCTCGTACAGCGCCTTGATCGTTTCCGGCTCGACCAGGCCATTCATCTTGGCGACGATGCGGCCGGGCTTGCCGGCCTGCACCTGCTCGATCTCGCGGGCAATCCGCGCACGAACGCCGATGGCCAGCGTGAACGGTGCCTGCAGCAGGCATTTCAGCTCCGGCACCTTGCCGAGGCTGGTCAGTTGCAGGAAGACGTGGTGGATATCGCGGCAGATCGCCGGATCGGCGGTCATCAGGCCGTAGTCGGTGTACATCCGCGCCGTCTTCGGGTGGTAGTTGCCGGTGCCGAGGTGCGCGTAGTGCTTGAGGACCGGGGCGGCACCCGGCGTTGAAGCATCGCTCTCGCGGCGGACGATCAGCATCATCTTGGCGTGAGTCTTGTAGCCGACCACGCCATAGACCACGTGAGCACCGACGTCCTGCAGCGCTTCCGCCAGCGAGATGTTGTCGGCCTCATCGAAGCGCGCGCGCAGTTCGACGACCACGGTCACTTCCTTGCCGGCGCGGGCGGCCTGGATCAGCGCTTCGGCCACCGGGCTCTTGGCACCGGTGCGGTACAGCGTCTGCCGGATCGCCAGCACGTTCGGATCTTTCGCGGCCTGGCGTAGCAGTTCCAGCACCGGGCCGAAGGAGTCATACGGATGCTGCAGCAGGCGGTCCTGTTCGCGCATCGCCGCGAACAGGTCGCCGGCCAGCGCTTTCGGCACCCGCGGCGTGAACGGCGGGTCTTTCAGATCGGCGCGATCGACGAGATCCGGAATCGCCAGCAGGCGCATCAGGTTGACCGGGCCGTTGCACTGGTAGATGTCGCCGGGTGCCAGGTTCAGCTCTTCGGCGAGGTAGCGGACCAGTTGATCCGGGCAGTTGTGCGCCACTTCCAGGCGCACGGTATCGCCCCACTGGCGCTGTTCGAGTTCGTCTTCGAGCGCTTCGAGCAGATCGGAAGCTTCGGCTTCGTCGACCAGCAGATCGGAATTGCGGGTGACCCGGAACTGGTAGCAGCCGCTCGGCGCCATGCCCGGAAACAACTGATCGACATGGGCGTGGATGACGCTGGACAGGAACACGAAATCGTTCGGCCCGGTGCCTGGCACCGAGGCCGGCAGGCGGATCAACCGGGGCAGCGCGCGCGGCGCCTGGACCACCGCGTAAGCGATGTTGCGGCCGAAGGCATCGCGGCCGGACAGCGAAACGATGAAGTTCAGCGACTTGTTCATGATCCGCGGGAACGGATGCGCCGGATCGAGGCCGATCGGCGACAGCACCGGCATCACCTCGTTCTCGAAATAGGCCTTCAGCCAGGCGTCCTGCTCCGGCGTCCAGTGGCTACGACGAACGAAACGAATGTGCTCGGCGTCCAGCGCTGGAATCAGCACCTCGTTGAGCATCCGGTACTGGGCATCGACCAACTGGTGTCCGGCCGCCGAGATCATCGCCAGCAGCTCGGCCGGCGTGCTGCCGTCCGGCCCGACCGAAGCGGCGCCGACCTTGGCCATCTGCTTGAGGCCGGCGACGCGGATCTCGAAGAATTCGTCGAGATTCGAGCAGGAGATGCACAGGAACTTGAGCCGTTCCAGCAGCGGCACCCGGATGTCTTCGGCCTGGGCCAGCACCCGGTGGTTGAATTCGAGCAGCGACAGTTCGCGGTTCAGGAACGACGGAGCGGGCGCGGGATTCATGCGGGTCAGGACACGGCAGATCGGTGGATCATCGTACTAGACGCGGCCCGCGTGACGATTCGGTGACGGTGGCCGCTGTGCGGCGGTTGTGGCCGTCCGCGTGGTTCAACACCCGAGATCACCAGGCCGCGCCGACAAGAAAGCCGGACGAGGTGAGCTCGTCCGGCCTGGGTTCAACGACATGCGATCAAGCGGCGGCCGCCATCCTCGGCGACTTGGCCGGCACGCCGTACTTCTCGTTGATCGCGTCGATCTGGTTCAGGAAGTGGCGGTTGTCGTGATCCCAGGGATGGAAGCTCGGCTTGAAGTAGTCCAGCCAGGGCAGCGCGATGCCGCGCAGGCCGCCGGTCGGGCCGAGCATGAACCAGGCGAACTTCGCCCATTCGCGCGGCCCCTTTTTCGTGCTCTTGTCGGCCAGCAGCATGCGCGCCATCGCCACCGCGATCAGCGACAGGAAGATGCTGGTGATCACCACCAGGGTCGAGGTACGCAGCAGGTAGGCGCGTAGATCGCTGCCGACCACCTTGGCATAGACGTCGAAGGCCACGGCTTTGTGCTCGGTCTCCTCCAGCGCATGCCAGCGCCACATCGCGGTCATCGACGGGTTGCTGCCGGCGATCAATTCCGGCTTGCGCAGCAGCAGGTCGCCATAGATCGCGGTGAAGTGCTCCAGCGCGATGGTGATCGACAATTGCGCCGGCTTCGGCAGGCGTTTGGCGGCTTCGATGATGGTCAAGATGCTCTTCACCAGCGCTGCCGCCGGCAGGCCCTGTTCGGCGAGGCGCTCGTTGTATTCCTCGTGCTCGCGGCCGTGCATCGCTTCCTGGCCGATGAAGCCGGTGACCTGGGCTTTCAGTTCCGGATCGGTGATCTGGTCACGATAATGGCGCAGGGAATGGATGAAGAAACGCTCGCCATCCGGGAAGAACAGCGACAGCGTGTTCATGTAGGCGCTGACCAGCGGGCCCTGGGCGTTCCAGGTTTTCAGGTCGACATCAGCCAGCTTGAACTGCAGATCGCGACGGACGGGAATCATGGTGCGGCTCCTCGGTTTGTTCTGATGGCACTGTGACATCAATTGATGTCACAGTTCAATAGTAACAATGTCGGCAAGGTGGCTGTCAAACGTCGGGTGTCGATCGGTATGATGGCGGCCATGAAAGGCATTCTTGGCCGCTTGTCGTCGCTTTCCCTGTCCGAACTGACGCGGGGAACGCCCGTGGCCGCGCCGCCGCCGGGGCCGGAATACACCATCGACGAGCTGGCGCGGCAGGCCAGCACCACGGTCCGCAACGTTCGCGCTTATCAGGATCGCGGCATCATTCCGCCGCCTGAGCGGCGCGGCCGGGCCGGCGTCTACAACGCCGATCACCTGTCGCGGCTGCGCATCGTCGGCCAGTTGCTGGCCCGTGGTTACACGCTGTCGTCGATCGGCGAGCTGATCGAAGCGCTCGACCAGGGCCAGAACCTGGCGCAGGTGATCGGCATCGAATCGGCCGTCGCCAGCCCCTGGAGCGACGAGCAGCCGGTGACTTTCACCTTGCCGGAGCTGGTCAAACTGTTCGATGGCAACTTCGATCCGCGCCTGCTGGCCAGCGTCGTCGATCTGGAAATTCTCCAGCAGCAGGGCGGCAAGTTCGTGGCGCCCAGCCCGAAGATGATCTACGCCGCGTCCGAGCTGGTTCGGATCGGCATTCCGCTGGCCGATATGCTCAACGTCGTCGGCCTGCTGCGCGCCAATGTCGAACGCGCTGCCGAAGCGATGGTGCAATTGATCGACCGGCACCTGCTCGACAAATATGGCGACGGCCTGCCGCCGCCCGAGGAATCCGCCCAGATCGGCGATCTGATCTGGCGTCTGCGGCCGCTGGTGGAAATGGCCGTGCACGCCGAGGTATCGCGGGCCATGCAGCGGGCTGCCAGCCAGCATCTCGGCGATCGCCTGAGCCATGTGCTGGAGCAGTTCGAGCGCAGCCGGCAAGCAGGCCAGCCCGGCAGTACCAGCGTCTTCGACGACGACGCCTGAGCGCTTTGCTGGTCTCCTTCCCCCGCGAGCGGGGGAAGGTCGGGATGGGGGCGTTGGGCGGTGCGCCACGGCCAACCGCCGCCTCCCCAGCCCTCCCCCGCAAGCGGGAGAGGGAGTTTCAGGCTTCAGCCTGCGGTTATCGCCAGCGCCCGATCCGGATAATCGCTGAACACGCCGTCGACGCCCATAGCGCGCAGCAGGCGCATCTCGGCGGGGTCGTTGACGGTGTAGACGAACACCTTGATGCCGTGCTTGTGGGCGTCCTCGATCAAGCGCGGATCGACGAACTCGGATGACAGGTTCAGGGTCGCAGCACCCAATTCCACCGCGCAGGCGGCCCAGTCCAGCGGTACGCCGCAGATCAGGGCACCGATCGGGATTTCTGGTGCGTACTGCTTGAACTCCCAGAGCTCGGGCAGATGGAACGACGAGACCAGGAATTTCTCTGGAGGCCAGCCGGCTTCCAGATAGTTGCGGATGACGCCCGCCACCGCTTCGCCAGTGCCACCGGCGCTCTTCAGCTCGATGTTGACGCCCACCTGCTGCTCGACCAGATCGAGCACTTCGGTCAAGGTCGGAATCTGCTGGCCCTGCCCGGCATCGAGCGCCCGCAGCATGCCCAGCGACTGGCTGGCCAGAAAGCCGTGGCCGTTGGTGGTGCGCTCCAGGGTCAGGTCGTGGAACACCAGCAACTCGCCGGAATCGTGCAGCTGCACGTCGAACTCGACCCAGGGCGCGCCGAGGCGGATGCCGGTGTCGATCGCCAGCAAGGTGTTCTCCGGCGCGTGCCCGCGGGCACCCCGATGACCGATCACGGTGAATTCGTTCGCGTACATGATTGCCTCGTCTGCGGAAGGCCTGGTGATACTTTACGCTGCGTCGTCAGCAAGGAGCCGAGCTTCTCAAACTGTGGCACAGCGGGGCGTGTAACTCTCGACCACAGCGGCCGCTGTAGACTTCATTCAGTGCTTTCAGCGCCAATATCGTGTTGCGTGGGCTAAGAAAAAATTCCTTCACTAATGGGGTTCAAGGTATGGGTCTGTTCATTGGCTGCCGGGTAGCTGATCGCCCTACAGGGTTGGCAACACGGAATCTCTTGTTTGCCTCGCGCCGAGGCTTCGTCGCCATCGTCCTTTCTGGCGTGTTGAGCCTTGGGATGTATGCCCCCGCTTGGGCCCAGGCCTCGGCGGGTTGTGACTGGTACGAGGCACCGGTGAATCTTGCCTACCCGGAAACCAACGCCCGCTATTACCAGGTTGATTTGCCGGTGCGGCCGCCCTCCGGTTCACGGATCCGTATTGAAGGCGAATACCTGGCGACGCGCTACTTCTCATTCCAGATTTACGACTCGCGCTACGCACCGATCGACGAGCTCAGCGATTACAAATTGGTGCCCGATACCGGAAGTGAATCGACCCTGTTGGGCCCGAGCGCAACCAACCCCGATGTCGCGCCAGGTGGCCGTTACACGGCAGTGGTGAATTACGGGACTGTCAAGACGGTAAAGCCGAAGAACACCCTCTATACCGGTGCAGGCATCACGTCTTCCCGCAAATTCCGGTTGGTACTGCGTACTTATCTCGAAGAATCACAGGTATCGCTACCGAAAATCGTGCTCGAGACGCCGACTGGCGATCGACCGCTCGGTGGGGGCCTGTGCCGATCAAGTGCTGGCCAGCCCAGCGAGACGGGTTTGCCGATGCTGGACAGTCTGTTGCTGCCGAAACCGCCTGACGAACCGGTCCTTCTATCGGGAATTCCGAGTCCGTCGCGGAACGTGCCGTTCGCGGTCTATTACGGTGCCCAGACCGGCAACAGCGAATTTGGTGTGAACAAGAATGCGGCCTATATGTCGGCCACCGTGCGCAACAGAGGCGAGCTGGTGCTGATTCGTGGCCGGGCGCCTAGCTTTCGCGAGCGCACCGGCACCACCCCGGCAGTGCCTGATGTTCGCTACTGGTCGTTCTGCCAGAACAATCTGCTGCTGACCACGGTAGTCGCCTGCCGTGCCGATCGCGAGATTCCGGTCAATGACAACGGCAATTACTATGTGGTGATCGCGGACAATGGTGCCCCGCGTCTGCCGAGCAATAGCGGCTACGCGATGCTGCCCTATACTTCGGCGCTGTCGGGTTTCGTGATTTATCGCCAATTGCTGCCTGCGGAAGACTTCGTCGGCGCCATCAATACCGTGCCGCGCGGCACCGCGCCGAAGAAAGTGATCGGCGACTACGCGCCGACCGCGACCTACTGCCCGGTATCACTGTTCCAGTCCAGTTTCAAAGCTGGCAAGACGCCGGACCAGATCTACGCGGCCTGCGCTGCCGCACGCTGACGATCTTTACTGCGGTAGCCCACCAGTCGAGACCATCGACCGGTGGGCTGCAGTTCAGCCTCAGACGATGCTGACGATCTTCATCGTATTGGTGCCGCCGAGCTCGCCGGTCAGATCGCCCCGGGTCAGCAGCACCCGGTCGCCGGCGACGATCACCTTGCGGTACTTCAGGCAGTCGATCGCTTCGCGCTCGGCCTGCATGGCATCGGCGGTCGACGGATCGAAGGCCACCGGGTAGACGCCGCGGCACATCGACATCTTGCGGCGCGTGGTTTCGTGGCGGGTCAGCGCGTAGACCGGGATGGTGGTGTCGGTGCGCGACACCATCAGCGCCGTCGAGCCGGATTCGGTCAGCGACACGATCGCCTTCGCCTGCATGTGCTGCGCGGTCCAGGTGGTGGCCATCGCCACCGCTTCGTCGACCCGGCCGAAATGGGTGTCCATGGTCCGCTGCGAGCGCTCGCGCGACGGCATCGCCCGCTCGGCACCGAGGCAGACGCGGGCCATCGCTTCAATGGTCTTGACCGGCCAGCGGCCGGTCGCGGTCTCGGCCGACAGCATCACCGCATCGGTGCCGTCCATCACCGCGTTGGCGACATCGAGCACTTCGGCGCGGGTCGGAATCGGGTTGACGATCATCGATTCCATCATCTGCGTCGCGGTGATCACCATGCGGTTGGCTTCGCGCGACGCGGCGATGATCTTCTTCTGCCAGCCCGGCAGCTCGGCATCGCCGATTTCCACGCCGAGATCGCCACGGGCGACCATCACCACATCGCTGGCGGCGATGATCGCTTCGAGATTCGGCAGCGCTTCGGCGCGCTCGATCTTGGCGACCAGGAACGCCGAACCGCAGGCCGCGTTCATCAGTCCGCGAGCTTCGTCCATGTCGGCCGCCGAGCGCGGAAACGATACGGCGATGAAATCGGCACCGATCGAGATCGCGTGGATCAGGTCTTCGCGATCCTTGTCGGTCAGTGCCGCAGCCGACAAACCGCCGCCCTGCTTGTTGATGCCCTTGCGGTTCGACAGCACGCCGCCGAGCACCACCACGGTATCGATGCGGGTGCCAGCTACCGCCGTCACCCGCAAAGTGATCGCGCCATCGTTGAGCAGCAGGATGTCGCCAGCCACGGTGTCGCGCGGCAGATCCGCGTAAGCGCAGCCGACGGCGTTGACATCGCCGGCATCGGCGCCGATCGAGGTATCGAGCACGAAGGCCGCGCCCTCGATCAGTTCGACCGGTCCGTTGGCGAAGCTTTCGATGCGGATCTTCGGGCCCTGCAGGTCGGCGAGGATGCCGATGTCGTAGCCCATCTCATGCGCCACCGCGCGGACAGCGGTGGCGCGCCGGGCGTGATCGCTGGCCTTGCCATGCGAGTAGTTGAGGCGAACCACGTCGACGCCTGCAATCAGCAGCCGCTTCAGCACGGCAGGATCATCGGTGGCCGGGCCGAGGGTGGCGAGAATCTTGGTACGACGAGTCATGGCAGCTTCGTTCGAGTGGGATCGCTATGCCAGTATTCTCGCCTTTCTCGAACCGACGCACGAATCGCCCCATGACCCACTCAAGCCCTGTCCTCGGCACGCCGCTCGCTCCCAACGCCACCCGGGTGATGCTGCTCGGTGCCGGAGAACTCGGCAAGGAAGTGGTCATCGAGCTGCAGCGGCTCGGTGTCGAAACCATCGCCGTCGATCGCTATGCGAACGCGCCGGCGATGCAGGTCGCCCATCGCAGCCACGTGATCAAGATGCTCGATGGTGCCGAACTGCGCCGCATCGTGGCGCTCGAGAAACCGCACTACATCGTTCCCGAGATCGAAGCGATCCACACGGTGACCTTGCAGGAACTGGAAGCCGAAGGGGTGGCTTTGGTAATCCCCACCGCCCGCGCCGCGCGCCTGACCATGGACCGCGAAGGCATCCGCCGGCTCGCCGCCGAAACCCTGCGCCTGCCGACTTCGCCGTATCGCTTCGCCGATACCTGGGACGACTACGCGGCGGCCGTCGCGGCGATCGGCATTCCCTGCGTGGTCAAGCCGATCATGTCCTCGTCCGGCAAGGGCCAGAGCACGATCAAGAGCCAGGCCGAGGTGAAAAAAGCCTGGCACTACGCGCAGGCCGGTGGCCGCGCCGGTGCCGGCCGGGTGATCGTTGAAGGCTTCATTCCCTTCGATTACGAAATCACCCTGCTGACCGTGCGCAGCCTCGGGCCTGATGGCACGATGCAGACCCGCTTCTGCGCGCCGATCGGCCATCTGCAGATCGACGGCGACTATCGCGAATCCTGGCAGCCGCATCCGATGTCGATCACCGCGCTGAAGAAGGCCGAAGCGATTGCCGAAGCGGTCACCAGCAATCTCGGTGGCCGGGGGCTGTTCGGCGTCGAACTGTTCGTCCGCCGTTCGGAAGGCATCGACGAAGTGATCTTCAGCGAAGTGTCGCCGCGCCCGCACGACACCGGCCTGGTCACCCTGATCTCGCAGGACCTGCCGCAGTTCGCGCTGCACGCCCGGGCGATTCTCGGCCTGCCGATACCGGGCATCCGCCAGCGTGGCGCGGCAGCGTCCTGCGCGTTGCTGTTCGAGGGCGATGTGATCGCGCCGCGCTACAGCGGACTGGCCGCAGCGCTGGCCGAGCCGGACACCCAGCTACGCCTGTTCGGCAAGCCGGAAATTTCCGGCCGCCGGCGCATGGGCGTGATGCTGGCGCTCGGCACCAGCGTCGATCAGGCGCGCGCCAAGGCGCGCAAGGCGGCGGCGGCGATCAAGCTGGCGCCTTAGGCCAAAATCTTCGTCATGCCCGCGAAGGCGGGCATCCAGTTTCGGCCGTAGCGCGCCGTATCAGAACTGGATTCCCGCCTGCGCGGGAATGACGTGCGCTAGAAAAACGCCATCACCCGCACTTCGATGCTTTCACGCGGGCGGGCATCGGGCGCGGCCGTCGGTTTCGCTGTCGTAGGTTTTCAGCAGCAGCGCCTGGCTGGCGTCCATGCCGGGAAAGTAGTTCCAGCGATGGGCCGGGTTGGCGCGCATCACGTAGATCTCGCCGGTGCGCTCGCGGTATTTCAGATCCATCGGCAACAGGTCTTCCGGCACCTGGGTGCTGGCATCGCACATCGCCAGCGGCAGTTCCTCGACCTGCTGCGTCAGCGGCTTCCAGACGTTGTAGAACGCCACCCGGCGACCGAGCAGCGTGTCGGCTTCATCGGGCAGCAGATCGCGCAGCCGCTGCGGGCCGCTGAGCTCGGTGTAGTCGCTGTGCACCACCAGCACCGCCGGGCGCTGCACGGTGGTCTGTGCGCTGAGATCGGCCGGCAGGCGCTTGCGGATGGTGTGATCGAAGACCACGACCCGGCGCGCGCCGCTGTGCGCTTTCACGTAGGCGACGATCTGCGCATAGAACGCTGACTGGATCGCGGCATCGTCGTCGAAGCGCGTGTAGCCGGGGGCGAAGTCGTGCAGCTCGAAGCCTTCGCGATCGACGGAGAACGCTGATGCCTTCGGCCAGCCGTCGTGCACCAGCACTTCGCGGGCCTCGGTGCCTGGCGGGTTCGGCTCGAACGGCGCGTCCGGCTTGTAGAAGTAAGTGTCGAGGCGGCGACCGTTGTCGGCGCTGTAGTTCATCGTGGCGTGCACGGAGGCGTGGGCGGCGGCGGTCATCGGTCGGAATCTTCTTCTTTCCTTGATAACGGAAGTCTAAAGAGCGCGCGCCGCATCCTGCAGTCGGCGCAGCCCCCGATCGGACGCCTGCCACGGAACTGTCATCGGCTGGGCTCAGGCTGCGCAGCTTCGCTTTCGACCCGGCGTCAGTACCTTTCGATGAGCCAGATTTGCGGCCTGTTCCCCACGCCCCTGATGCGCGTCGAGCGCCTGCTGCCGGGCCCGCTGGTGCAGGCGCTGATCGCCCGCCACGCCGCTGCCGCCGTGCAGCGCAATGTCCGCGACACGCGGCTGGTGCATACCGAAATCCTCACCGAAACGGCATCGCCCGAGCTGCTGCAAGTGCGCACCCTGCTGACGCCGAAGCTCGCCGAGTTCGGCGAACTGCTGTTCGGCGAAAAGCTCGCCTGGTCGATCAAGGAGCTGTGGCTGAACGTGCTCGAAGCCGGCGGCCACCAGGCGATCCACAACCATGCGAACTGCTTCGTGTCCGGCGTGCTGTATCTGACGCCGACCCATGCCTCGGCAAGCACGGTGTTCGTCAGGGCCCTCGGCGGCAACGGCTATGTGTTCGCCAACGCCCATCGCGACACCCGTTCCGGCCCGTTCAATTCGGACAAATGGATTGCTCCGGAAGCCGCGCCCGGCGACCTGATCCTGTTCCCGAGCCATCTGCTCCACGAGGTGCCGGCCAATCGCGGCGGCCAGCGGATCACCCTGGCCTTCAACGCGATTCCGGAGCGGCTGGATTCCTGGGGCTACGCCCTGCGCTTCGCGCGCACTTGACCGGTTGGGGCCGCGAGAAACTTTCCTCAGATCGCTTTTCTGCCGGAGCCGATCAGCGCCGCTCGACCTCGACCACCGACACCGCCGGCGCGTCGTTGCCCCATTCGCTGCGGATAAACGTCAGCACGGCGGCGATATCGGCGCGTTTCAGGCTTTGGCTGAACGGTGGCATGCCGTAGGGGAATGGGTTGCCCGCCGTCGATGGCGGGAAGCCGCCGTTCAAGGTCAGGTTCAGGGCATTGGTCGCCGAGACCGCGTTGACGTTGGCGTTGCCAGCCAGCGCCGGATAGACGTTGGCGCGGCCTTCACCGGCGTCGCCATGGCAGTCCGCACAGTGCTCGGCATAAACGATCTTGCCGCGCGCCCGCAGGCTGTGGCGCTGCTCGGCCGATACCTGCGGCATTCTTGCCGCCGGCGGCGCATCGGCCGGCGGCAGCGCGCGCAGGGTCGCGACGATCGCGGCGAGGTCGTCCTCCTTGAGGTGCTGCAGGCTGTGGAACACCACTTCGCTCATCGGCCCGGCAACGGCCTTGCGGGTGTTGATGCCGGTCTTCAGCAACTGGCCGAGTTCGTTGGCTTCGCTGTCGGTCATCGGCTTGCTTGGTGCCAGCGGCGGCGCATCCCAGCCCAGACCCCAGTCCGGACTGGCGATTTCGACGCCCATGTAGCTCGCGCTACTGCGCAAGCCGCCGAGCGCACCGCGCGAGGTATGGCAGGCGGCGCAATGGCCGAGGCCTTCGACCAGATAGCGGCCGCGATCCATGGCGGCGATCTCGGCCGTGGTTGCCGGCCGGAAGTACAGCGCCCGCCAGAAGCGCACCGCAAGCTGGTTGTTGTAGGGGAAGCGCAGGGTGTCCGGCGTCTGCGCGCGGCGCACCGCCGGCAGGGTCCGCAGCCAGGCGAACATGGCATCGGCATCCTCGCGCTTGAGGTTGGTGTAGCTGGTGTACGGGAAGGCCGGCGACAGCCAGCGGTCGTCCTTCGAGCGGCCGTGGCGCAGCGCGCGATAGAAATCCTGCTCGTTCCAGCGGCCGAGGCCGGTGTCATCGTCCGGCGTCAGATTGCTGCTGTAGACCTCGCCGAACGGCGTCGGCACCGCCCGGCCACCGGCGAACGGCGTTTCGCCCGGTGCGCTGTGGCAGGCCATGCAGTTGCCGGCGCGGACCAGATACTCGCCGGCCTTGACCTGTTCCAGGGTCGCCGATGCAGGATTGGCCGGGGCCAGCGGTTCGAGATCGAGATCCGGCTTGTTCAGCCAGATCGAGAACGCGAACGCGGCAGCAACGGCGCTGCCGAGCACGATCACCCGGGCCCTCATGGCAGCACCCCGCAATCCATCGGCATCTTGTTCGGCAGGCTGTCCGCAGGCTTGGCGTCAACGGCGTAGGGCTGGCGGCTAAGCCAGGCGCTGATCGCGGTGATCTCCTCGGCTTTCAGCGCGCGGGCGATCCTGCCCATGCAGTCCGGTTCGCGAGCGTGGCGCACGCCGTTCTTCCAGGCCCCGATCTGGGCATCGAGATAAGGCGCCGGCAGGCCGCGCAAGCCGGGAATCATCGGCACCACGCCGGTCAGTTGTTCGCCGTGGCAGGCCTGGCAGGGCGGAATCCTGCGCTCGGCATCGCCGAGCACGGTCAGCCGTTCGCCGAGGGCCAGCTGTTCCGGCGTGACGCCGGGCATCGGCGGCTGGGGGGCGGGCGGCGTAATAGAGCGCGATCTCGCCGAGATAGGCATCGGACAGATGGGCCAGCAGGCCGGCCATGATCGGGTGCTGGCGGCGGCCTTCCCGGAAGCTCAGCAACTGGTTGTACAGGTAGCCGGCCGGCTTGCCGGCGATCGACGGGTAATAGTCCTCGCCCACCGTGCGGCCTTCGTCGCCGTGGCAGGCGGCGCAGGCAGCCAAGCGTTCGCCCATCACTTCGGCAGGCTCTGCTGCGCCTGCGGGCAATGCCAGCAGGTTCAGCAGCAGGCCGGAAACAGCGAGCCATCGGCTAAGGCGATTGCGGTGGCGCATCGGATTGGGTCGGGCTGGTGCTGGGAGGGCTGATATCACAGGATCACTTGATGGTCACCGCTTCGGGCGGCACCGCTGTTGCGAGGGGCCGACGCCTTGCGCGCAGCAGGCCATCGCCGCCATAGATCACCAGCGCCATCCAGATCATCCCGAAGCCGATCGCCCGGGTGGGGGTGAACGGCTCGTGGTACAGGAAAATGCCGAGCAACAGCTGCATGGTCGGGCCGATGTACTGGATCAGGCCGACCGTCGAATACGGGATGATCCGCGCGCCGAAGGCGAACAGCGCCAGCGGGATCGCGGTGACGAAACCGCCAGCGAACAGCATCACATCGATCAGCGGCGTGGTGTTGCCAAACGCACCCTGGCCGCTGTACTCGAGCCAGCCCAGATAGAGGGCTGCGAACGGCGCGATCAGCAAGGTTTCGGCACCCAGCCCGGCAATCGCATCGACCTTGACCAGCTTGCGGATCAGGCCGTAGAGCCCGAACGAGATCGCCAGGCTCAGCGCGATCCACGGCAGCTTGCCGGTCTGCAGGGTCAGCCAGGCGACACCAAGACCGGCGATAGCCACCGCTGTCCACTGCGGGCGGTTCAGGCGCTCGTGCAGGATCACCACGCCGAGCAGCACGTTGACCAGCGGATTGATGAAATAGCCAAGGCTGGTTTCCAGCACGTGGCCGGAGTTCACGCCCCAGACGTAGACGATCCAGTTGACACTGATCAGCAGCGCAGAGAAGAACAGCCGCAGCCGCGTCGGGCCATCGGCAAGCGCCGCACGGACATTGTCGAGCTGGTCGCGCCAGGCCAGCCAGGCCATCACGAACAGGCAGCACCAGAGCAGGCGGTGCGACATGATCTTCAGCGCCGGCACCTCGTGCACCGGCTTCAGGTACAGCGGCAGCAATCCCCAGATCAGGAAAGCGCCGACGACGGCGAAGACGCCGCGGTTGAACGATGCCGGAACAGCGGCAGCGGGGGTATTCATGGGTTCCTGGACAACTGCAAGCTCAGAGGCGCGGGATGATACGCCGCGCATCGCGTCTGCCGGTGACGCGCTGATCCCCGGGCAAAAAAATCGGGACCGACAGTAACGTCGGTCCCGAAAGGCTCAGGGTTCCTTTGGGGGCTTTGCGCCCGGCGATCAGTCCTCGACGTCAAGCTCGACTTCAGTCGCGACCAGCATCGTGCCGTTGTAGCTGCCCTTGGCTTTCAGTTTCGAGCCGACGGCGACAGTGGCGTAGAACTGCTCGGCGCTGACGGTGGCATCGTTGAACTTGTAGCTGGCCGTGCTGGCGTCGACCGCGATACCGGCGATCGCCAGCACTTCGCCGACCGCGTCGATGCTGTCGACCGCGGCCTGCACGAGCTGGCGGCTGTCGTTGTCATCGCGCTCGACCTTGCTGGCGGTCAGCTCGCCGGCGATTTCGACCAGGCCCAGTTCGACGTAGTCGCCGACGGCAAGGCCTGAGTAGCCGAAGCTGCGGACCTCGTCGCGCGAATCGCGATAGACCGTGGTATCGGCGACCTTGACGGTGACGCCGAGCACCGAAAAGTTCCTCGCGCTCGCATCGAGGGCGGTGATCGTTGCCTGGATCTTCGCTTCGGCGCCGAAAGTGCCGCCGTTGTCATCGCCGCCGCCATGGCTGCTCAGTTTGAACTCGATCCTGGTCGCGGCCAGCGAGCCATCGGCCTGGACCGTGCCCTTGGCTTCCAGTTTGACGCCCTCGACAAGGGTCGCCGCGCTACCGCCCTCATAGACCGTGCTGCCAGAGACGGTGACCAGCGTCGGGCCGATACGGAAGCTGCCACGATCTTCGGCGAGGGCGCCGACCAGACCTTCGACTTCGGCCAGCGTGCCTCGATCGCCGCTGCGGAAATCGTCTTCCTGCGCGATGCGCGTCGCCATCAGCACGCTGCCGACCAAAGTGCCCTTGACCTCGACGAAACTGCCGTTGGCCAGCGTCAGGCCGGTCGGCACCGTGGCTGTCGAGTAGTCGACGAGCTGGCTGCCGATCGTCAACTGCTTCAGCGTGGCGTCCAGTTCGAGCACCACGCCTTTCACTTCGAGTTCGCTGCGTGCCGATTCCTTCTCGACGTAACTGGCCAGGATGCTGCCGTCGGCGGTGCGGCTGCCGCTGACTTCGATGTAGTTGTCGGCGGCAAGGCCGCTGAGATCGGCAACGCCGCTGAAGATCGTCGAGGCATCGACGACGATGGTCTGGCCCAGCGCCACGAAGCTGCCGGCGGCGAGGTCAACCGACGCGACGATGCCGTGCAGTTCGGCCTCGTAGGCCACCTCACCGGCGCTGCGGCTGCCGTCGTCGTTGATGGTGCCGCGCACGGTCACCCGCTGGCCGACGCTGAGGTCGTCCTGGCTGCGGCCGCTGGTGCCGTCGACCGAGAACTGGGCGCGGCTGGTTTCGTAGCGCAAGCCGTCGATGATCACGCTGCCAAAGCCGGTGATCGTGCCGTGGCTGACCACCGCAGTGGCGGCCGGCGCTGCACTGGTCGATGAGGCGCCACCGCCACCGCAGGCGGTGACCACAACGAGGCTGGCGGCGAGGGCGCCAAGCAGAGGCTGGTTCATGAAATGACTCCTGGAAATTGAGGCGGCGGGTTGGCACGCAGTGCTGACCGCTGCATCATCATTGATGCCGGCTGTCTACATCATGGACGGACAGTGAATAGCGACCTGCGGTGCGGCAAAGCAGTCGAACGGTCCGTGGCAGGAAGGCGTGCGGGTGGCGGTGCGGCCACGCCGCCTCATTCGAGAACTATTCGCCATCGCTTTCGATAAGGGTCCGGTGATCCCGGTCACGCCAGATCGCCCGGCCGGGCTACAGTCCGGCTCATTCCAAGAGGCCTAGCTATGCACGTCCTGATCACCGGCGGCACCGGATTCATCGGCCGCGAACTGGCCATCGGCCTGCTGCGCGACGGCCATCGGGTGACGGTGCTGAGCCGCGAACCCGGCGCGGCCGCCAAGCGGCTCCCCGCAGGTGTGGAAGCGATCGACGATCTCGCCTGCAGCGAATCGGTGGATGCCGTGGTCAACCTCGCCGGTGCCAACCTCGGCGCCCAGCGCTGGAACCGGGTGAGCAAGCTCGGCTTCCGCAGTTCACGGATCGACACCACGCGGCGGCTGGTCGACTGGATGAGCGCGCTGGCGGTGAGGCCGAACGTGCTGGTTTCCGGTTCGGCAATCGGCTGGTACGGCGCGCGCGGCGACGAAACGATGAGCGAGACCGACGCCGCCGGCAGCGATTACTCGGCGATGCTCTGCCGCGACTGGGAAGCCGAAGCGCTCAGGGCGGACGCGCTTGGCGTGCGCGTCTGCTGCTTGCGCACCGGCATTGTGCTCGGCCCGGATGGCCCTGCTGGTGGCGGCGCGCTGGCCCAGATGCTGCCGGCATTCAAGCTCGGTGGCGGCGGGCCGATGGGCTCCGGCCGTCAATGGATGAGCTGGGTGCACCGCGCCGATCTGATCGCGCTGATCCGGTTCCTGATCGAGCGCGACAGCGCGCAAGGCCCGTTTAACGGCACCGCGCCGGCGCCGGTTACCAACGGTGAGTTCGCCAAGACCCTCGGCCGCGTGCTGCATCGTCCAGCGATCCTGCCGATGCCCGGCTTCATGCTCAAGCTGATCGTCGGCGAGATGGCGGAGATCCTGCTTACTGGCCAGCGGGTGATGCCGCAGGCCGCGCTCGATGCCGGCTTCGTGTTCCGCTTTCCGAATCTGGAAGCGGCGCTACGCGACGTTCTTGCGCGCTAGTTCCTTGCGCAACTGCGCAGCCTGAGTCCGGATCGCTTCGACCGCCTCGGGCTTCAAGCGATCGAGATTACGCACCTGCATGACCAGCCGCAGATGGCCGGCAAAACGCTGGCGATGGCGGTCGAGAAAATCCCAGTACAAGGTTGTGAACGGGCAGGCTTTCGGACCCGTACTCAAGGCCGGATCGTAGCGGCAGCCGGCGCAGTAGTTGCTCATCCTGTCGATGTACTTGCCGCTGGCGATATAGGGCTTGGAGCCCATCAGGCCACCATCGGCGAACTGGCTCATGCCGATGGTGTTCGGCACTTCGACCCATTCGACGGCATCGACATACACGGCCAGATACCAGGCGTGCACCGCCTTTGGTTTGACGCCGAATAGCAGCGCGAACAGGCCGGTGATCATCAACCGCTGGATGTGGTGCGCGTAGCCATCCGCGAGCGTGTCGCGTACGACCTGATGCAGGCAGTTCATCTCGGTATCGCCGGTCCAGTACAGCGCCGGCAGCGGCGCTTCCGCACCGAGCGCGTTGTCGTCGAGATACTCGGGCATGTGCCACCAGTAGAGCCCGCGTACGTACTCGCGCCAGCCAATGATCTGGCGCACGAAGCCCTCGACACTGGCGATCGGCGCCCGTTTGGCGTGATAGGCCGCAATGGCCGCATCAATGACCTCGCGTGGGTTCAGCAGCTTCAGGTTCATCGCCGCCGACAGCCGCGAGTGATAGAGCAGCGGCTCGCTGTCCCAGACCGCATCCTCGAACGGCCCGAAGGCGCAGAGGCGATGGTCGATGAAGTCCTGCAAGGCGATCAGTGCATCGGCGCGGGTCACCGGCCAGTCGAAATGCTTCAGTTCGCCAGGGTGATCGGCATAGCGCTCGGCAACCATCGCCAGCACCTCGGCGGTGATCGCATCGGGCAGGAAGCGGCGTGGTTTGGGGACAAAGCCCGGCCCCTGCTTGCGGAAGGCCTCGCGGTTGTCGTGATCGTAATTCCACTCGCCGCCTTCGGGCTCACCGTCGGCAGCCATCAGCACGCCGGTTCGCTGCCGGACCGCGCGATAGAAATGCTCCATGCGCGGCTGCTTGCGCGCGCCCATCCAGTCACGGAATTCCACGACCGTGGTGATGAAGTGGCGATCGCTGCGTACCTCGAAACTCAGCGATGCCGCTGCACAGACCCGCTCGATATCCCGCGCCAGCCGCCATTCGCCGGGTTCGACGACGATCAGGTGCCCAGGCTTCAGTGCGGCGATCGATGCCGCAAGCGCAATGGCAAGCGTGGCATGCGGGTGCGCGCCGGTCGCGAGGTAGTCGACGGAGCAGCCCTTCGCTTCGAGAGCGACTCGGAAGTGCCGCACCTCGTCCCAGACCTTCTTCCATTTCTTCCGCCACGCAAACGGCCGCGCGCAGACCACGCAGGTTTTCTCGGGGAGATGGGATTTTCGGTGGGCCATGGGGCACGGGCGTTACATGAGCCAGCAATTGTGCCCGAGGCTCGGCGATCAGCTTGCAGCATCGCTCTGGCGAGGCTTCGGTTTCGATTAGACTATGTGTCTCGCGCCCGTAGCTCAGCTGGATAGAGTGCTTCCCTCCGAAGGAAGAAGTCAGAGGTTCGAATCCTCTCGGGCGCACCAAAATCAATGACTTAGAGCCCGCCTCGGTTCGTCCGGCGCGGGCTTTTTGCTGTCTGAGGTCAGCCGTGACGGGCGCGCCACGACTTCATCCCCGCCAATCAGGGAACAAGTCATCGGGACAGTTGCGGGCCCGTATCGGGCCGCTTCAGGGACAGCGGAATCCGCGTCTGGTCCGGGATGACGACATCCCCGCGGGACAGTCGACCGTCAGGACGACGGGACAGGCGAGTGCTCGATGAGCTGCTCGATCCGGCACTCGAAGTACGAGCACAGCCGATCGAGATTGTCCGTCCCCGTGTTGTAGCTCGGGTCATTCGCGATCTTTGAAAGCGTGGCCCGGTGGATGCCCGTCGCGGCAGCAACTTCAGCAATCGTGATCACGCGCTTCTCCCGGTATTCCCGGTCTGCAAGAAGCTCCTTGAATCGGAATCGGATCATTTTTCTTGGCGAACGTCGAGTAAACGCGACGAAAACAGTTGACACGCGACATGCGGCGTCTATAATCGGTTTCAGGTGTCGAGCAAACGCGACATCAGGAAGCTTTTATCGACAACCGATGAGGAGGCTAACATGACCCCAACTTACCTGACGACCGATGCTTTGGCCGACCGTTCTCTCCGTGGATCAACATCTCGGTGCCTTGATTGCGGGCGATGTCTCGGGCTGCCGCAACGGCTTCGCGCTGCGTCGAGTGAACGGAAGTGGCGCGTTCGTTGCCAGCACCTTTGACCGCCCAGCCTTTTTCATGCGGGACAACATGCTGATTTTTATGGCTCATTTCGTGACCTTTCGAGTTCGGATACGTTGACAAATTAGCAACTTCAGGTTTATATTTATCACTGTTTTATGTGTTTATCAACCAAAAAGACAAGGGGGAGAACTATGTTCGCTGAGCGACTGAAGCTGGCGAGAAAGAAGGCAGGTCTCTCGCTGCAAGCCCTGTCCGAACGCGTATCGCCCGTCGTCTCCGCGCAAGCGATCAGCAAGTACGAGGGCGGCAAGATGATGCCGTCGTCTGCCGTGCTGGTAGGGCTCGGCAAGGCGCTTGGGGTCTCGCTGGATTTCCTGATGAGCAGTCAGGTCGCGGAATTGTCTGGCGTCGAGTTCCGCAAGCACTCGGGCACTTCGGCGCAGGACCGCGCGCAGGCCGAAGCGCTGGTCATCGAGAAGCTGGAAGACTATTTGGCGATCGAAGAAATCCTCGGCTTGCGCGAGCCGGATGACGCTTTTTCCGTCGTTCGGTGCGACGCAGTGCGGTCCGTCGAGGAAATCGACCAGAAGGCTCGTGAGCTTCGACGTGAGTGGCAGCTCGGCATCGATCCTATTCCGAGCATGACCGATCTTCTCGAAGGGAAAGGCGTCAAGGTCATCGAAGCGGATCTTCCCGAGCGGTTCGATGGACTGGCCTGCGATGTGAAGCGGACCGGCGGCAAGTCGGACACCGAGGTCGTGGTGATCTCAAGCCGGACCAACATCGAGCGCCGCCGTTTCAACCTCGGGTATGAGCTTGCACATCGGATCATCAGGGGCACTGCCGATCCGGAGAGTCTGAAGCTCGAAAAAGCCATGAACCGTTTCGCTGCCGCGTTCCTGGCCCCGGCGGATCACCTTCGGCAAGAAGTCGGGGACCGGCGGCAGGGGATCACCTATCACGAGTTGATCCGGCTCAAGCGCTTCTATGGCATGTCTGCGGCCGCAATGCTGATTCGGCTCCGGGATGTTGGATTGCTGCCGGAATCCACCGTTGACTACGCATTCCGGACCTACGCGCGCGCATGGCGGACCAGTGAACCGGAACCGATTCAGGACGGGCAAGGTCTGGGTGCGTTCGAGAAGCCGCTTCGTTTCGAGCGCCTTGTCTATCGAGCACTCGCCGAAGACCTGATCTCACCCGTGCGCGCGGCCAAGCTATTGAAGCTGCCGCTGGACCGGATCGAGGAGGAAATGCGAGGGCCGTTGGTCCAGTGACGCAAGACAACGCCCCTACCGTCGTCGTCAACGACGCGTCGTGCCTGATCGATTTGCGAAAGGCGAGGCTGCTTCATCTCCTGGTCCAGCTTCCTTTCCGCCTGGTCATTCCGTTTCCGGTCCGAGCATCGGAGCTGATTCGGTTCACACCGCAGGAATGGGCCATCCTCGACGCGGGAATCGAGGTGTTTGATCTGCCGGCGGAGCTGGTCGCCGAAGCCATCGCGGTAATGGCCAAGTTCCCGGGCCTATCCGCCAATGACTGCTTCTGCCTCGTCACCACGCGCCGGCATGAGAACGCGATTCTTCTGACCGGCGACGGTCAGCTCAGGAGGGTGGCCAGCAATGACGGCCGCAGAGTGCACGGCGTGCTGTGGGTTGTGGATGAGCTACGCCGGCTGGCGCTATGTAACGACGCTGTGATCGTTCAGGCCCTTGAAGTCTGGCGTGACGATCCTGCTGTCCGTCTTCCTCTGGCCGAAATAGCGCAGAGACTTCGCTGACAGTAGTCGTGGCCGGAAGTGTTTGAAGCTTTCTCGCGGAATAGCGGAATAGCGGAACGACGAGGCAGCGCAATTTGCGTTCGTTGCGACCCGAACGCGCGACGATCGCACGTGCGATTTTTCTTGCCACCGACATGATCAAGCGTTGGATGTTGCAACCTGAGAGACGGTGCCGTGTCGATGGCGGCGGTCGTGCCGTAGGCGTCAGCATCAGCACACGCGTTCGTCGTCGGCGCGCTTGAGGCAGACACAGACACGTTGGTGGCCGTCCCTGTGAATAGCGCAGGTCGAGCAGGAGACCCATTCGTGAAACCAGGTGCCGAATACAGCGTGTTCGGCCACTGCTTACAAACTGAAAGAAGCCACACACTACAAAGCGGCAGTAAACCGCTGATTCAGGTCAGATCAGCGATCCGAGCGGCGACCAATCCGGCCAGCTTGCTGGGCCAATCAGCTTGCCGTTCTCGAAGTGCGCAACCACCTGGTATGGGTTTTGTGCCGATGTGTTGTCGTAGGCAAATCCCTCGTTGGCCATCTGCAGCGCTTGGGCAACGAGGGGCCACAAACGCGGGAAGCGCTCGCGCTGCTTGTCGAGCGGCACGGCATGCCCGCCATGCCGGACGCGGGCCTCGACGCGCCGCATCGACAGGGGCAGCGGCACCAGAATGATGTGAACAATTACGAGGAAGCCTGCTCGCCTGGCTCGACCGATCAACTCCAGTTTCGAAGGATGTGAAAACACCGTCTCGGCGATGAAGGATTGCCCGCTGGTGATCAGGGACTCGCGCTGATCCGCCGCGATCTGAGCCGCTTCGTAGGAGTGGTCTTGATCGGAGCCCGGCCACTGTTCGCGAGCAATCACGTCGGCGTTTACAAAAGGCAGGCCAGTGACCGGCTTCAGCACATGCTCGTAAAACGTCGTCTTGCCCGACCCGTTCGGTCCGGCCAAAAGGTGCAGGAGCGGCACGACTTAGCGTTTCGGGCTAACCAAGCGCGCTGCACGAGTCTTGCGAACGGTCACCTCGCCTTGAGCATCCAGTTCGACCACCTCGCGTCCCTGAGCGGCCAGAATGCGATCCAGGCGAAGGTTCTTCCGGGTTTCCTCGATACCCTCGGCCCAGTGCGCGCGGACGATGGCCTGCTCCTGCACGTTCAGCTGGTCGTAACCACCGCGACCTTCCAGCACTGCCTGCACGGCTGGGGCCGTGACGCCGGGGCTGCGCTCAAGCTCCCGCCCGATCCGCGCCCAGTGACCGATTTGCTGGGACAGGCTGCGGCTCATGCTGCCAGCCGTCGCGCGGGCTGCCTCGGTCAGTTCAGCGTCCAGGCGCATGGGGCTGTTCGTGGGCATGTTGATCTCCAGTTGCCGGAGTAAATGTAGCACGGCGCTACAAAACAGGACGTCCAGAGGCAGTTGCGTCCGTCATCGTCCCATCGCCATTCGAGGCGGTCGCATTTCGTTTTAGCGAATGGCTTCATGGTGCTGTTGCCTGCAGTCTGGACGCGCGGATCGAACGATGAGCGCTATGTGCCGACAGTTGTCGACGCTGAGGTCAGTCCTTCCGAACCAGCGGGTGCCGTGCCCGGCGCCCGGGCTTTGTGGACAAGCCTTGAATCCCCGCGCTCCGCAGTTCGCGCTTTTCGTCGCGTTGCCGCCTGTGGGTCAGGTGGCCAAACAGGAATGGCAGGACGTGTTGATCGACCTTCATGAGCAGCGCCTGCAACTTGGGGTCGGCAGGCATGACGACGACGCGGATCTTTGGACCCAGAGGCGTCCTTCGAGGTTGCTTCAAGAGATCGACAAACCAGTCCAAGACCTCGACGTTGGATAGGCATTCGAACCGGCCGTTGCCTGTCTCAACGACCACGATCGGACGGATCAGTTCGATCGCGGCAAGCACATCGCGACCTGGTTCAATGTCAGGTCTGCGCGACATCGGAGGCATGGTTGCGGCACCTGCCGGCCTGTCGATCAGGGTCGCGGACCCTCCGAACAACCCCTGTCGGCAGGCGGTTCTCTGGTGCCTTATTTCGCTTCGAACCCGGCGGCAGGGATGTCGTCATACTGGGTATTTAGCACAAACAGCAACGAGTTGTCTTGATCGATAAAAATCGGTATGGCGGTTATCAAAAATCGCAGAAAACTATCTGCAAAATTATGATTTACAACGATTTATACAGATGTAGATCGGTTGGTATTGGGTGCCGTTATGCTCTCCGAAGGGGTCATTCGCGATCTTTGAAAGCGTAGCCCGGTGGATGCCCGTCGCGGCAGCAACTTCAGCAATCAGTACCAATAACCCTGCCGCTGGTAATGCCCGAACAGCTGGGTCTCGTAATCGCGAGACAGCGCGATCGCC
The DNA here is from genome assembly GCA_030694365.1 of Nevskia sp. Taxonomy (GTDB): domain Bacteria; phylum Pseudomonadota; class Gammaproteobacteria; order Nevskiales; family Nevskiaceae; genus Nevskia. Next base: position 57,059 of record JAUXYM010000070.1, on the reverse strand, counting down.
GGATCGTATTCCGGAGCTTCGCGAATCTGGGCGCTGGGCACATCGACATGCACCTGGCTTTCGGTCTGATCGATCCGGGTGATCCACTGCACCGGCACTACCACGTGTTTGTTCACCCAGAAATTCGAGGTTTCGACGACCACGTAGCGCAGCGCCCAGCTATCGCTTTCGAGGATAAAGTCCTCGAAGTGGCCGATCACGTCGTCAGTGGCGTGCAGCACGAAGTCACAGATATCACCGGCGCTGCGGAGGTGGCTGACGTCCCGTTCGGCGTCGGTGTTGGCCACCTCGACGAGGGCGCTGATGGTCAGCGGCAGGGACGCTTCGTCGGGGACCATCGGATAGGGTGTCAGGCCCCAGAGCAAGGGGCCGCTGTGGTAGTCCGGATAGCCGTAGTAATTGAAGTAGCCAAGCTCGTGCTGACGCGACATCGGCCTGCGGGTATCGATGTCCGGGCTATCACGGACTTGTTGCCGATCTAGACGGATGCCGATCGTGCCCTGCTCGTAGTCGACGCTGTCGATCGCCAACGGTGAGATCAGCAGCTTGCGCGAATCGAGCCAGCTACCGGTCTCGACGGTCAGATAGCGGGCCGCCCAGCGGTAGTCGTCGAAGTACACGTCGCCGACTGTACCGACTTCACCATCACTGGCGACCACCCGCAGGCCGATCAGCTTGTCCATGCGATGCAGCATTCGAGTGCTCCGGAACCACGAAAGATCGTCTATCCGAATCTTGCCCGACAACTGCCGCAGAGTCAGTACTGCAGTGCACCATGCCGCTGTCAACGCCTTCGTTCAGAACGAGTACTTGACGTTGGGCGCGCGAGCCGGGCCGCCAAACGGCGTCAGACCCATGCGGGGCAGACCGCAGATTGGCCTGCAGGCGGACCTGGCCAACCGACAGATAGTTGGCCGCCCGTCCGCAGGCATTCATGTGGCGCAGCAGATCTGCCGCAAGGGTTTCAGCCCGCGGCCGGACCGCCGCTGCGGTTATTGATCCGGCCATCCAATACTCGAACGTAAGTGGGCTGATGAATCGATCCGAGCACTTTCAAGCGAATGACGTATGGCCGGATCAATAACAAAAACAACTTGATTTTATTATTGATTCGGTCACGCACGCCGTCTCGGAAGAACTTCAGTGGCAAATTTCGGCGCAGCACCTCGTTCCACTATTTCGTGACCGAATCAATATTATGGCGGGTTCTGGATCGCCACCTCGACCCGGCGGTTGAGCTGACGGCAGCAATCTCGTTGCCGGTCACTGGATAGCCCTCGCCACGGCCAGTCGCCTTGATCCGGTCGTGGGCAATGCCCCGGCCGCAAAGATAGGTCGACACCGCAGCGGCGCGCTGCTGCGACAGCGTCAGGTTGGTCGAATCGCTGCCCTGGCTGTCGGTAAAGCCTTCGATCTGCCCCTCCAGGCTAAGCCCCCCGCTTCCAGCCTTGGTCAACCTTCAATGCGCGGCAACACAGCAAGGCAGCAGCAGAGAAGTGGCCACCTAGACTGGCCAAGCTTGAATTGGCTCGCTCTGAATCAACGCCATCGACCGCGTGTTATTTGATATTTACGTCAAAAAAATACATATTAACGTTATATTTTGACTTATATATCAAATGAAAACACTCCAAGAGCTCGGCGTAGCGGTCGCCGTCCGGCGTCAGGCCTTGGGCTTGAAGCAGGGTGACGTCGCCCAACGGTCTGGCGTCGCGCAGGAATCCCTGTCGCGTTTCGAGCGCGGGCGTTCGGCCGAATTCGGCTCGCGCAAGCTGCTCGCGGTGCTCGCGGCGCTGGGCATGGAACTGCACTTCATCCCCGAGGGCAGTTCAGGGTTGCTGGATGAGCTGCGCAAGGAGCGGGGCGCCGCGTGAAGCTCTCGGTGCATGTACACGGCCGGGATGTGGCTGTCCTCGAACCAGTCGGCGATTTCAAGAGCGTGCTGACCTACCACGCCGGTAGCGCCGCCGACGATTTCGTATCGCTGACGATGCCGGTCCGTACCGAGTCTTACGCCTGGGACGACCCGCTTCCGCCGGTCTTCCAGATGAACCTGCCAGAGGGCTACCTGCTTCGGGTTCTGCAGGAGCAGTTCGGTCCGCATATCGGCGCAAGCCCGACGGCGCTGCTGTCGGTCGTTGGCCGGAACATGGTGGGCCGGCTGCAAGTCGCCGCGCCCGGCACCAAGCTCGATGAGCCGGCGCAGCCGATCGAAGTGGCCGCCTTGCTTCGGGGCGACAACTCGGAAGCCGCCTTCGCCGAACTGGTGCGCCAGCACGCGACCAGCGGCGTCTCGGGCATCGTGCCGAAATTTCTCGATGCTCAACAGGAGCGTGTGGCGATTGGTCAGCATCAGAAAGCCAGCCTGCTGACACGACGCCATATCGTCAAAGGCTCGTCGAGCGCGCTGCCGTTCATCGCGCTCAACGAATACCTCTGCATGCAGGTCGCCGCAAAGCTGACGCCGACCGCTCAGGTGCAGGTCTCGCAGGACGGCCAAGCGCTGGTCGTTGATCGCTTCGATGTCGACGATCAAGGACAAGCGCATTGGGGCATGGAGGACTTCTGCGCCCTTCTCGGCCTGCGTCCGGCCGCCAAGTACGACACCACCTGGGAGCGGATCGGCAAAGCCGTTCGCGATCATGTCCCAGGTTCTCAACGTCTGCAGACTAACCGGCAACTGGCCACGACCTTGCTGTTGAGCTATGCGCTGCGCAACGCCGATTGCCACGCCAAGAATCTCGCGCTGCTCTACACCTCACGCGCTGACGTACACCTGTCGCCGGTCTACGACATGCTGACGACGGTGGTCTACGCGGGCTATCAGCACAACCCGCCGGCGATCAGCTTGATGGGCAAAAAGACCTGGGCGCCCGGGAAAACGCTGCAGAAATTCATCACCCAGACCTTTGGGCTGTCGATAAAGGCGCAGACCGAAATCGTCGAAGCGATCAGCGACGCCGTTTCCGAGACGGCCGTGCAGGTTCGTGCAGCGATGAAGACGCACCCCGATTTCGACGATATCGGCAAGCGCATGCTGCTCGCCTGGCACGAAGGCGTTTCGGGTCTGCGGCAACCACAGCAAACTCGGCCTGAACGACGCGTGCCAGCGCGCTAGAGCGTTTTTAAACTAAATGGACACATAAAGTTCCGTCATGCCCGCGAAGGCGGGCATCCAGTTCTTTGTGGCCAGCGATGCGCAAACGTCAAAACTGGATTCCCGCCTGCGCGGGAATGACGAGTGTTTTGTAGGGATTTGAAGGAAGAATGCTCTGGCGCTTGACCTGTGGCGGCGAGCTTTTCTTGTTTCAGCGAAGGGCTAACGCCCGCTCAAGGTGCCGTGCTGACTCGCCAGATGCTGTTGCCGACATCGTCGGCGACCAGCAGCGCGCCCCGGTTGTCGATCGCCACGCCGACCGGCCGGCCGAGCGCTTTGCCGTTGGGGTCGATGAAGCCGTCGAGCACGTTGGTCGGCGTTCCGGCGGGTTTGCCCTTGGTGAACGGCACGAAGATCACCCGGTAGCCGCTGAGTGGTTTGCGGTTCCAGGAGCCGTGCTGGCCGATGAACATGCCGCTGCCGAAGGCCGGGCTCAGCGCGCCGGCGACTTGAGTGCCGTTCGACGCGGCCAGCCCCAGCGAAGCGGTGTGGGCACCGAGCGCGTAATCCGGCACCCGCGCCGTCGCCACCAATTCCGGCTTCTGCGGTTGGACCCGTTCGTCGAGGTGATTGCCGTAGTAGCTGTACGGCCAGCCGTAGAAGCCGCCGTCGACCACCGAGGTCATGTAATCCGGCACCAGATCGTTGCCGATCTCGTCGCGCTCGTTGACGGCGGTCCACAAGGCACCGCTTTCCGGCTGCCAGGCCAGGCCGTTGGGGTTGCGCAGGCCGGAGGCAAAAACCCGACGGCTGCCGCTGGCGATGTCGACTTCCAGAATGGCGGCGCGCTCTTCCTCGGCGGGCATGCCGTTCTCGGCGACGTTGCTGTTCGAGCCGACGGTCACGTAGAGCTTGCTGCCATCGGCATTGGCGATCAGGTTCTTGGTCCAGTGATGGTTGATCGGCCCGGCCGGCAGCGCCGTCACCACGCTGCCGCTGGCGCGATCGATGTTCGTGACACCGCTGACATACGGAAAGCGCAGCACCGCATCGGTATCGGCGACGAACAGTTGGTTGCCGACCAAGGCCATGCCGAACGGCGAATGCAGGCCGGTCAGCAGCGCACTTCTGGTTTCGGCCACGCCGTCGCCATCGGCATCGCGCAGCAGGCTGATGCGATCAGCACTCGGAGTACCGGCGCCGGCTTTGCTCATCACTTTTCCCATCACCCAGCCGCGAATGCCGGTGGCGTCGTCGGGGCGCACCGGCGCATTGCTTTCAGCAACCAGCACATCGCCGTTTGGCAGCACCAGCAGCCAGCGCGGATGATCCAGCCCGCTGGCAAACGCGCTGACTTTCAGGCCCGGCGCGGCACGCGGCGTCTGGCCGGCTGGCCAGTCTTTGGCGGGGGCGATATTGACTGTCGGCAACAGGGTCGAGGTCGGTGCCGGCAGGTCGGGATAGGCCCCGTAGCCAGCCGATGCCGATTGCCGGCTGTCGGCACCGCAGGCGGCGAGCAGGATGGTCGCCAATCCCGCCGTGACGGCAGCGTGGCCGATCGATCGGGACCTGGGGTGTCGTGATTGCGGGTGACAGGGGAAGCTCATGGCGACTCCAATGGCAGTGGCAAGTTGTGGCTGAATTGCGGCTTCGGTCTGGCGCGTTTTCAAGTTAAATGACCAGATAAAATTTCGTCATTCCCGCGCAGGCGGGAATCCAGTGTTCGTGCCGATGAGTGCTGTATTGACCGTTGGCGCAGGCGTCAGAACTGGATTCCCGCCTGCGCGGGAATGACGAGTGCTTTGTAGAGATTTGAAGAAAAAATGCTTTAGCGGTTCGGTCTGACGGCTTCGGTCTGGCAATGCCCGATCGTCCGTCTTGAGCGGTGCAGGGAGGTCATGGGCATCTGGCGTGCCTATACCATTCGCGATCGGCAACCTGGAACACCATGACCCCTTCGACGAACGCACCCGGCCCGGCCCAGCCGGCCAACGCAGCGGGACGCCTGTACCTCTGGGTGCTGCTGGCGATCGTCATCGGCGGCTCGATCGGCCACTTCTTTCCCGACACCGGCGTGGCGCTGAAGCCGCTCGGCGATGCCTTCATCGGCCTGATCAAGATGCTGATCGCGCCGATCATCTTTCTGACCGTCGTGCTGGGCATTGCCGGTGTCGCCGATGTCAGGAAGGTCGGCCGGGTCGGCGTCAAGGCGATCATCTATTTCGAAGTGGTGTCGAGTTTCGCGCTGGTGATCGGCCTGATCGTGGTCAACTGGCTGCGGCCGGGTGCTGGCTTCGATGTCGATCCGGCCACGCTCGATGCCAGCGCCGTCGCCCAGTACGCCGCTGCCGCGCACGACCAGAGCACCGTCGGCTTCCTGCTGCACCTCATTCCGAAGACCTTCACCGACGCCTTCACCGGCAATGGCGACCTGCTGCAGGTGCTGCTGGTGGCGCTGCTGTTCGGCTTCGCCTTGAGTGCGGTCGGCGCGCAAGGGCGGCCGGTGATGAGCCTGCTCGACGCGCTCGCGAAAGTGTTCTTCCGGATGATGAACGCGATCATGCGGCTGGCCCCGATCGGTGCCGGCGGCGCGATGGCATTCACCATCGGCAAGTACGGCCTCGACAGCCTCGGCCCGCTGGCCCGGCTGATGGGCAGCTTCTACTTGAGCTGCGCGCTGTTCGTGGTGCTGGTGCTCGGCAGCATCGCCCGCCTCTGTGGCTTCAGCATCTTCCGGTTCCTGCGCTACATCCGCGACGAACTGCTGCTGGTGCTCGGCACCTCGTCGTCGGAATCGGCCCTGGTGCCGCTGATGCAGAAGCTCGAACGCCTCGGCTGCAGCAAGCCGGTGGTCGGCCTGGTGGTGCCCAGCGGTTACTCGTTCAACCTCGACGGCACCAACATCTATCTGACCATGGCGGCGATCTTCGTCGCCCAGGCGCTCAATGTGGAGTTGACGCTGACCCAGGAGCTGAGCCTGCTGGCGGTGGCGATGCTGACTTCCAAGGGCGCCTCCGGCGTCACCGGTGCCGGCTTCATCACCCTGGCAGCAACCTTGGCCGTGGTGCCGGCGGTGCCGGTCGCCGGTCTGGCGCTGATCCTCGGCATCGACCGCTTCATGAGCGAAGCGCGGGCACTGACCAATCTGGTCGGCAACGGCGTGGCAACCATCGTGGTCGCCGGCTGGGAAAACGAGCTGGACCGTGACCGTCTGCGCCGCGAACTCGCCGCTGGCCCCGACGCGAGACCGTGACGCCGAGGTTTCAGACGTATTGGTCGGCCCAGGCACACATGCGCGTAGGATTCCCCCTTCAGAACAGCTTGCGTCGTTCGATAAAGGGAGCTGCACAGATCAGATGGAGAACAGAGCAAGTGATCGGCTGTTGCCGGAGCGCGACCAGGCCTTGCTGAGCCTGGCGGTGATCGGTGCCTCGGCCGGCGGCGTCGATGCCCTCTGCCGCCTGGTCAGGCAGTTCCCCGAGCTGCCGCGCTTTGCCATCGTCGTGCTGACCCATCTGGACCCGGACCACGAAAGCCAACTGGTGTCGGTGCTGCAGAAGTGCACGACGATCCCGGTGCAGGCGATGCGCGATGGTGAGGCGCTCGAAGCGGGTCGCATCCATGTGCTGGTGCCGGCGATGACCGCCACCCTGGTCGATCGCAAGCTGGTGCTCGCCCCGCGTGGGCCCGGCCTGCATCTGCCGATCGACGCCTTCCTGTCCTCGGCGGCTGGCGACAACGAGATCGACATCGCCGCCGTCATCCTGTCCGGCACCGGGCAGGACGGCACTGCCGGCGCTGCCGAGGTTCGCGCCGCCGGCGGCTACGTGGTGGTGCAGACGCCGGCCACGGCGGCCCATGACGGCATGCCGCAATCGGTGCTCGACAGCGAACTCGCCGATGCGGCGCTGTCGCCGGAACAGATTGCGCCGGCGATCCGGCACTACCTCGAGAGCGATGCGCGGACCGATCCGGCGCTGCAGCCCGATGCCCGGGTGCTCGACGAGGTGCATGCCCTGCTCCACAAGCAGTCCGGCCTCAATCTCCGTTACTACAAGGACGTCAACCTGCGCCGGCGATTCATGCGCCGCGCCTTCCTGCAGTCTGGCGGCAACGTCGGCCAGTACCTGGTGCGCCTGCGCGACGATCCGGATGAAACCCTGAGCCTCAAGGACGATCTGCTGGTCGGCGTCACCGCCTTCTTCCGCGATCCGGAACTGACCGAAGGGCTGCGCCAGTACGTGATTCCGGCGCTGCTGGAATCGAAAGCCAACCCGATCCGCGTCTGGGTGCCCGGATGCTCGACCGGCGAGGAGGTTTATTCGATCGCCATCCTGCTCGTCGATGCGCTGGCCGCCGCCGGCGTCAGCCGCAAGCTGCAGATTTTCGGCACCGACATCAACGAACTGGCGATCAACCGGGCGCGGCTCGGGCGTTACTCGGCGGAGGCGATGGCGGCGGTGCCCGAGGCCTGGCGCGCGCAGTATTTCGTCGCCGAGGAAAGTGGCTGGCGGCTGACCCGGGAACTGCGCTCGCTGTGCATCTTCGCGACCCACAACCTGCTCGCCAATGCATCGTTCTCCGGCATCGATCTGGTGTCCTGCCGGAATCTGCTGATCTACCTGCACAAGGACGCCAAGCGCCAGGCCTTCGAAGCGTTTTCCTATGCGACATCGAGCGGCGGCAGCCTGCTGCTGGGCCGTTCGGAAGCGGCCGATCCGGAGCTGTTCGAAGAACTGTCGACCCGCCACAACCTCTACCGCCGCCGGCCGAAAGCGCCGCGGCCGACGCGTGGCTTCATGTTCACCGAACCGCTGCCGGTCGGGCTGCTCGGCGTGCCGAGTGGCGAGCAGCCCGATATCGCCCTGGAGAACCTCGCCGATCAGCTGACCCTGAAGCATTTCGGCCCGCCCGGTTTTGTCGTCGATGCCCAGGGCCGCGTGCTGCAGTTCCGGGGTGATACCTCGCCGTTCCTGCTGCCCAGTGCCGGCGACGCGAGCTTGTCGATCGCCCGCCTGGTGCGGCCGGAACTGCAGGTGGACGTGCGGGCGGCGCTGATCGAAGCCGCGCGCAGCAAGCTGTCGGTACGTCGCGACCGGGTGATCGTCGATGACCGCCCGTACACGCTTGACGTGCTGCCGCTGCCGGCAGGTGCGTCGCAGCGCTACTTCCTGGTCGCGCTGCAGCGCAGTGATCTGACCGCCATCGCCCCGGCCACGTCGGACGATCCCGATGCCCGCAACGAAGAGCTGGAGCACTACGTCCGGGTGCTCAGCGATGAGCTCGAACAGAGCCGTACCCAGTTGCGCGCGATGGTCACCGAGTACGACACCACCAGCGAAGACCTGCACACCGCCAACGAGGAAGTGCTGTCGGCGAACGAGGAATTGCAGAGCGCCAACGAAGAAGTGCGGTCGGCGAACGAGGAGCTGCAGAGCGCCAACGAAGAACTGCAGCACGCCAAGCTGGATCTCGAAGCCGCCAACCGCGACCTCGGCGGCATCAACGACGAAATGGCCAGGCGCAACGAGGCGCTGACCCAGCTCAACGACGATCTCAACAATCTGGTCAACGGCATCCCGGTGCCGGTGGTGATGCTCGATCGGCAACGGCGGGTGCGGCTGTTTTCGCCGGCTGCTGGACCTTTGCTCGGGCTGACTGCGGCGGATGTTGGCGGCACCCTGGCGCAGTCCACCGTGTTCCCGCCGGAAATGCTCGATGCGATCCTCGACGACGCCGTCCAGGATCTGCGGCCGATCGAGCAGGAAGCGCAGGATCTGCGCAACCGCAGCCACATCATCACCGCGCGGGCCTACCAGACCAGCGACAACCGCATCGAAGGCGCGGTGCTCGCGTTCCAGGACACCCAGGGTCTGCGCCAGGCACTCGGCGAAGCGGTGGCCGCGCGTGCCGAAGCCGAACGTGCCAACGCCGCCAAGAACGAGTTCCTGGCGCTGGTCAGCCATGAATTGCGCGCGCCGCTGAACGTCATCACCGGCTGGAGCGCGGTGCTGCAGAAGCTGTCGAGCGATGGCGAGGGCGCCATGCTCGGCAACCGGCCGACCATGCAGCGGGCGCTCGACATCATCGATCGCAACTGCCGCCAGCAGGCGCGGCTGATCGACGATCTGCTCGATGTTTCGAGAATCATCAGCGGCCGCCTCGGCCTCGATCTGCGGCTGACCAATCTGTCCGGACTGATTCGCGCCACCGTCGAAGGCATGGTGCCGGCAGCCGTGGCCAAGCAGATCAGCCTGACCGCCGACGGCACCGGGCAGGCGACGATGCTGCTTGCCGATGCCCGGCGGGTGCAGCAGATCGTTGCCAACCTGTTGCAGAACGCCATCAAGTTCACGCCCGAGAGTGGCCGGATCGTGGTGTCGCTGGCGCGGGTCGAAGCCTGGGCGGAGCTGATCGTCACCGACACCGGCATCGGCATTTCCGCCGATCGCCTGCCGCGGATCTTCGATCGCTTCAGCCAGGCCGACACCAGCCGCACCCGCGAGCACGGCGGCATGGGCCTCGGGCTGTCGATCGTCCGTCACCTGGCCGAAGGCCACGGCGGCACCGTTGCCGCGTACAGCGACGGCCCCGGCCAGGGCTCGCGCTTCGTCGTGCGGCTGCCGATGGCACCGGCGCAGATGCACGAGGAAGTGCCGGCCGGCAATGGCCAGACCCTGAACCAGTCGCTGCGCGGGCTGCGCATCCTGATCGTCGATGACGAGATCGGCGGCCGCGAAGCCATTGCCCATCTGCTCGGTGCCGCAGGGGCCGAGGCGACGGCGGTAGCTTCGGCCGCGGAGGCGCTGCAATTGCTGGCAGCCGAGCGCTACGACGCGCTGGTATCCGATATCGCGATGCCCGGCACCGACGGCTACACCCTGGTCCGCGAACTGCGGATGATCGAAGCGGCGCAACGCTGGCCGAGAACCCTGGCGGTGGCGCTCACCGGCTTCGCCAGCATCGCCGATCGTGACGAGGCACTGGCCGCCGGCTTCGATGCCCATCTGGCCAAACCGGCCGATCCGACCGAACTGGCCAATCGCATTGCCGCCGGCTGCTTGCGCTAGAGCATTTTTCCTTCAAATCCTTACAAAACACTCGTCATTCCCGCGCAGGCGGGAATCCAGTTCTGATGCGGCGCGCTACGGCCGAAACTGGATGCCCGCCTGCGCGGGCATGACGGAACTCTATGTGTTCATTTAACTTGAAAACGCTCTAGAGCCTGTCCCGTCATGCCCGCGAAGACTGGCATGACGGGGGTGTGAGTAGCGGCCGAATCAGACCGCCTGCTCGCTGCGCTCGTAGTGCTTCAGCTTGGCGATCGCGGCGATCACTGCGGCCCATTCGGATTTCGACGAGGCGAAGCGGAACACGCCGATCGAATCCGCCTTGACGCCGGCCGCTGCCAGCAAGGGTGCTGCGTCCTTGCAGGCGACGATGGTCTTCAGATGGTTGTGGGTTTCGCGCACGAACGCCGTGCCTTCCACGGTCTTCGCCAATGCGGCCGGCGATGCGCCGCCGGGAATCACCACGGCATCGAAAGCCACCGATGGCATCGTCGCCAAGGTGTGATCGACCTGCACCTCGCCCTGCTGGCCCTTGAGCATGCCGAGCTTCGCCGCCAGCACTTTCACCGTGGCCCCGGCCGCGGTCAGCGCCGTCTTCGCTGAAGCGATCTGCTGATCGTTGCAGCCCGGCCCGGCGAGCACGGCGATCTTCAGGCCGCGGATGCCGTTGCTGCCCGGGCGGAACATCAGGCTCAGCGCGGCCGACTGCTTGATCGGATTCCTGAGCTTCACATCGACCGCCGGACCACCCTTCGCGGCATCGGGAACGACGTTCAGATTCTCGCCGATGGTCTTCGCCAGCTCGCTGCTGACCTTGGCCAGATTGCCGAGCATGCGTTCACGGATCGCCGGGGTTTCGAGCTTGCCGAGTTCGAAGCTGAAGGCGGCCGCGATGTGAGCGCGTTCGACCGCGGTTTGGCTGTTGTAGAACAGCGTCGCCTGCGAGAAATGCTCGGCGAAGCTGGCGGCGCGGATGCGCTGCTTGACGCCGGATACCGGCGCTGGAAAGGTCTTGAAGCCGGGTCTGCCGGTCATCGGGCAACCGCCGCCCACCGAGTTCGGCGAGTACGCGGCACGGCCCTGGTTGATGGTCATGCGCATGTGGGCATCGCGCTGATTGCTGTGCACCGGCGAGCGCGAGCGGTTGATCGGCAGTTCGTTGAAGTTCGGGCTGCCGAGGCGCGACAGCTGGGTGTCCTGATACGAGAACACGCGGCCCTGCAGCAGCGGGTCTTCGGACAGATCGATGCCCGGCACCAGATGGCCGACGCTGTAGGCGACCTGCTCGGTCTCGGCGATGTAGTTGTCCGGATTGCGGTTCAGCACCATCTTGCCGACGATCACTACCGGGCACAGTTCCTCGGGCACCAGCTTGGTGGCGTCGAGCACGTCGAACGGCCACTTGGCGGCGTCCTTCTCGGTGAATAGCTGCAGGCCCAGCTCCCATTCCGGGAAGTTGCCGGCTTCGATCTGTTCCCAGAGATCACGGCGATGGAAATCCGGATCGGCACCGGAAATCTGCACGGCTTCATCCCAGATCAGGCTGTGGGTGCCGGCCTTCGGCTTCCAGTGGAACTTGACCAGGGTGGCCACGCCGGCAGCATTGACCAGCCGGAAGGTGTGTACGCCGAAACCTTCCATCATCGCCAGCGAACGCGGCAGTGCGCGGTCGCTCATCACCCACATCAGCATGTGGGTGGTTTCGGTGCTCAGCGAGGCGAAATCCCAGAAGGTGTCGTGAGCCGACGCTGCCTGCGGAATGGCGTTGTGCGGTTCCGGTTTCACCGCGTGGATCAGATCGGGAAACTTGATCGCGTCCTGGATGAAGAACACCGGGATGTTGTTGCCGACCAGATCGAACACGCCTTCTTCGGTATAGAACTTGGTGGCAAAGCCGCGCACGTCGCGAGCGAGATCGCTGGAGCCTTTCTCGCCGGCCACGGTCGAGAAGCGCACGAACACCGGCGTCTGCACCCCGGGTTTCAGGAACTTCGCCTGAGTGACGTCGGAGAGGTCCTTGCTGGCTTCGAAATAGCCGTGGGCAGCAACGCCGCGCGCATGGACCACGCGCTCCGGAATCCGCTCGTGATCGAAGTGCTGGATCTTCTCCAGGAAGTAGAAATCTTCCGCCAGGGTCGGGCCGCGTTCACCGGCACGCAGACTGTTGTCGTCATCGGGAATCGGCGTGCCGTGATTGCTGGTCAGTCCGGTGCCTGCATCGGAAACCAGGTAAGCGTCCAGCACATCGGTATTGCCTTTTGGCATCGGTTGACGCGAGGTACGAGCTGTTTTGGCCATGCTTGTGAATCTCCTCCAGGGGGGCGGCATCAGTCTTGATGACTGGACAAAGCAACCGATCCGGAACGGATGCCCGGATCAGTCGTGGATGGGGGCAGCGGTGTAGAACGGTCGCTCTCGCTGTTGGCGGTGGCGAGTCCGCTGCTGCGGCCCCGCGCTTCGAGCAGCAGGTAAACCGGGATCGCCACGCACAGCGGCAGCAGGTAATAGAGCGCGCGGTAGGTCAGCAGCGCGGCAAACAATTCAGGGTGTGGTACCCGGCCGCCGAGCACGGCGAAGAACACCGCTTCGGTCACCCCGAGCCCGGCCGGAATGTGGGTGGCCGCACCGGCGATGGCGGCCAGCAGGAACACGCCGAGCACGGTGGCAAAGTCGACGTGCTGGCGCAGCAGCACGAACAGAATGCCGGCGATCAGCAGCCAGTTGAGGCTCGATACCAGCACCTGCAGCACGGCGAAGCGGACGTTCGGCAGGCTCAGCTCGTGACCGCGAAGGGTCCAGCTGCGGCGGCTGGCGAACGCCGAGCCGCCGAGATAGGCGGCCAGGCTTGCCAGCAGCAACAGGCCGGCGATGGTCAAACCCAGCGCGCCGATCTCCCAGCCGGCCGGCGGCTTGACGAAATTGAAGGTGAACGCCACCCCAGCAAGCAGAAAATACCCGGACCAGTTGGTGACCAGGCTGGTCGCCACCACTCGCGTGACCTGTTCGGCACCGAGGCCGAGGCGCGAATAGAGCCGGTAGCGGAAACCGATGCTGCCGATCCAGGAACCGAAGTTCAGGTTGAACGCGTAGCAGACGAAGGCGATGGCCATCGCCCGTGCTTTGGCGATCGGCAATTGTTGCGCGTGGCGGGCGAACAGATCGACGCAGGCATAGACGGCGTAGCTCCCAGCCGAGCAGGCCGCCGCCAGCAGCAGGGTGCTGCGGTCGATCTGCTGCACCGAACGCCAGATCTTCTGCCAGTCGAGTGTTCGGCCGTAGCGGTAGATCAGGAAGGCGACCAGCGCGAAGAAAGCGAGGGTCAGCAGCCGTTTGATCAGACGCCAATGGGATTTCGGCGAGGGTGTGGATTTGGCCATGCCGAAGCGCGGCAGCCGCCGTGCCCGGCGCGTTTTCCTTCAAATCTCTACAAAACACTCGTCATTCCCGCGTAGGCGGGAATGACGGAACTTTATGTGTTCATAAAATTTGGAAAACGCTCCAGCGTGGCCGGGAACGGCACGTGCAACCGACCTCCAGCCATGGATTCCGATCAGACGCCACCGCGCCGCATGCCTGCCACCGTCTCTGAGTTGACCTTGCTGACCCTGAACATCCACATGGGCTTCGCGCCGTTCAATCGCCGCTTCATGCTGCCCGAGCTGAAGGCGGCGGTGCATGCGGTGCATGCGGATGTGGTGTTCCTGCAGGAAACCCTTGGCAGCCATGCCGGCCACGCGCTGCGCCAGGCGGGCTGGCCCGCCGAAGCGCAATCCGAGTTCATTGCCGACACGCTATGGGGCAACGTCGCCTACGGCCGCAATGCGGTCTATGCCGATGGTCATCACGGCAATGCGGTGTTGTCGAAATTTCCGATCCTGCGCTGGGACAACCACGATATTTCCATCGTCGGCACCGAGCCGCGCGGCTTCCTGCATTGCGTCCTCGCGGTGCCGCAAGCCGGCAACCAGCCGCCGCTGGAAGTGCATGCCATCTGCACCCATCTGGGCCTGCGCGAAGCGCACCGCCGGCAGCAGCTCGAACGCCTGTGCGCGTTCATTGCCGAACTGCCGCCGGATGCGCCGCTGATCGTCGCCGGCGATTTCAACGATTGGCGTCAGCGTGCCGGCCCGCTGCTGGCGGCCGCAGGGCTGGTCGATGCCTTTGTCGCGGCAGGCCAGCTCAGCCCGCGCAGCTACCCGGCGCGGATGCCGCTGCTGCGCCTGGATCGCATCTATGTCCGCCAGGTCACGGTGGCCGCGGCGCAAGTGTTGTCGACGCCACCGTGGAAGCACCTTTCCGACCACGCCGCCCTGACCGCGACCTTGCAGCCATGAGCCATCCCGCCCGCACGCCAGCCCCCACCCGACACTGGACCATCGGCAACCAACTACGCCTGCTCGAAAACGGCGAAGAGTTCTTCCCGCAGGTATTCGAGGCCATTGCCGGCGCCACGCAGGAAGTGCTGATCGAGACGTTCATCCTGTTCGAGGATCAGGTCGGCAACGAACTGCAGCGCCTGCTGATCGCTGCCGCGCAGCGCGGCGTCCACGTCGAGCTGGTGGTCGACGGCTACGGTTCGGAGGAGCTGACCCCGGCGTTCATCGCCGCGCTGACCGAGGCCGGCGTGCGCTTCAAGCGGTTCGATCCGCAGCCGCGCAAGCTCGGCTTCCGGACCAACATCTTCCGCCGTCTGCACCGCAAGACGGTGGTCATCGACGGCCGGCAGGCGATGATCGGCGGCATCAATTTCTCCGCCGAGCACCTCCGCGAATACGGGCCGGAATCGAAGCAGGATTACTCGGTGGCGGTCGAAGGGCCGGTGGTCGAGCACGTCCGTGCGCACTTCCTGAAACACAACGAAGCGGCGACTCGCCACGGCTGGCGCTGGCGTCCTTGGCAGCTTCCCTGGCACCGTCGCGCCGTCGAATCCGACAGCGGTACGAGCGGGGCGATGCTGGTGGTGCGCGACAACGATCAGCACCGCGATGACATCGAGCACGTCTACCGGCTCGGCCTGCGCAATGCGAAGCAGAGCATCATCATCGCCAACGCCTACTTCCTGCCCGGCTTCCGGCTGATGCGCGATCTGCGCCGGGCGGCGGAGCGCGGCGTCACCGTCAAGCTGCTGCTGCAGGGCCGTCCGGACATGCCGATCGTGCGCTGGGCCACCACCGCGCTGCATGACGAACTGCTGCGTGCCGGCGCGCGGATCTTCGAATACCGCGAGCGGCCGCTGCACGCCAAGGTCGCGGTGATCGACGACGACTGGTCGACGGTCGGTTCCAGCAATCTCGATCCGCTGAGCCTGTTCCTCAATCTCGAAGCCAATCTGGTGATCCGCGATGCGGCGTTCGCGGCCACGCTGAGAGCCAATCTCGAAGGCCTGATGCAGCACCAGTGCCACGAGCTGAGCCTGCATCAGGCGCGGCTGCCGCCGCTGCTGCGTCGCTTGCTCGGCGTGCTCGCCTACCATCTGCTGCGCTGGCTGCCGGCCCTGCTCAACAGCATGCCGGCAAGAGCCAGCAGGCCGGTCATCGTCTCGGCTCATCAGGCCTGAGGCTCCGGGGCAGCGGGCACGCCGACTGCTACTTGGGCTGAAACCCCGCCAGCGGCCTGGCTTGGCCCGGTCTGGCCGGCGCTGGCCGATTCCGGCCCCGAGCGCTTTTACCTTCTGGAGCACTTCCGACATGCAATTTGTGACCACCGCTGACAACACCCGACTTTTCTACAAGGACTGGGGCACGGGTCGCCCGGTGATCCTGATGTCCGGCTGGCCGCTGTCGTCCGATAGCTGGGACGATCAGGCGCTGGCCATTGCTGCTGCCGGCTTTCGGGTCATCTCGTATGACCGGCGCGGTTTCGGCCGCTCGTCCCAGCCGTGGAGCGGCTACGACTACGACAGCCTGGCCGACGATCTCGCCGCCGTGATCGAACACACCGAGGCCCGTGACGCGACCCTCGTCGGCTTCTCGATGGGCGGCGGCGAAGTGGCGCGCTATATGTCCCGACACAGCGGTGCTTCGGTGGTGCAGGCGGCGCTGATCGCCTCGGTAGTGCCGTACATGCTGAGGACCGACGACAACCCGGACGGCACCGACCAGGTGGTGTTCGAGGAAATGGCCCAGGGCATCAAGAAGGATCGCGCCAACTTCTTCGCCAACTTCGCCAGGGATTTCTATGGCGACGGCATGCTCATCCATCCGGTCAGCGACGAGGTGCTCGAGTGGACGCGTGGCATGGCGATGCAGGCCAGCCTCCGGGCGACGCTGGAATGCGCCCAGGCGTTCGCCAGCACCGATTTCCGCCCGGACCTGCCGGCCTTCAAGGTTCCGACCCTGATCATTCACGGTACCGACGACAAGACCGTGCCGATCGATGCGTCCGGCCGCGCCGCTGCGCAGGCCGTCGCGCAATCGACCTTGATCGAATACCAAGGCTCGCCGCACGGCTTGTTCGCGACCGACAAGGATCGGCTCAGTGCCGACCTGATCGCCTTCCTCCGCAACTGATCAGCAAGCCCGGCGCTGGCGGACCCGGAGGAGCGAAATAGATGAACCTTTTGACCGATGAGCAGGCAGACCCCTCGATCAGGCCCGGGCCGGAAGACGTGGTGCGGACGCCGCGCCCGGCACTGCACGAGCTGCTGGCCGCGTACCGAAACTCGGGCTCGATCCCCGGCAGGAAGATGCTGATCTCGCAGCTCTGTCTGGAGCTGCGGGCGCGTGACGCGCAGAAGCAACAAGCCTTCTACGGCAGGGTCAGCGAAGTGCTGAGCGCCGCTGAACGTTACCGGGCGCGCGCCTGAGCACGCAGGCCCGGGTGCCGGGCGTTGCCGATGAAAGTCATCACCAGCGCCGGGATCAGCACCAGCACGGCCGCGATCAGCAGCAGCGGCATTGATCCCGCCCCTTCTGCCAGCTCCAGTGGCGCGCCGGGTTCGGCGGGATGGCTGCTTCCCGTCTGCACTTGGGTCTGCACCAGGCTGGCTTTGACCAGGCCGGCTTGCGCAGGGCTCAGGCAAGCACCGGCGGGATCGCCGCTGCTGAAACCGTTGCCGGTGCAGGCTGGATGAACGGACGCGTCGATTTGTCTGGAAACGGGTGCGTACATGGCGATCTCCGGCTTCGGTGATGGCGAATCCCGATGGCTCAAGCCGGTGACGTTTTGGCGTCATCGGCTGAGGCGTTTGCCTGAGTCTGCAAGCGGTGTTCCCGCCGCCGCGCCTTGAAAAAATGGCCGCTGCCCGTGCAATTTCTACGGCCCTTCCAAGGCGGTTTGACGGTGGTTCGATGACCACTCGATGACCTCCATGGCACCCGCGCCGGGCACGTCGCTTGCCAACGATGTTGCCGTGAGCCGGATTGCTGACGCGATGGCGTCACTACCTTCCGCTGTACTGCTTCAGCTCTCCATATTTTTGACCCTTCGACTCCAAGGAATTACCGATGACTCAGACAACGCTGACTGACACCGCGATCCTGCGCGCACTAGCCCGCAAGCATGTCGAGGATGGTGCCGTAACTGCCGGCTACGCAGCGGACCGGGAAATGGTCCTCAAACTGCTCAATGAAGCGCTGGCCACCGAACTGGTCTGCGTGCTCCGCTATCGCCGCCATCACTTCATGGCGCGTGGCATCAATTCGAAGAGCATCGCCGACGAGTTTCTGGTCCATTCGAATGAAGAACAGGGCCATGCCGATCAGCTCGCCGAGCGCATCGTGCAGCTCGGCGGCGAGCCGGATTTCTCGCCCGACAGCTTGAGCGGCCGCAGCCATGCGGAGTACGTGGCGGGTTCTTCGCTGGTCGACATGATCAAGGAAAACCTGGTCGCCGAACGCATCGCCATCGACAGCTACCGCGAGCTGATCGCCTACCTCGACAAGGCCGATCCAACGACCGGCAAGCTGATCAAGGACATCCTCGCCGTCGAAGAGCAGCACGCCGACGAGCTGGCCGATTTCCTCGTCGACCTGCCGGCCTGAGCGATGTCGACGCGCGGGGTGGCCATTTCAGTCTCGGCACCGGAACTCGCAGCGCTGCAAGAGCTGGCCGGCAATCAGCGCGCGCCGCTGTCGGTGGTCATGGCTGCAGAGCTGGAGAAGAAAGGTCTGGTCATGCGTGGCTGGGATGGCATGCACGTGCTGACGGCGGAAGGCGAAGCTGCCTTGCGCGGCCTGGGCAGTTTGATATTGATCCGGCTGCTTGATATTGAACGCTGGCGCGACGATCGAGTCGAGGGCAGTCTGCTCAGACGAGTGCGGCAGCAGCCGAATCAATAACAAAATCAATATGTTTTGATTATTGAGTCGGCATCATGCAGTTCGTTGGTAAGGGAGTGGGACGTTGCAGGAGCGCATCCCGGTTCAATGTCTTAATGCCGACTCAATAAATCCGCAGTAAGCGCTCTTCTTCGATTCAATCCTCACAAACACTCGTCATTCCCCGCGCAGGCGGGAATCCAGTTTTGGCCGCAGCGCAACGCATCGGAACTGGATGCCCGCCTGCGCGGGCATGACGAGATTTTCAGGGATCGTCATTCAATGAGATAGAGACTTCGATTAGCCATGGATCTGAAAAGCGGTTACCCGTTCTGGGCGGTCAAGAACGGCTTGATGAAGGCGTTTCCGCCGTTGACCAGCGATATCCGCTGCGACGTGCTGATCGTCGGCGGCGGCATCACCGCAGCGCTGATCGCCCAGGAACTGGCCGACGATGGTCAGGCCGTGGTGGTTATCGAGCAGCGCGATATCGGCTGGGGCAGCAGTGCCGCCAGTACCGCGCTGCTGCAGTACGAGATCGACACCCATATGACCGAACTGGCAGCACGCTACGGCGAGGACAACGCGGTGCTCGCCTATCGCGCCTGTGCCGACGCCATCCCGAGGCTGCAGGAGCTGGCGACGATGGTCCGCGATGTCGATTTCGCGGCGATGCACAGCCTCTACTTCGCCAGCAGCCTGTTTCACGCCGGCCGCCTGAAGGCCGAATACGAGCTGCGCCTGTGCCACGGTTTCGCGGTGCGCAGGCTTGCGCGCGGCGAGATACGCGAGCAGTACGGCTTTTCGTCGGCGATGGCGATCTTCAGCGACCTGGCCGGCCGCATCGATCCCTACCGGTTCACCTATCGCCTGCTGATGCAGTTGCAGAAGCGCGGCGTTTCGATCTTCGATCGCACCCGGCTGGCATCGTTTGCAAGCAGCAGTCGCGGGGTCGTCGCGCGCACCGCCGACGGCATGACCATCAAGGCCGGGCATCTGGTGCTGGCGGCCGGTTATGCCGCGCAGCAATACCTCGACACTCGTGTCGCCAGAAATCGCAGCAGCTATGCCTTCATCACCGATCCCATCGACGCAGCAGCACTGGGCCCGCTGGCCAACACCATGGTCTGGGAATCGGCGCGGCCGTATCTGTACATGCGCTCGACCGGCGACGGCCGCCTGCTGATCGGCGGTGAGGACAACGATATCGATATCGCCTTGCGCCGCGATGCCAGCGTCGACCGCAAGGCCGGCATCCTGCGCAAGCGGGTGGCCAGGCTGTTTCCCCATCTGCCCCTGCAACCGGCGTTCGCCTGGGCCGGCACTTTTGCCGAGACCGACGACGGCCTGCCGTTCTTCGGCCCGCATCCGCAGCACGGCCCGCGCGTGCAGTTCGCGATGGCCTATGGCGGCAATGGCATCACCTTCAGCGCCGCCGGTGCCGGGCTGATCGCCAGACTGATCCGCCGCGACCAGCATCCGCTGGCGGCGCTGTTCTCGTTTGACCGCCTCAAGCAGAAAAAACACCAACACCAACACCAACACCAACACCAACACCAGGAATTTTTGGATGAAAACCTTTCACTGCGACGCCTGCGATGCGCTGGCGTTTTTCGAGAACGTGCGCTGCCTGAACTGCAGCGAGGTGCTGGCCTTCGTGCCCGCCGTGCTCGATATCTCCACCCTGCGGCCGGCCGATCCAGGGCTATGGACCAGCGCCGATCCGCAGCTCAGCGGCCAGCAGTTCCGGCTGTGCAAGAACGCGACCGATCACCAGATCTGCAACTGGGTGGTCGCCGCTGACGATCCGGAGGAATATTGCCTGTCCTGCCGCCTGACCCGGACCATTCCGGACTTGAGCGTGCCCGGCAACCTGCAGTTGCTGCAGAAGATGGAAACCGCCAAGCGCCGGCTGCTGTTCACCTTGCTTAGCCTGAAGCTGCCGGTTGCCAGCAAGGAGGTCGATCCGGTGCGCGGGCTGGCCTACGAATTCAAGGCCGATCTCAGCGCCGAGGGCGGCGAGCCGGTGCTCACCGGCCACGATGAAGGCCTGATCACCATGAATCTCGCCGAGGCCGACGATGCCGAACGCGAGCGCCGCCGGCAGAAGCTCGATGAACCCTACCGAACCCTGCTCGGCCATTTCCGCCATGAAGTCGGCCATTACTACTGGGATCTGCTGATCCTGGATTCGGCCTGGCTCGACGGCTGCCGCGCCCTGTTCGGCGACGAAAGCGAGGACTACGAAGACGCTCTCAAGCATCACTACAAGCGTGGCGCGCCGGCGAACTGGCCGGAGCATTTCGTCAGTGCCTACGCGACCATGCACCCCTGGGAAGACTGGGCGGAAACCTGGGCCCACTACCTGCACATCGTCGACACTCTGGAGACCGCCAGCGTCAGCGGATTCGCGCTGATGCCGTCACGAGTCAACGAACCGGCGCTGGCCTTGCTCGAAGCTGGCAACGACCAGGCCGCCGGCGGCTTCGAATTGATGATCGAGCGCTGGATGGCGCTGACCTATGTGCTCAACAACCTCAACCGCAGCCTTGGCCACGGCGATGCCTATCCGTTCGTGCTGTCGCCGCCGGCGATCGAGAAGCTGCGCTTCGTCCACGACGTGATCACCGGCACCTGAGCAAAAAAAGAGGCTGCCGTGGCAGCCTCTCTGGTTTTCAGCGACTCAGCCTCAGTTGTTGTTCAATTGTCACGGCGCGCTTCACGGCGGTCCTGACGATTGTCCTGACGCTGGGCGGCGTTGTCGATGGCGTTGGCGCGCAGCAGCGGGCGAGTGGCCTGTTCAGCATCGCGGGTATCGCCCGAACGGACCACCGTTTCGCCATTGGCCGGCGTGGTTTCGACGCGGTAGCTGATCTCGAACGGCTTGCCGTTGAACGGTCGGCTGCTGTCGAACTTGCCCGAGTAATCGGTGCTTCTCGACGAGCTGCTTTCCCTGTCCGACGAAGCCGTGCCTTCGACCTTGGTGCTGCGGCTGAGATCACGGTTGAAGTCGACCGTCGACGCGATCTTGCCGACGCCCGCATCACCACCGCGAGTCACCGTGACGCTGTTGTCGAGCATGGTCTTGCCCGAGGCGTCGACGGTTCTGGACGCGTCGCTGTCGGTGAACAGCGGCTTGCTGGTCCGGCTGCCGTCGGTCTCGCGGTCGAAGTTGCTGGTGAAGGTGCGCGAGGTGCTGCCATCGCTGTTGGTGGTGGTGGAGGAATCGAACTTGAGGGTGGCATCGCCAATGGCAATGCCGTCCTGGCTGATCAGCGCGCGACGGTCGGCGCGACGATCGGCCCGGTTGTTGACCCGCTCGCCGAGCGTTTCCAGCCCCGGCAAATTACGGGCATCGAGATTGGCCAGGGCCGTTGCCCGGTTGTTCGAGGCATTGCCGTCGGCGAAGCGGGTTTCACGCGTAACTGCCGCTGCTCGGGCAAGCCGGGCTGAACGCGCCGGAGGCAGCAGGGCAAAGCTGCCGAGGTTCGGAAACACGTTCAAGGCTGCCGTACGCCCGACACCGGTGATCCCGGCGCCTGGCGCTGCGATCACCGAGCCCGAGGCCACCAGCAACGCGATTACGAAAGCTTTCTTTTTCATGTTCATATTCATCTCCTGCTTCTAAGTGCTTCTAGGTATTGGGGGTATTGCAAATTTCTGGGGTTGGCTTCACAGGTCTTGCCGATGCCAGCAAGACTGCAAACACACTGTGAAGAGTCGATCTGTTTCGGCAGACCAGGCCAGACAACGTTGCTCGGCCCATTCAGGAATCCGGACCGGACCCTGTTTCTTCAGTAGCGATGCCTACCAGCAGAGCAACTGCCGTTCCCGGCCCCGTGAGGATTTCGCAAGCCGCTGTGTGGCAATGGTTTTTTCACGATCTTCCGCAGTTGCGCCAAGTGCCAGTGAAAGCAGCGAAACCCGGTTCAGGCGGCCCGAGCGGCTTCGGTGGCGGCGGCAGCGGGTAGAAAGTACCCGTCAGATGAGCCGCAGTCCGACTGCCTCAACGGGCGGCGGCGGCATCTTCCGGCGTGCGCAGGCTCAGCTTTTCGTTGTCGCCGGGTTCGTAGGTTTCGCCGAGCATGATCGCCTTGGCGATGCCAAAGGCGTTGACGATGCTGCTGCTCGGTGCGTCCCAATATTCGGCCTGAATGATCCGCACGTGGATCACGATCAGCGTTGGGTCATCGATGCCTTCCGGGAACCAGGCCTTGTGAATCGGCTTCCACAAGCGGCGGATCATTTCAAGATCGCGGCTGGCGGTCGCCGTGCCGGAGACGGAGACGAAGCGCTGATGGACCGGATCGGCATACGACAGGTTGACGTGCTGGTCCTCGGCAATCTCGTCAATCTTGGGCGCATTCCCCGCGGTGAAGAACCACAGTTCGGCGACGCCTTGCTGAGCGTCGGTATCCAGGGTTGTCAGCGGCCGGCTGCGGATCAAGCCGTGCTGGTCGATGGTCGTGAACATGGCAACTTTCACGTCCTTGATCAGTTCTCGCAATTTCAGGATGCTCATGATGATTCTCCGCTGATGTGGCTTGAGTCCGGATCGGACACCCCGATGAGCGGCATCCGCTGTGCCTGCTCTTCAGGTGCCGGCTGGGCCCCGGTCATCGTCAGTGGCGGACAGCCGCGTCCAAGCCGCCGCGAACTCGGTGCCGAACAGGAACACGGCCGCCGAATAGAACAGCCACATCAGGATCACCGCCAGCGAACCGGCCGCGCCGAACGCATCGGCAGTGCCGGCGCGTGAGAGATAGAGCCCGAACAGATGCTTGCCGGCGGTGAACAGCAGAACGGCCACCAGCGCGCCGGCAAACACGTCGCGCCAGCGCAGATGCCGATCTGGCAGCAGGCGCGGCAGGATCGCGAAGATGGTGCACAGCATCAGCAGCACGGTGGCCTGCTGGGCGATCTGCTGGGCGATGTACAGCACGCCGTCGACGCCCCACAGCCATTCGATCGCCACCGTCATGCCGGCATCGAGCACCAGCAGCACCAGGATCAGGAAGCCGATGCCGATGACGATGCCGAACGACATCAGCCGCACCTTCAGCAACTGGCGCGCGCCGGTCCACAGCGTGGTTGCGGCTGGCGCGGCGATGGCATCGGAGCGCCGCCAGATCAGGTTCACGGTGTCGTGCAACTGCGAAAAGGTTGCCGAGGCACCGATGATGATCGCGATCGTCGAAATCACCGTCGTCCAGGTGCTGTTATCGGATTTCCAGGCGTTGGCGACCATGGTCTGGATGACCTTGGCGCCGTCGGCACCGGTCAATCCGGCAATCTCCTTGAGCAGCCGGCCCTGCACGGCATCGGCGCCGAAGAAAAAGCCGGCCACGGCGATGACGATCACCAGGGTCGGCGCCAGCGAGAACGATGCATAGAAGGCGATCGCGGCGGCCATGGTGGCGCAGTTATCGGAAACCTACGTGCTGCCGGCTTCGAGCAGGCTATGCCAGCAGCGCCGGGCCGTCGGCAGCCTGATCCGGCCGCTCACGGCTTTTCCGGTGTCGCCTGCCGCTCGAACCCGGGCTCGAACGCCGAGATGAAAGCATTGCTGAGGATGTTGCCGAACGCGCTGGCAATATCGACATTCGGTGCATCGATCCGGCCGGAAAACGGCATCCTGGTGGCGAGCTGATCCTTGGCCTGATTCTGCAGCACCAGATTCAGCACGCTGCCGACGGCATTGATCGCCAGCTCGAAGGGGTTGTGCTCGCCTTTCAGTTCCTGCTTCCAGTCAACCACCTTGAGGCCGGTGAACAGCGGTTTGACATAGCCGCTGACCGCGCCGTCCTTGCCGGTGGCCTCCAGCAGCACATCGAGCTTGCCTTCGGTGGGATCGAACGGCGTGTAGGCCTGCATCGCCGGGCGCATCCGTGCCACCTGCAGGCCCAGCAGCTTCATCTTCAGGGCAAAGTCCGGCTGCACGGCGAACGGATCGATCTGCAAATCCAGGGTCAGCTTCGACTGCGCCATCGCCAGGGCTTCGAGCTGCAGATCAGCCACTCGCGGGCGCTGATCGTCGCGGGCATTGGTCAGATTGGTCAGCACTGCTTCGACATCATCGAGATGCACGTCGACTTTCGGCTTGCTGTAGAGATCGTAGTAATGGACCTGGCCGGAAACGATCTCCAGCCGATCGATGCGGAATGGCGTCAGCCGGTCGAGCAGATCGGCCCAGTTGACACCACGGCCGGTCTGCGCAGCCTTGTCCTTGTGGCCGGCGGCGAAGCTGATCTTGGGCGCCATTGCCCGGATGCGGGCGACGATGGTGCCCTTGATCAAGGCGCTCCACAGCACCTGCACTTCCATCACCGGAGTGGCGAACAAGGGCTCGTCGACGGCGCTGTTCAACTGCTGGATGTTCACGCCACGCAACTCGTAGGCACCGCGCCAGAGCGCGACGTGGACATCCTCGACATGGCCCTGATAGTTGCCGAGCGACGCCAGGCGCTGGTTCAGCCAGGCCTTCATCGCATAGGGCATGGCCAGGCGCGCGGCGATGCCGAACACCAGCAGCATCAGCAGCCAGTAGGGCCAGCGCTGATCGAGAACGCGGGGATGCTTCACGCGGTGACGGCGGCGGTCCGTTGCGGCGGCAGGCCGCTGCGGCCGAGTGTCGTGATGACGGATTTCTGCCAGTCCGGCGGTGCGGCCGCGGGGGGCGCCAGCAGCCGTTCGCTGCCTTTGTGTACCGCGCCGTAGCATTCGCAGCTCAGGCGTTCGAGGCGCGGCCGGTCGAGCACGGTGATCTCGCTGCGGCCGCAGCGGACCACCGCGAGCTGGTGCAGCTTCTGAGTGGCCCGGGAGATATTTTCGCGGCGCACGCCGAGCATGGTGGCGATCTGTTCATGGGTGATCGCCAGCCGCTGTCCGGGGCGGTGATCGTCGAAACGCAGCAGCCAGCGGCTCAGCTGCTGATCGATCGAATGATGGCGATTGCAGACCGCCATCTGGGCCATCTGCACCATCAGCGTCTGGGTGTAGCGCAGCAGTAGCATCAGCATCGCCGGGCTGTGCCCGAGTTCATCGCGCAGCCGCTGCCCGTTCAGCATGTAGGCGTAGCCGGCACCCTGCACGATCGCCACCGTCGGGCTGCTGTTGCCAGGCATCAGCGCCGAAACGCCGACCAGGCCTTCGCTGCCAACCTGCGAGACTTCGGCGCAATCGCCGCTCTCGGTCAGACAGCTCAGCGAAACGATGGCCCCGGCCGGGAAATAGACCTTGCTCGGTGTTTGTCCGCCACCGTGCAGCACCGTGCCCTGCGGCAGATGGACGGCCTTCAGGTCGGGTGCCAGCCGCCGCTGTACCTCGGCTGGCAGCGAGGTGAGCAGGCGGTTGTGCGGGAGCAGCAGGATATCGGTCATGTCGGCAACTCCTGAACAAGCTTCCGGCCTGAACAACACCGTGACCGGAACAGCGCCATGGCGTGCCCCCGGTCCGGGACCATCCCGGGCGGTGTACCAAGCCGTATGGGCTGCATGGGCAAGTGCCGAGCCCGAGGGCGGGGCGAGCGGAGAAAATCGCCTGTGGCAGCGGCCGGGCAGCTAGACTTAGCGCTGACAAAATTTTTCCATGACGCAGCCGGTGGAACCATTCGGGCCAGGAAACCGGTAGACGATGAAGCGTCAACTGAAGATCGCACTGTTGCTGGGGGCTGCTCTGGCGGTCTCGACGCTGGCGGTCAGCGTCATCCTGGCGGTGTCGAATACCCGGCAACTGCACGACCGATCCTACTGGGTCACCCACACCCAGGACGTGATCCACGGTCTCGACAATGTGGTGCTGCTGGTCACCTCCGCCGAAAGCGGGCTGCGCGGCTATCTGCTGACCGGCGAGCCGCGCTATCTCGAGCCGTATTCGGCGGTCACCGACAGCGTCGGTGTCGCGCTGGCCGGGCTGCAGGTGCTGGTCGCCGACAATCCGCAGCAGCAGGCGCGGTTCGCCGAATTGCGTCAGCGCGTGCAGGGCCGTCTGGAAACCCTGTCGGAGCTTGCCGAATCCCGGCGGGCCGCGGGCTACGACCCGGCGCGCGAACTGCTGCTGATCGATCAGGGCAAGCAGGAGATGGAGGGTCTGCGGGAAGTCGTCGGCGAAATGATCGTCGACGAGCGTGCGCTGCTGACCAGCCATGGCCGGAACTACGAGCGCAGCTACCAGACCGCGCTGATCAGCGGCGGGCTTTCCGGGGCGCTGGCGCTGACGGTGATCGCCGCCTACCTGTTGCTGCTGCGCAGCAACCTGCTCCAGCTCGATGCCGCCAACCAGACCATCGCCGAGCAGGCCGAACGTCTGCGGACCACGCTGGCCAGCATCGGCGACGCGGTGATCTCGGTCGATTGCGAGGCCGCCGTCACCAACATGAACGCGGTGGCGGAAACCCTCACCGGCTGGACTCTGGCCGATGCCCTCGGCCAGCCACTGGCACAGGTGTTCCGGATCATCAACGAGACCAGCCGCCAGCCCGTAGCCAGCCCGGCGATACGGGCGCTCCGCGAAGGCGTCATCGTCGGTCTGGCCAATCACACGCTGCTGATTGCCCGCGATGGCGTCGAGCGCCATATCGACGACAGCGCCGCGCCGATCCGCTGCAAGGACGGCGAGATCGTCGGCTGCGTGCTGGTGTTCCGCGACATCGGCGAACGGCGACAGGCCGAGATGCGGCTGGAGCGGACCGCCAACGAGCTGCGCGAGATTGCCGCGCAACTGTCGGAAGCCGATCTGCGCAAGAACAACTTCCTGGCCATGCTGGCCCACGAACTGCGCAATCCGCTGGCCCCGATCAGCAACGCGCTGCGCACCGTGCAGCGGCTTCCCGAGAACCCGACCTCGGTGCTCGCCGCAGCGGCGGTGATGGAGCGGCAGGTACGGCAGGTCGTTCGCCTGGTCGACGATCTGCTCGACATCAGCCGGATCAGTCACGGCAAGATCGAGCTGCGCCGGGAATCCGTGGCGCTGGCGCAGATCATCCAGATGGCGGTCGAGACCAGCCAGCCCCTGCTCGATGCGGCGCGTCACCAGTTGATCGTCGCGCTGCCGTCAACGCCGGTATGGCTCGATGCCGATCCGCTGCGGCTGGCGCAGTCGTTCAGCAATCTGCTCAACAACGCCTGCAAGTACAGCGAGCCCGGCGGCCGCATCGAGTTGACCGTGAGCGGCGCGGGCAAGCAGGTGCTGGTCTCGATCAAGGACAGCGGCATCGGCATCGCCGCCGACCGGCTGGGCAGCATCTTCGAGCTGTTCACCCAGGTCGATCAGTCGCAGGAGCGCTCCCACGGCGGCCTCGGCATCGGCCTGACTCTGGTGCAGCAGTTGGTCGGCCTGCACGGCGGCACGGTGCGCGCGTACAGCGCCGGGCCGGGGTTGGGCAGCGAGTTCGTGGTCAGCCTGCCGGTGATCGCCGAGCACTCGGCGCTGGCGCCGGTCGCGCTGGCGAGCATCGAGACCCCGATCGAGACTCGCGTCGAGGCGGGGATCGCACCGGCGGCGGCCACCGGCCGGCGCATCCTGGTGGTCGACGACAACGAGGATTCGGCCGCCTCGCTGGCCATGCTGCTGGATCTGAACGGCAACCAGACCGCGATGGCCCACGATGGCCTGGAAGCGCTGCGCCAGGTCGACAGCTTCCGGCCCGCGGTGGTGCTGCTCGATCTCGGCCTGCCCAAGCTCAACGGCTATGAAGTGGCGCGCCGGATCCGGGCCCAGCCCGGCGGCGAGCGCATCGTCCTGGTGGCGCTGACCGGCTGGGGCCAGGAGGACGATCTGCGCAAGACCCGGGAAGCCGGCTTCGACCAGCACCTGGTCAAACCGGCGAATTACGCGGTGTTGATGGCCTACCTGGAAAGCCTGCCGGCTGACGGCGTGGCTGGCTGATCCGGCAAATTCTTCAGAACCTTTAAAACACTCGTCATTCCCGCGAAGGCGGGAATCCAGTTCTGATGCGGCGCGCTACGGCCAAAACTGGATTCCCGCCTGCGCGGGAATGACGGTTGGTGGTGGAGCGCTGATTCAGGTGCTGCTTGCCGAATCCGGCCCGACCGCATCACTGCGATAGGCCTCCAGCCGGTTGTACAAGGTCTTCAGGCTGACCCCGAGGGTTTGCGCCGTCTGCCGCTTGTCGCCGGAAAAATGGTCCAGCGTGGCCAGGATCATTTCCCGCTCGGCATCGGCCAGCGGCGTGCCGATGCTGATCTGCAGATGGCCGTCGCGCAGGCTGGGCTTGCGCGGCGCGGCGGCCGCCGGCAGCGTCGGCGGTTCGAGCAGATCGTCGGCGAGGATGAACGCCCGGCTGACCGCGTTCTTCAGTTCGCGGACATTGCCCGGCCACTGCTGCAAGGGCAGGTGCCGCAGGTAGGCGCGGGAAAAGCTTTTGCGGCTGCCTTCCTTGGCATTGAGCCCATCGAGAAAATGCTGGGCCAGCACCGGCACATCGCCGTCGCGCTCGCGCAGGCTCGGCACCCGCAGCGGAAACACCGCGAGGCGATACATCAGATCTTCGCGAAAGCGGCCTTCGCGCACCGCCGCTTCGATGTCGCGATTGGTGGCGGCCAGCACCCGCACGTCGGCGCTGATCGTTTCCGAGCCGCCGACTCGCTGGAAGCGTCGTGCTTCCAGCACCCGCAGCAGCTTGACCTGCATTTCCAGCGGCATCTCGGTGATTTCATCGAGAAAGATGGTGCCGCCGTTGGCGCGCTCGAAATAACCGGCGCGCTGGCGATCGGCGCCGGTGAAGCTGCCTTTCTCGTGGCCGAGCAGTTCGGCTTCGATCAGGCTCGGCGCGATGGCCCCGCAGTTGACCGCCACGAACGGCCCCGGCACCCGCCGGCTCAAGGTATGCAGCGCCTGGGCAACGGCCTCCTTGCCGGTGCCGCTCTCGCCGATGATCAGCACCGTGGCCTCGGTCGGCGCCACGCGGCGAATCTGGTCGCGCAGCCGGAGCATCACCGGGGCCTGGCCGATCAGGCCGGCCAGCCCCTGATCATCGCCAGGGCTGCTGATCAGGGCCGCAGGCACTGGGTTGTTCTGGGGGTTTGTCGTGGCTTTGTTCAGGCTAGTGGCGGGCATCGGTGGAAAGGGGTGAGTCGTGGTTGCGCAGCAGTGATCGCGGACTGCCCTGAAATTACCTGCGATTTTGTAAAGCTTACGCGAAGCGCCTGCCGCCACGACCGGCCAATCAAGCCCGGAGCACAAAGGCACAAAGGTAAAAAGCTTGAGGACAGGAAGAAAGGCTTTCCTTGGTGTCCTTGCCGTTGCCTCTCTCTGTGCCTTTGTGCTCCAGACCTGCAGGCTCGGGCACGCAATCTGCCGCTGATCAGGGCGGCATCCCCCGATGCCGACCACTCGCTGATCGTGACGCGGTACAGCGTCAGCAGCGCGCCGGGGCGGCCATTTCGGTCATCGCCCCGGCCTTACACCCAAGGAGAACACCATGGATGATTATCAGCAGCAGAACGGCAGCCATTCTTCCGACGCCTTGGCGTCGAGCGCCCACGATCTGGCGACCCATGCCGAGGAACTGATGCGGCAGACCGCAGCGGTGTCCAGCGACAGCATTGCCGTGCTTCGCGAAAAGCTGCAGGACAGCCTGCGCAGCGCGCGGACTCAGATCGCCAGCGCCCAGGACTACGCCATGGAACGCGGCAAGCAGGCGGTCACCGCCACCGATTCCTACGTCCATGAAAAGCCCTGGCAGGCGATTGCCATCGCGGCGCTGGCGGGTGCCTTGATCGGCTTCATCAGCAGCGGTTCGCGCCGCTAGGCAGCCCCGCCGTGACCCCGTCGCAAGGCCCCGTGGCCCGGAAACCGCTGTCGGCTCCGCCGCCTTCAGATCCCCCGCTGTCCGATACCTTGCGGCGGCTGCTCAGCCAGTCGATGAACCTGATGCAAGGCCGTTTCGAGCTGTTCAAACTCGAAATCCACGATGAGCGGCTACGGCTGGGGCAGGTGCTCAGCCGTGGCCTGCTGGCCGCCTTGTCGATCTTCCTCAGCGTGCAACTGGTGGCGATGCTGCTGGTGGCCCTGGTCTGGGATACGTCCTGGCGCATTCCGGTGGTCGTCGGCCTGGCCGTCAGCTTCATGGTCATCGCGCTGCGGGCCGTCAAGGCCTACCGGGCGGTGGCCGCGTCGACCCTGTTCGAGGCCAGCGCCCAGGCGCTGGCCGTGGACCAGCAGGAAATCAACGAGGCCAGAGAAGCCAGAGAGGCCAGAAAATGACCGATGGCGACGCAGATCGTCGAGCGCAGCGGCATCGAGTGCTGGCGCGCATCGAGCAGGATCGCGAACAACTGGCGGGCACGCTCGATGAGTTGCGCCGCCCGCTGCACAAGCTCCAGCACTTGCAGAAAAATGTCCGTGCGCTGGTGCCGGCGCTGTTCGCGGCCGGCGCTGCGTTCCTGATCCTGCGGGCGCTGCGCGGCAGCAACGGCCGGCGGATCGGCATGCCGGTGGGCGGGCATCGCGCGGCCTATCTCGCGGTCCGCGAGCCACGGCGTCGCAGCTGGTTCGCGACGGTGCTGCAGATGGTCAGCGCCTATCGAACGGCGGTGCTGCTCAGCGAGACCCTGCGTTCAGTCAGTGATGCGGCCAGCGCCCGGCCGCCGATGGCGACTGCGCCATCGGCTCCGCCAGTATTCGTTCCGCCAGCCTTGGTTCCGCCAGCCGGGCGGTCCTATCCCCCTTTCGAGAGGAAGCCAACATGAATCTCAACAGCAGCTCGCTGAATGGTGCCGCGGCTACAGCCGAACGCCTGGTCGATACCGCTGCACCGCGCCTGCGCGATACCGCCAGCTCGATGCTCGACGCCATCAAACCTGTTGTCAGGCCGGTGCTGGCCTATGCCCTGCCACTGGCGCGACGGGTCAACTGGCGTCTGGTCGCGTTTGGCCTGGTGGCCGGCGCGGCCGGCTATCTGCTTCGTGCCGGCGTCGGCGCAGCGGCCGAACGCAAGGCCAGGTTGAAGGCTGACCAGCAGCCCACCAAGCCGCCCGCCACGCCGCCTGAACTCAATCGCTGGGAAAACGAGGGCGGCATGATCGCCACCTCAGTGCCGGCTGCCACAGCGGCGAGCCGCCCCTGAACAGTTGATGGCCGCTAGCGCATTTCTCCTGCAGATCTCTACACGTCATTGGTCATTCCCGCGCAGGCGGGAATCCAGTGTTGATGCGACGCGTTACGGCGAAACTGGATGCCCGCCTGCGCGGGCATGACGGGACTTCATGGATTCATTTGATTTGAAAACGCGCTAGTGCCGTGTGGATAAAGTTCAAGCGCCGCTGACCGCGCTGATGAAGGTGGTACGGTGCTCGAAAGCATCGGAGTGGCTGGGTGAATCGAATGTCGCATTGGCTTGGGGAGAGAGGCTGAATGGCGCATGCTTTGATCGTCGATGACGACGAGAACACGCGTGAGTCGATGGCGGCGCTGGTCGAAGCCGAAGGCTTCACCACGGCCTGCGCGGCCGATCTGCGCGCCGCGCATATCCAGCTGACCCGGCAGCAGCCGGACATCGTGCTGATCGATCTGCACCTGCCGGATGGCGATGGCCTCGATCTGATCGACGCCATCGAAAATCGCGCCGAGACCGAGATCATCCTGATCACCGGCAATGCCAGCGTCGAGACCGCGATCGCCGCCTTGCGCGCTGGCGCGGCCGACTACCTGGTCAAGCCGGTCAACATCGCCCGGCTGCGGGCGATCCTGCAGCGGGTGCCGAAAGCCTCGGATCTGAAATCGCAGATCGGCGCGCTGCGCAGCGAGCTGCGCCGGGTCGGCTACTTCGGCCACATGCTCGGCAAGTCGCCGATCATGAGCGTGCTCTACGACCAGATCAGCCGCGTCGCGCCGACCGCCGCCACCGTGCTGCTGATCGGTGAAAGCGGCACCGGCAAGGAACTGGCCGCGCAAACGCTGCACGAGATGAGCCGGCGGCCGAAGCAGCCGTTCATGGCGGTCAACTGCGGCGCGATCTCGCCGAACCTGATCGAAAGCGAAATGTTCGGCCACGAGAAAGGCAGCTACACCGGGGCTGATCGCCAGCAACGCGGCTATTTCGAGCGCGCTGACGGCGGCACGCTGTTTCTCGATGAAATCACCGAGATGCCGGTCGAGCTGCAGGTCAAGCTGCTGCGGGTGCTGGAAACCGGCAAGTTCATGCGCATCGGCACTGACCGGGAAGTGGAGACCGATGTCCGGGTCATCGCCGCGACCAATCGCGATCCGGAAGCGGCGGTGGCGGCCGGCAAGCTCAGAGCCGATCTTTACCACCGCTTGAATGTGTTTCCGATCCAGATGCCGCCGCTGCGCGAGCGGCTGGGCGATGTCGAACTGCTGGCGCAGCGCTTTCTCGACGAACTCAACCAGGCTCACGCCAGCCACAAGCGCTTCCCGGCGGACGGTCTTGCCAAGCTGGCAACGCAACGCTGGCCGGGCAATGTCCGCGAGCTGCGCAACTTCGTGCAGCGCGCCTACATCATGGGCGACGAGCTGATCGACATCGGCAGCGCGCTGTCCTTGGCCACCGGCCCTGCCGAAGTGGCGGCCAACCCGGAAACGGTGATCGAAATCCCGGTCGGCACCTCGCTCGCCGCCGCCGAGAAGCAGTTGATCCTGGCCGCGTTCGCACTCTATGGCGGGGTCAAGAAATACACGGCGGAACAGCTCGGCATCAGCTTGAAGACGCTTTACAACCGGCTTGAGGAGTACGGCTTGCAAGGCGCTGCGGTCGAAGGCGGCGAGATCGCCGCCAGAGCCTCGGGTAACGAGTGATGCCCACCAACACTCGTCATTCCCGCGCAGGCGGGAATCCAGTTCTGATGCGGTGCGCTCCGGCCAAAACTGGATGCCCGCCTGCGCGGGCATGACGGGCTTTTATGTGTCCATCTAACTTGAAAGCGTTCTAGGCCATGGTCGACGCCATTGCGGCAGCCCAGGCGCGCCGGCTGCGGCTCAGTGCCGCGATCGGCATCGGCTATTGCGAGGGCGATCCGCGCAGCGGCGTTTTCGTGCTCGACGAAGCCGCCGCCCGGCTGCTCGATCTGCCGGCTGGCGAGCCGCTGCCGGTCGCCGAACTGCTGCGCCGCATCGATCGCCGCGATCTGCCGGCGCTGGAGCAGATCGCCACGGCCTTGCTCGCGCCCGGCACCACCGACACCGTCACCGCTGATTTTCGTTACGGCTCCGCTGACAGCCAGCCGCTCAGCCTGAACGCCACCGCCTGCGTCGAGCGCGATGCTGCCGGTGTCGCCGTGCAACTGACCCTCGGCCTGCGCGATATCAGCGAAGCCCGCCGTACCCGCTCGCAGTTGCGCGAGGTCAAGCAGCGCTTCAGCGTGCTGATCGAAAACGTCGACGACGTGTTCTGGATCGTCGACTGGCAGAGCCGCCGGCAGCTCTATGTCAGCCCCAGCTACAGCCGCTGCTGGGGTCATGATGAACCCGAGCTGCTGGCTGGCGAGGCGCGCTGGCCGGGCAAGATTCACCCTGGGGATCGTGCGCTGGTCGCCGCCGCGTTCGAGGCCTTGGGCGAGGCGAAAGAAGGCGAGGATCACTTCGCGATCGAGTACCGCCTCATCGACGGCAACGGCGAACAGCGCTGGATCCGCGATCGCGGCATCGCCGTGCGCGGCGACGATGGTGCCATCGACCGCGTGGTCGGCATTGCCGAAGACATCACCGACCGGCGTACCGTGGTGCGCACGCTGGCAGAGCGCGAGCAGAACCTGCATCAGGCGATGGAAGCCGCGCAACTGCACGTCTGGACCCTGCACTCGCCGACCCGGCGCTTGAGCATTTCCGATGCCCTGTGCGCGATGTTCGGCCTGACCTCCGCAGCCTGCCGGCGGCTGGGCCCGTGGCGGCGGCGGCTGCACCCGAAAGACCGGCTGCGGGTCGAGACCGCGCTGCGCCGGCTGATGACCGGCGGAGAGACGTTCCGCGAAGAGTTCCGGGTGCTGCGCACCGACGGCGGCATGACCTGGCTCGATGCCCGCGCCATCCTGATTGCCGATGAAGACGGCCAGGGTGCGCAGGTCCACGGCGTGGCGGCCGACATCACCGAACGCAAGCAGCAGGAACAGGCGCAGAACGCCAGCGGCCGGCGTCTGCAACTGGCGCTCGACGCGGCGCATCTGGTGGCCTGGAGCTACGAGCCCGCCACCGGCCGGGTCGACGGCGATGCCGGCATCTATCCGCTGTTCTTCGGCGAGGAGAAGCGGCCGGTCTACACCATCCAGGACTGGCGCGACGCGCTCCATCCGGACGATTGCCAGCGGGTCTCGGCGGCGCTCAAGGAAACGCTGGCTGGCGGTGCCGAATTCGATGCCGAGTACCGGGTCGTCCATAGCGACGGCAGCGTCCGCTGGCTGCGCTCGCAGCTGGTGCTGGTGCAGGACGACGACGACGGCAGCTCGATCGGTTACGGCGTGCTTGGCGAGATCACCGAGCGCCGCCGGGTCGAGCAGCAGTTGCGCGACAGCGAGCGCGAGCTGCGCTCGATCACCGCCGCCGTACCGATCGGGATCGCCCGCATCGGTGCCGATCTGCGCTATCAGTTCATGAACCAGGCGTTCGCGACGCTGATGCCGGTGACGGCGCCGGAGCAATTGATCGGCCGCAACATCACGGAGGTCGCTGGCGACCAGGTGCTGGCGACCATCCAGCCCTATATCTCGCGAGTGATATCGGGACAGGCGGTGGACTATCAGACGCGGGTGGCGATTCCCGTTGGCGAGCGCTACATCCACGCCAAATACACGCCGGAGTGGAACGAAGCGGGAGAAGTCATCGGCTTCATCGCCGTGGTCATGGACATCACCGAGCGAACCCTGGCCGAGGGCAGGCTCTACGAGCGCGAGCGCGAGTTCGAGACCCTGGCCGAGAACGCGCCGGATCTGATCGCCCGCGTCGATCGCAGCCTCGCCTATCTCTACATCAACCGGGTAGCCGAGGCCGCCTTCGGTATCAGCCGCGCGGCCTATGCCGGACGCACGGCAGCCGAACTGGGCTTTCCGCCGCAGTACGTCAGCGCCACGGTGGAGATCATCAGCGCCGCGTTCAGCGAAGCGGTGGAACAGTCGTCCAGCTTCAGCCTGCCGCAGGGCCGCGAGCGCAGCCATTTCAGCGCCCGCGCGGTGCCGGAGTTCGATCGTGGCGGCCTGCTCGAATCGGTACTGCTGATCGTCTACGACATCAGCGAACGGGTACGCGGCCAGATCGAGCGCGACACCTTGCTGGTCCGCGAACACGAGGCGCGCAAGCAGGCCGAAGCGGCGGCGCGCAGCCGCGATGAATTCCTCGCCATCGTTTCCCACGAACTGCGCTCGCCGCTGAACGGCATCCAGAACTGGGCGCACGTGCTGGAAAGCATCCAGGGCGAGGGCAGCAAGCTGATGCTGCGGGCGATCGCCGGCATCAAGACCGGCGTCGAGCAGCAGGTGCGGCTGATCGACGACCTGCTCGATGCCACCCGCATCATCACCGGCAAGCTGAGCCTGCTGCTGACGCCGGTGAAGCTGGCGCCAGTGATCGCCGCGTCTGCCGAAAGCGTGCGCGACAAGGCGCTGGCCAAGCACATCGTGCTCGCCGCCGAGATCGAACTCGCCGACGAAACCCTGGAAGGCGATGCCGACCGGGTCCAGCAGATCGTCTGGAACCTGCTGTCGAACGCCATCAAGTTCACCCCGTCCGGCGGCCACGTCTGGCTGTCGGCGTGCCGCGAGGGCGACTTCGCGGTGATCCGGGTCCGCGATGACGGCCGTGGCATCGACAGCGATTTCCTGCCCCAGTTGTTCGAGCGTTTCCGGCGCGATGAAACCGGCAACAGCCGTGGCCAGGGCGGCCTGGGCCTGGGGCTGATGCTGGTCCGCAGTCTCTGCGAACTGCATCGCGGCAATGTCGTTGCCGCCAGCCCCGGGCCGGGGCTAGGCGCGCTGTTCACCGTGCGCCTGCCCTTGCGCCGCGACGGCGCAGCCTCGGCGATCCTGCCGATCAGCGGCTTCGAGCGGGCGGCGGCACTGCCCAGCCTCGGCGGCCTGCGGCTGCTGCTGGTCGATGATCACGTCGAATCGCGCGATCCGCTCGCCGTGCTGCTGTCGCAGACCGGTGCCGTGGTCGAGGTGCTGTCGTCCGGCGAGGAAGCGGTGCGGCGCATCCAGCGCAGCGATGGCGACCTGCCGGATCTGCTGATCTGCGACATCGCCATGCCCGGCCAGGACGGCTACGAAACCCTGGCCTTGATCCGCGCCTTCGAGCGCAGCAGCGGCCGGCCGCCGATGCCGGCGATCGCGGTCACCGCCTTCGCCCAGAACGACGATCGCGCCCGCGCCCTCGATGCCGGCTTCCAGACCCACATCGCCAAGCCGGTGATCGTCAAGGAACTGATTGCGACGATTGCGGCGCTGGCACCGGTTGCCAAACACCCGTAATTCACTGGTATCCCGCCGTCCAGTTCTACGTTGCTCCCTCCCCCGCGCTTTTCGGGGGAGGGCTGGGGGTCGGCAGCGTGTGCACTTTCGGAAGTGCCTCGGATGGCACTTCCGAGCACGCTGACGACGGGCGGAAGCCCTGGACGGGGCGTTTGATGCGAGCGCAACCGTCCAACGCCCCCATCCCGACCTTCCCCCGCCTGCGGGGGAAGGAGACCAGCGGCGAATGGGGGTGTCGCTGTTTCACGACGCACGCAGTTCCTGCCGCAGCACCTCGCGCAACTTGCGCACGGTGAGCGGGACATCTTCCTTGCCGGACATGCCGATGTGCGTCTTGAGCGCCTCGTTGATCAGCGTCTGGTAGTTGCCGCCGCCCTTCACCTGATCGCGAAACCAGGCAAGCACTTCAGCATCCAGGCGGATGGTGATGCGCTCCTTGCCCGGTTCGGTGATGAGGGCGCCGCGCTTGCCATTGCTGAAATCGTATTCGTCGCGCATGGGGTTTACTCCTGATACTGGCGAATCTCGCCGGGGCTGGCTTTGCGGGCCGAAATGAGGCGGTAGGTATCACCTTGCCGCTCTGTCCAGATCACGAACAGCACGCGCAAATTCACGCCCATACCCAAGGTGACGAAGCGCGCTTCGTCCTGGCCATCCGGGTCTGGCTCGGTGATGGCGTAATCGTCGAAGAACACGCCCACCGCATCAGCGAAGTCCACACCGTGCTTGCGGATGTTCTCCTGGCGCTTGGCTTCGTCCCACGCGTAGTTCATGCGCTGATTGTATGCACGCCGTGCATACCTATCAATCTTCGTTGATCGCCTCGGCGTCATCCAGGGCGTAGGGCGTAGGGCGTAGGGCGGGATAGCAGCTTCACCGCGTATCCCGCCGTCCGGGTGCCGCATTGCCGACGTGGCGGGATACGCCTTTCGGCTATCCCGCCCGGTTCTTGTAATTGGCCGATTGCGTTGCGGCTTGGTGGCCAGCCAAGCCAGGTGTGGCGAGGGGGGATTCCTCGGTCACGCCCCGCAGAACTCCAACAGAACTCAGTAATCCTTCTTGATCGCTTCGATGCCATCCAGGTGGGATTGGATCAGCGGCAGTTCGCGGCGCGCGAAATCGGCGACCGCGGCATCGGAAAATTTGCTGGCTTCCTTGAACGCGCCGACATCGCGCTGGTGATCGATGCGCATCGACTTGATGAAGCGCTTGTCGAAGCGGTCGCGGTCGGCATCGATCAGATCGTTCAGGCCATCACGCTTGTCGTCGCTGATCGTCGCCGGCACCGTTACCTGCAGCGCCAGCGCCAGCAGTTCGAGCTGGCTCAGCAGCCGGGTCTGGTCGCGCATCATCAGCCGGCCGTAGTCGCGGATCGCCGGCCTGCTGCCGCGCTGGGCGGCCTGCTTGCCTTCCTCGAAATCCATCAGCCGGGCGTCGACCATCTCGACCAGGAAGCTCGCGGCCGGCTTGCTGATCGCGGGGCGCTGCGCCGAATTGATCTGCTTGGCATCGGCCACGCTGTCGGGTGCCGAGCTGGCGCAGCCGGCCGCCATTGCGCCGATCACGACAGCCAGCAGCCAGCGATTCAATGACCGGCTCATGCTTGCTTCGTCGAGGCCGCCAGCAGATCGCGAACCAGGCTGAGCAGTTCGGCGATCTTGTAGGGCTTGCGCAGGAAAGCGTCGTAGCCGGAAAAATCCTCGCGCACGGTGGCTTCGCTGGTGCCGCTGTTCATCAGGATCGGAATTCTTCGGGTCGCCTGGTTGGCGCGCAGCCGGCGGCCCAGCTCCGCGCCGTTCATCACCGGCATCATGAAATCGAGAATCACCAGCTCCGGGGCCACTTCATCCATGCGTTCGAGACCGTGCTGGCCGTTGACCGCGGTGAACACCCGATAGCCGTTTTCCTGGAGCAGCGCCTCCAGCGGTTCGCTGTTGCTGGCTTCATCGTCGACGATCAGCAGCGTGTGCATCAGCGCCTCTCCAGCTCCCGCTCCAACGGTCACGCCAGCGCGGGTGGCAGCACGGCGGCGACCGGCCCGCGACGACACGCGGGCAGGCCCGGCAACATGGCCAGGACGAATCTGCGAACTG
Source organism: Nevskia sp. (assembly GCA_030694365.1). Classification (GTDB taxonomy): domain Bacteria; phylum Pseudomonadota; class Gammaproteobacteria; order Nevskiales; family Nevskiaceae; genus Nevskia. Next base: position 18,110 of record JAUXYM010000070.1, on the reverse strand, counting down.
GTCATGGCTGGCAGCGCATTTCGACGGGTGGCAGCTTGAGCTGGTTGCGGTATTTGGTGACCGTGCGGCGGGCCACGCAGATGCCGTTTTCGGTCAGCATCTTGGCCAGGCTGACGTCGGACAGCGGCGCGTCGCGATTTTCGCCTTCGATAATTTCCTTGATCGCCGCCCGCACTGCCGTGGCCGAGCAACTGCCGCCGGTATCGGTGCTCAAGCGGCGCGAGAAGAAGTGCTTGAACTCGAAAGTGCCGCGCGGCGTCGCCATGTACTTCTTGCTGGTGGCGCGTGACAGGGTCGATTCATGCAGGCCCAGTTCGTCGGCGATCTCGCGCAGCAGCAGCGGCTTCAGGGCGATCTCGCCGTACTCGAAGAACGCTTTCTGACGCGCGACGATCGCTTCGGCCACCTGCTGGATGGTGACGTAGCGCTGCTCGATGTTGCGCAGCAGCCAGCGGGCTTCCTGCAACTGCTGCTGCATCGCCGGGTACTTGCCGTCACGCGACAGACGCAGCAGATCGATGCAGCCGCTGTTGAGGCGCGCGCGCGGCATCACCGCCGGGTTGATGACCGTGTTGAGCTTGCCTTTCTGGCGAACCACGATGACATCCGGCACCACGTAATCGACTCGCGCCGCCGCGAAGTGCGAGCCCGGATGCGGCTCCAGCGTACGGATCAGCGCATGGGCTTCGTGGATCGCCGGTTCGCTGCAATCGAGCCGGCGTTGCAGTTCGCGGTAGTCGCGCCGGGCCAGCAGTTCGAGGTGGCCAGTCAGCTTCACGGCCAGCTCGCGGCCCGGCGTGGCGGGAGCTAGCGCACGCAACTGCAAGCTCAGACATTCGGGCAGATCGCGGGCGGCAACGCCGGCCGGATCGAATTGCTGGACGATGCGGATGCCTTCGGCGATCTCGGCCTCGCTGAGCGGCGCTGCGAGGCTCGGTTCGAGTTCCAGCGCCAGCGCGGTGTCGGCCACTGGGTCGCGCAGGTAGCCTTGGTCATCGAGCGTTTCGATCACCAGCACCGCAGCGAGGCGCTGGCGCTGATCGAGCTGGATGCCGCAGACCTGGCCATGCAGGTGTTCGCGCAGCGTGGTTTCCGCCGACACCCAGTTGCAGGGATCGGCTTCCGGATCGCCGCTGACGCCGCGTGACAGGCTCTCGAAGCCGGGTGCCGGCAGCTCGTTCCAGTCCGCCGCCTGCAGCGACAACACTTCGACGCCGTCCACCGAGTAGCTGTCGTGCTCGGCTTCGAACGGGGCGGTGTCGTGAGCGGAGTCCGCGTCCAGCCGCTGCGCGCTGCTTTCGTTCGCCGGCTCGGCGCTGCCGGCATCGGCCGCTGCGGCTTCAGCGCCAGGCTCGCCGCCCGATTCCCCCTCTTCCAGAAAGGGATTGCTGGCCAGCTCCTGCTGGAATTCCTCCTGGAATTCGAGTGCCGACATCTGCAACAGACGCATGGCCTGCTGCAGTTGCGGGGAAGCGGACATCTGCTGCCTGGCGGCAATGGCGAACGAGGACTGGGTCATAGCAACGGCTCCGGCTTGTGAGGGCGGTTTGATGGCTGTGACGATTGAGGGGCACAGGCCATGCCATTGGTAAAAATCCTTGGCAAACAATCGCATGGGAGCATTTCCAGAAATTTCCGCGCTGGCCACTTCTACATCGCCCGGTAAGTTTTATTGGTGCTTCTTGCCGATCGGCCAGTGGCCGCCGACCAGGCGATGGCCCGGAGATGCGGGTCTGAAGCCGGCGGCAGCTTCGCCGTCGCCGGCTGGATCACCACGCTGGTGGCGGGCGCATTGACCAGCACCAGGTAGTAAGGCGGCAGCAGAGGGGCGTACTGGGCACGGGCGGCAACCGCCATCGCCACCGCGCCGGCCTGGCCTTCGCCCATCACCGCCACGCGGCGCGGATCGCCGCCGAGGCCTTGGGCATTGGCCAGTGTCCATTGATAGGCGGCCAGGCCGTCGCGGGTCTGGTCTGCCTGCAGGCTGACCGACACCACCACCGCATCGGCCGACTTCGCCAGCGCCCGCGCGGCGCCGGCATGTTCGCTGTCGCTGCGCGCAGTGCCTGCTTCGCGGAAGTAGACGATCACCGGGACCACCACCGGAGATGAACCCTGCTGGCCCGGCCCTGCCGGCCAGAACAGGCTTACCGCCGAAGCGGACTCGGCGTCCGGCCCGGCGATCGACGCAGCAATTCGGACATCGCTGTCCGGCAAACCGCCGAAAGCATTGTCGACCTGCTGCGGGGCTGGATCCCGATCGCGCATCCCGGCTGTGATCGTCGAGAGCCCGGCGGCAGCCAGCAGCATGCCGGCGCCAAGGAACGAGGAGGTTTTCGCGAACATGGCCAAGCTCCTGAAGGTGCACCGAAGCGGCTCGGCACCGCTGTACAGCAGGCGGCGTGCCCGTCCAGGGAATTGAGGGAAATTGGGGAAAAATCGGGGTCAGATAAAGATTTTCCCGACCCAAAAGCGCGTCATGCCCGCGCAGGCGGGCATCCAGTTTTGGCCGTAGCGCCGCATCAGAACTGGATTGCCGAGCGCATCCCTGCGCTCGGCCTGCTTGCGCAGGCTTACGCTCCGATTCGCTCCGGGCGAATCGGTTCCCCCTGCGCGGAAATGACGAGGGTTTTTGCCCAAGCCTCTCCCGAGGGGAGAGGGCTTTCAGGCTGCGCACGTTCCTGCAGATGCCAGTAGCGGCGCAAGGCCTTGTCGGCATCGAGGCCGCGCAGCGGTTCCTGATTCGGGTTGTCGGCAACGAATTCGAGAAACGCGCGGACCGCCGCCGTCTGCGCCGCATCCAGCGACTGGAAGCGGTCGAGCAGTTTCCGGGACCAGACGCGATCGTCGGCGGCATAGGTCAGGTTGAACAGCACCGCACCCGGCAGGCCGGTTTCCCAGACCGGCTGGGACAACTGGTCGAGCGCCGCCAGCAGGAACGCCGGCAGATGGAAGCGCCAGTCGCCGACACTGAGCAGCGGCAGCACCGCCGCGCAGGCTTCGAGTTGATCGCTGCTGTAGTCCGACCAGTGCCGGGCAGTATCGTGATCGTCCGCGCTCGCCGTGGCGGTTTCTCCGTCGGCGTCCAGCGAGCGGTGCAGCGCATCGATGCTGCGCCCGCCCCCGGCGGCCACATCGGCAAACGCGGCCTTGATCCGGGCGCGCAGCGCGTGCTCGCCGGGCGACATCGCCCGCTGGTCAAGGTCTTGGCCGAGCCGGCCTGGCTCGGTCTGCTCAGCCACTTGATCGCCTGCCAGTTCGACGAGCATCAGCGTGGCCCCCGGTGCTGCGAAACCCGCAGGGCAAGCTTGCAATTCAGTGTCCGGTTCATGGCGCAGTCTCTTGGCGTGATGGCCTGAGGCATCACGCCGCGTGCCCGGAGCGCTTTCGCGCCGTGCGCTCAGAGCCGGTAACGCAGCAACGCCACCGGCAGTTGCGCCAGCGCCACCGCCAGCGCAATGCGGCCGCCGCTGGCAGCAACAAGCCCGCCGCCGAGGGTATCGATCAGCGTCGCCGGCGCATCGGCGGGCAGCAGCACGGCACTGTCCTGCCAGCTTTCGGCGGCGACGCTGGGCCGGGTGATGGCTGGGTCGGCGCGCACGGCCAGCCGGGTGACGATGGCGATCACCACGTCGCGGCCGGCGCGGCGGGCGAACGCCAGGGCGCTGCCGGCTTGCGGGCCGACGACGGTCAGCGGTTCATAGCTGCCGGTTTCGAAGACCTCGGGCACGGCCTTGCGAACGGCCAGCGCGGCGGCGATCAGCGCCTGCTTCACGCGGCCGTCCTGCCAGTGCTCGATCAGCGCGGCCGGCGTCGCCGCAGCTTCGAGCGCCTGCCGGCGCGCCGGGTAATCGACCGGCCGGCGGTTGTCCGGATCGACCAGGCTGAAGTCCCAGAACTCGGTGCCCTGGTAGAGATCGGGCACGCCCGGCACGGTCAGCCGCAGCAGGGTTTGCGACAGCCCGTTCAGCGCCGCGTATGGCGCGATGCGGGATACCCACTCGGCCAGAATCCGGACGACCGGCGGATGGTTCAGCAACGCGTCGAGGAAGGCGCGATTGGCCTGTTCGAAAGCCTCTGCCGGATGTGTCCAGCTGGTCAGCAGCTTGGCTTCGCGCAGCGCCTTCAGCTGCCAGCCGGCCACTCGTTCGCCAAAGGCAGCGATCGCTACGCTGTCGCCTGGATCGAGATCCAGCGGCCAGGCGCCGACCAGGGTCTGATAGAGCATCAGCTCATCGGCCGGATACGGCGTGTCCAGGACCATCCGCAAAGGGCTGGACGCCGCCTGCAGCTGCTGCACGGTGGCCGCCCACAGCCGCGGCAGTTCGCTGAGCACGGCCAGCCGCATGCGGCTGTCTTCGCCGCGCTTGTGATCGTGGGTGGCGGTGGCGACCATCGACCGCGGCACTCGCAGTGCGCGGTCCAGGTTCAGTGCGTGAAAGGCTTTCGGCGTGGTCGCGAACTGGCCCGGCCAACTGCCGACCTCGTTGCGCGACAGCAGCCGGCCATAGCGGTAGAACACCGTGTCCTCGACCGATTTCGCATCGAGCGCCGGCAACAGCTTCTGCATCCGCTGCAGCGCACGATGGGCGCGCTGCGTGGCTTCGTCGGCCTCGGCCGGCAACTGGTCCTGCGCGGTATCGAGCCAGCGCACCAGCACGGTCAGTGCCCGGCCATCGTCGTGCACGCCCTGCGCTTCCAGCGCCTGCAAGGTGACCAGGATCAGCTTGCGGTCGTGCATGTCGGCATCGTCTTCGCCGACATAACTGCGATAGGTCGGGAAGTGCGCCAGGAACTCGATCAGCGCCACGCGCATGTTGATCGGATCGATGCGCCACTCCGGCGTGACGATGGCGGCGTAGTCCATCAGCAGCGCGGTCAGCGCATCGACATCGCCGGCGAAGCTCGATTCCGCCAGTTCCTTGCGGGCGCGATAGGCGTAGTGCGCGGCGGCGTCGTGCTCGCCGGAAAAGCTTTCCCAGAGTTCGGTCAGCGGCGCTTCGCCGGCCGGATCGTGGAGCAGCCCGGAGACGGCATCCATGAACTTGTAGCCGGTGGCGCCATCGGTCTGCCAATCGCCTCTGAGCACTTCGCCGTGGCCGAGAATTTTCTCGACCACCAGCCACGGTGTTTCCAGCGCGAACTCCTGCGGCCGTTCGGCGTGCAGCAGATCGAGCCGCTGTCGCAGACGAGCAAGGTACTGCGCCGGATCGGCCAGACCATCGATGTGGTCGACACGGAAGCCATCGATCAAGCCTTCCTGATACAGCCGCAGCGGCAGCGCGTGGGTGGCTTCGAACACTTCGTCGCGATCGGCACGGATCGCCGCCAGGCTGGTGACATCGAAGAAGCGCCGCCAGTTGATGCGGGCACCGGCTTCATGCCAGTCGACCAGGACATAGTGCTGGCCTTGCAGCAATTGGCCGAGCCGCGCGGTGCCTTCGGTGCTGTTGTCGTAGCGGGCCAGCGCGTCGGCAATCGAGTGCGGTTCGTCGCCAAGGATTCCGGCGTAGTCGAACGGCGAGATCGGAAAACGATGCGGGCCGTAATCGACGTGGAAGCTGCCGCGCGTTTCATCGAAGCCGAGCTTGAGATCGCCATCGGCCAATGCCGCGTCGAAGGGCTTGCCGAGAAACGGCGCCAGCAGCTTGCCGTGCAGCGCTACCTCCGGCGGCGACCAGTCGATATCGAAGAACTTGGCGTAGCGGCTGGCCGGCCCGGATTCGAGCACGTCCAGCCACCAGGGATTGTCGGCTTCGCCGACCGCCATGTGATTGGGCACGATATCGACGACCAGACCCATGCCGTGTTCGCGCAAGCGCGCGACCATCCGGCGCAGCCCGGCTTCACCACCGAGTTCGGGGTTGACCGCGCCGAAGTCGACCACGTCGTAACCATGCGCGGAGCCGGCGCGCGCGGTATAGATCGGCGAGGAGTAGTAATGGCTGATGCCGAGCTTGGCGTAGTAGTCGACGCAGGCGGTGGCGTCGTCGAAGGTGAAGGCCTTGTTGAACTGCAGGCGGACCGTCGAGCGCAGGACCTTCATGCCTTCGGTGTCCCGGCCGGCACGCTGAACAGCAGCGTGCTGGAACCGATCAGCAAGCCCTTCGCGGCGTCGCTTTCGGCTTCGTCGCTGCTCGCGTAGAGCAGCTTGGCCGACGGGGCAATCTCGAATTCCACTGGCGCTTCATCGAGGTTCGCGTACAGCCGCAGCCAGGTATCGCCGCTCAGCCAGCCGACGCTGACTGCAGCGCGGCCGAGCACGGCGGATTCACGCTGAGTGATGCCAGCGAGGCCAGGCATCACATGCTCGCGGCGCAGTGCCAGCAGGCTGCCGTAGAACGCGCGCCACAGAGCAGACTCGGCCGTCGGCTGCGGCACCGAGGCCGCGAAAGTCGTGGGCAGGTTCGGGTCCGGCAAGCTGGGGCCGTCGGCGGTATCGGCAAAGGCTTCGAACTTGGAGAACTCTTCGATCCGGCCGACTCGCACCTGCTCGGCAAGCTGCTCGTTGTGATCGGTGAAGAACAGGAACGGTTCGCGGGCACCGTCTTCCTCGCCCATGAACAGCAGCGGAATCTGTGGCGACAGCAGCACCAGCGCGGCGGCAGCGCGGAAGGCATTGGCACGACACAGGGTCAGCAGGCGTTCGCCGAACGCACGATTGCCGATGTGATCGTGGTTCTGCAGGAACAGCACGAAGGCGGTCGAACGCAAGCCGCCGCTCGGCTCGCCGCGCGCCCGGCCGCAGTGCTCGGAATGTTCGCCCTGATAGACGAAGCCTTCGGCGAGGCAGCGCGCCAGCTTCTCGGCCGGCGCTTGCGCGTAATCGGCGTAATAGCCTTCGTGCTCGCCGGTCAGCAGCACGTGCAGGCAGTGATGGCCGTCGTCGTTCCACTGCGCGTCGAAGCTCGGTGCGTTGCCATCGAGCAGGCTGGCGCAGTTGTCTTCGTTCTCGACGATCAGATGAATCTGACGCTCTGCCGCCACGCTGCCGCGCACCGCGCGGGCGAACTCGAACAGGTAATCGGGATCGTCGATCGCATGCACGGCGTCGAGGCGCAGGCCGTCGAAGCGGTAGTCGTTGAGCCAGTGCTGGGCGTTCTCGATGAAGAAATCGCGCACCTGCCGGCGGCGGAAATCGATCGCCGCGCCCCAGCCGGTGCTGCGGTCGTCGCGAAAGAAATCGCTGGCGAACAGATGCAGGAAATTGCCGTCCGGCCCGAAGTGGTTGTAGACGACGTCGAGCAGCACCATCAGCCCCAGGCCGTGCGCGGTGTCGATCAGTTCCTTCAGCTCCTCCGGCGTGCCGTAGGCAGCGGCCGGCGCGAACGGCAGCACGCCGTCATAACCCCAGTTGCGGGTACCGGGAAACTGCGCGATCGGCATCAGCTCGATCGCGGTGACGCCGAGCGCGGCCAGCTCGGGCAGATTCGCGGTGACGCCCGTGAAGCCGCCGCAGACACCGACGTGCAGTTCGTAGATCACCGCTTCCGACCACGGCCGGCCCTGCCAGTCGGGGTGACGCCACTGATAGGCATCGTGGTCGACGACGATGCTCCAGCCGTGGGCATCGTCCTGCTGCTGGCGTGAGGCCGGATCCGGGACGTCGATGTCATTGGCGCTGCCATCGGCCAACCGGAACTTGTAGCGGGCACCGGCGGCGCAGGAGGTCTGCACTTCGTACCAGCCGGCATGCACGGCATTCATGGGCAGCGGGTCCTGGCCTTCGAGCAGCAGTGAAACCGCCGGGCAGTTCGGCGCCCAGAGCCGGAAGAACACCATCTCCGAGGAGATCAGTTGCGCCCCGAACGGGAAGCGCTGCCCCGGTGCCTGCCTCATTGGCGCGTTCATGCGCTCGCCTCCGGCTGCGGCCCGCCCGTCCCATCACCTGTTTGGGCGCTGAGGAGCGAAACACTGTGCGCAGGCACCAGCAGTGCGTCTTCAGTGATCGCCCGGACTTCGGTGCTCGCTTCGGCGCTGTCGATCAGCAGATGCCAGCCGAGTTCCGGTGGCGGCAGCTTGAAGCTTTCGTCCTGGTTGCTGGAGTTGCAGAGCAGCAGCACCAGCATGGTGTTGTCGGGGCCGAGCTTGGCTCGGCGCAGCGCCAGGCAGCGGCCTTCGGCGTCGTCCCATTCGTCCGGCATCAGCGGATCGCCGGCAGTGTTGAACCATTCGATGTCGCGAACGCCGGCGTCGGGCATTTCCTCGCCGGTGGGGAAATCGAGGCTGTGCAGGATCGGCATGCCACGGCGCAGTTCGAGCAGCCGCGAAGTGAAGGCGACCAGCGAACTGCCGGCCGGCGTGTCGAGCAATGACCAATCCAGCCAGCTCAGTTCGTTGTCCTGGCAGAAAGCGTTGTTGTTGCCGCCCTGGGTGCGGCCGAACTCGTCGCCGCCGAGCAGCATCGGCGTGCCCTGCGAAAACACCAGGGTGGTCAGTTGCGCGCGTTTGACCCGCTCGCGGATCTGAGTGATGTCGGGGTCATCGCTCGGCCCTTCAGCGCCCCAGTTGTGGCTCCAGTTGGAATCCGAACCGTCGCGATTGTGCTCGCCGTTGGCCTCGTTGTGCTTGCCCTTGTAGGTGACCACGTCATGCAGGGTGAAGCCGTCATGCGCGGCGATGAAATTGACCGAGGCCCAAGGCTTGCGGCGGCGATGATTGAAGGTCGCCGAGGAGCCGAGCAGGCGATCCGCCAGTTCCGGGCGTTGATGGGAATCGCCGCGCCAGTACTTGCGCACGCTGTCGCGGTACTTGTCGTTCCACTCGGCGAAGCCCGGCGGATGATGGCCCAGCTGATAGCCGCCGGGGCCGATGTCCCAGGGTTCGGCGATCAGCTTCACTTCGCTTAAGCATGGGTCCTGACGGATGGCATCGAAGAAGCCGCTGTTGGGATCGAAGCCGGTCGGCTCGCGACCGAGGGTGGAGCAGAGATCGAAGCGGAAGCCGTCGATCTGGTAGGAGGTGGCCCACCAGCGCAGCGAATCCATGACCATCTGCAGCACCCGTGGGTGCGACAGATTCATGGTGTTGCCGCAGCCGCTGTCGCTGACGTAATAGCGTTCCTGGCCGGGAATCAGCCGGTAGTAGCTAGCGTTGTCGAGGCCGCGGAACGACATCGTGGCACCGCGCTCGTTGCCTTCGCAGCTGTGGTTGTAGACCACGTCGAGGATCACTTCGAGGCCGGCGGCGTGCAGCGCCTTGACGGCATCGCGAAGCTCGTTCGGATCGCCGGACGATAGATACGCGGGATGCGGCGCGAAGAAGCCGAGCGTGTTGTAGCCCCAGTAATTGCTGAGGCCCTTTTCTTCCAGGAACGGCTCGTTCAGGAAAGAATGAATCGGCAGCAGTTCCACGGCAGTGACGCCAAGCTGCTTGAGGTGATCGATGAAGCGCGGATCGGCCAGTGCTGCGAAAGTGCCGCGCTGCTCATCGGCGATGCCATCGCGGCGCATCGAAATGCCGCGCACGTGCGCTTCATAGATCACCGTTTCCGACCACGGCAGGTCCGGCTTCTTCACGCCCTGCCAGTCGTATTGGTCATCGGTGACCAGGGACTTCGGCATCAGCGCGGCGCTGTCGGCATCGTTGAAGCTGAGATCGGCGCGGGCCGCGTTGAGCCGATAGCCGTAAAGCTCAGGACCATGCTTCAGGTCACCGACGAGCTGTCTGGCATAGGGATCGGTCAGCAGCTTGTTGACGTTGAAACGCTGGCCGGCCTTCGGCTCGTAGCGGCCTTCGGCGCGGTAGCCGTAGCGCAGGCCGGGCTTGGCATCGGGTAGATAACCGCACCAGACCTCGTCGATGCAGTCCGGCAGCGGCAGGCGCGCGGTTTCGGTGCCGGCTTCGTCGAACAGACAGAGCAGCATCCGGTCGGCATTGGCGGAGAACACTGCGAAGTTGATGCCGTTGTCGTCCGGCGTGGCACCGAGTGGATACGGCCGGCCGCGCTGCAGTGGGCTGCTCATACAGGGGTCTCGAAGGAAGGTTGCAGGATCAGCACCGCCAGCGGCGGCAGCGTGAGATTCAACGAGGCCGGTTGGCCATGAGCGGCGATGGCGTCGGCTTCGATGCCGCCACCATTACCCTGATTGCTGCCGCCGTAAACACTGCCATCGCTGTTCAGGCACTCGCGCCAGCGGCCGAGCTGCGGCACGCCGACTCTGTAGGCGTACCGGGTCACTGGCGTGAAGTTGGCGACTACCAGCACCGGCGCATCGCCGACTCTGCCGCGACGCAGGAACGCGAAGACGCTGTTGGCGCGGTCATCGCCGATGATCCATTCGAAGCCAAGGCCATCGCAGTCGAAGACATACAGCGCCGGCAGTTCGCGATAGAGATGATTCAGATCGCGCACCAGGCTTTGCACGCCGCGATGACCGGGATCGTCGAGCTGGGCCCAGTCCAGTGCCGCGTCATGATTCCACTCGCGCGGCTGAGCAATCTCGCAGCCCATGAACAGCAGCTTCTTGCCGGGATGGGTCCACATGAACGCGAAGTAGGCACGCAGGTTGGCCAGCTTCTGCATGGCATCGCCCGGCATCTTGTCGAGCAGCGAACCCTTGCCGTGCACCACTTCATCGTGGGAGATCGGCAGCACGAAGCGTTCGGAGAACGCATAGACCAAGCCGAAGGTCAGCCGGTCATGGCTGTAGCTGCGGTAGATCGGATCGGTGCGAATGTAGTCCAGCGTGTCGTGCATCCAGCCCATGTTCCACTTGTGGCTGAAGCCCAGGCCATTGTCGTTCGCCGGCCGGGTGACGTTCGGCCAGGCAGTCGATTCCTCAGCGATCATCAGCACGTCCGGATGACGCTCGCTGACCACGGTGTTCAGCGTTTTCAGGAACTCGATCGCTTCATAGTTTTCGCGGCCGCCGTGAACATTGGGAATCCATTCGCCGTGCTTTCTGGAATAGTCGCGATAAAGCATCGAGGCGACGGCATCGACTCTCAGGCCATCGACATGGAAACGCTCCAGCCATTCCAGCGCGCTGGCGATCAGGAAGCCGCGCACTTCGCGGCGGCCCATGTTGTAGATCAGCGTGTTCCAGTCCTGATGCCAGCCTTCGAAGGGATTGGCGTGCTCGTACAGTGCCGTGCCATCGAAGCGGGCGAGGCCGTGGGCATCGGTCGGGAAATGCGCCGGCACCCAGTCGAGGATCACGCCGATGCCGGCCGCATGGGCGCTGTCGACGAAGCGGCGGAAATCGTCCGGCGAACCGTAGCGCGCACTCGGCGCATACAGACTCAGCGGCTGATAACCCCAGGAGCCGCCGAACGGGTACTCCATGATCGGCATCAGCTCGACATGGGTGAAGCCCATCGCCTGCACATACGGGATCAGTTTTTCGGCTAGTGCTGCCCAGTCGAGCGTTTGCTCGGCGTCATCGCTGCCATGTTCGTTGTTGTGGGGACGCAGCCAGGAACCGGCATGCACCTCGTAGATCGACAGCGGCGCATCCGGCCCGTGGTAGTTGGCACGCTCGGCCAGCCAGTCCTGATCGCGCCATTCGAACGTGCTGACCGGTGTCACTCTGGACGCGGTGGCCGGCGGTGCTTCGGTGGCATGGGCGACAGGATCGGCCTTCCACGGCAGTGGGCCCTGCGCACCGACGATGTGGTACTTGTACGCGGCTCCTGCCGCGACTCTCGGGATGAACAGCTCCCAGACGCCGGAGGCCCGGCGCAGGCGCAGCGGATGGCGTCGCGCATCCCAGCTGTTGAAATCGCCGACCACCGATACCGCAACGGCGTTCGGCGCCCAGACGGCGAAGCGCGCGCCCGGAACCTCGTCGATGAGCACGGTCTGCGAGCCGAACTGCTGGCCCAGCTGCCAATGCCGGCCTTCGTTGAACAGATAGAGATCGACTTCGCCGAGCAGCAGCGGATAGGTGTACGGGTCCTCGGTGATCTGCTCGACGCCGTCGCCATCACCGGGCCAGATGATCCGCAGTCGATAAGGCTGGGCGGGGCTCAGGATGCCTTCGTACAGGCCGGAATCGTCGGCGCGCGACAACTCGCCGAGCACGCTGTCGCCTTCGCGGCCAAGCAGATGCACGGCGCGAGCACCCGGCATGAATACGCGCACCCGCTGGCCGTGTTCGGCGGCATGTGGACCGAGGATCGAGAACGGATCGCCGTGGCGGGCTTCGGCCAGCGCGCGAATGGAGTCCTGATCGATGCTGGCTTTCGTGACGGCCTGCACGCTGGCTGACCCTGCGGACTTGGCGTCCGGTTTTGCCGCCGCCTTCGCATGGCCGGCGCGAGGCTTGGATTTCTTCACCGCGAGCGGCTTGTCGACAGTCTCTTCCGGTGACGATTCAGACCTCGGCATGGACGGCCTCCAAAGTGGCAGTAGTGGCAGGGGAGCGGACCAGTGCCAGCAGGCCCTCGATCGGCAGGCCGATCCAGGCCGGCCGCGATTCGGCTTCGTACTGCACTTCGTAGGCGGCCTTGCCGAGCAGGAACAGATCGATCAGCGGTTGGAAGCTCTGCTCGTCGAAGCTGCTGCGCTCGGCCGTGGCCGCGACCTCGCGGTAAGCGTTCAGGAACGCGGCCTGCGCCTGGGCGTGGAACTCGCTGGTCAGCTTCTGGCGCAGCAGCGAGCGCTCGCGCGGCATCGTCGCCCCGGCTTCCGGCTGGGCCGTAGCCGAGGAGAGGGCTGCGTAATGCAGCGAGCGCAGCAGGCCGGCGACATCGCGCAGCGGGCTGGAATGGGCCCGCCGGGCGGCCAAGGTGCGGCCGGGTTCGCCTTCGAAGTCGATCAGGCAGACATCGCCGGGAATGACCAGGATCTGGCCCAGATGGAAGTCGCCGTGGATGCGCGTGGTCAGCATCCTAGCTTGCAGATCCTTGAAGCTGTCGAGCCTCGCGTACAGCGTTTCGCGGGCGGCGAGCAGTTCGCCGGCGGCGGCCTGGGTTTCGGCATCCGGCCATACACGGCGGCGGTCGAGCAGGGCCAGCGCCTGGTCCAGTTGCTGGCGCACGTCGGCCACCCAGCCGGCGATGTCCTCGACGGTGGCTGGTGCTGGTGCGAACGCCGGATCGTCGCTGTCGGCTGCCAGCGCCGTGTGCATTTCAGCGAGGCGGCGGCCGATCGCGGCGGCGGTCAGCGCATAGCCGGCAAAGGCGTCGCGGATGTTGTCCTCGGCGACCTCGGTGAGGCTCAGCGGCTCGAAGCTGCGCTGCAGCCAGGACAGGGTCCAGGCCCAGGCATCGCCTTCGTTGTGCACGTAGCGCTCGACGATCGCCATCGTTCGCTGCACGCCGTCGGCATCGTACTTGACGATTTCGCCGAGCAATTCCGGCATCGCCTTGTAGCCCTGCTGGTTCAGATGGCGCGACATCTCGGTCTGCGGATTGAGCCCCGGCCGGATGCGCCGCACGATCTTGATCACCGCCGTCTCTTCGATCAGCACCGAGCTGTTCGACTGCTCGGCGGCGATCCAGCGGACCACCGGTGGCGATGACAGGGTGATCGCGTCCAGCCCCGGTTCGCCGATGAAGCGCACTTCGCCGCCTTCGCGGGACAGCACGGTCTGCGAGCTGCGCAGCGCTTCGAGCAGCGCCACCGGCAGCAGTTCCAGCGAGAACGCATCGGTGATCAGGCCGACCTTGCGGCCGAAGCGGACCCGGGCCAGTGCCAGCTGCTGAGGCAGCGCGCGGGCCACTTCGTTGTCCCAGACCAGGGCCAGCGGAATCAGGTAGCGGGCCTCGGCCGCCGGATCGCCGACCTCGACTTCGGCCAGCACCAGCTTGCGATCACCACAGGTCAGCAAGGTGGTGTCGGCGAGACGAATGGTCATGGGCACCGTGCCGATCGCCACGTCCTTGGCCGCGAACCAGCGTCGGCGCGGCAGGTAGACCGGCAGGATTTCCTGGGTCAATGCAGTGCGATGCTGGGCGTCGCGCAGCTCCTCGATGCCACGGCGAACCACCAGGGTGGTCAGCTCCGGCATCTGCTCAGGCGCGGGCTTGTACCAGCTCGGCATGTTGGCGGCCGCACTCAGCTGCAGCCAGTAGAAGCCATACGGCGGCAGGGTCAGCAGATAGCTCAGCAGGCCGATCGGCGGGAACACCGACAAGCCGCCCATCTCCACCGGCACCCGGCCGGTGAACTCGGACAGATCCAGTTCCACCGCCTGCGGCGCCCGCGACAGATTGGCGACGCAGAGCAGGGTTTCGCCTTGCCATTCGCGCAGGTAGGCGAGCACCTTGCGGTTCGAGGGATGCAGGAAGCGGATCGTGCCCCGGCCCAGCGCCTTGTGCTGCTTGCGAACGCCGAGCATGCGCCGCGTCCAGTTCAGCAAGCTGTGCGGATCGCGGCTCTGCGCTTCGACGTTGACCGACTCGAAGCCGTACAGCGTGCCCATGATCGGCGGCAGCACCAGCTGTTCTGGATCGGCACGCGAGAAACCGCCGTTGCGATCCGGCGACCACTGCATCGGCGTGCGCACGCCATCACGATCACCGAGATGGATGTTGTCGCCCATGCCGATCTCGTCGCCGTAATAGATCACCGGCGTGCCGGGCATGGTCAGTAACAGTGAATTCAGCAGTTCGATGCGGCGCCGATCGCGCTCCAGCAGCGGCGCCAGACGACGACGGATGCCGAGGTTCAGGCGGGCACGCTTGTCGCTGGCGTAGGTCTGCCAGAGATAGTCGCGCTCGGCGTCGGTGACCATTTCCAGGGTCAGCTCGTCGTGGTTGCGCAGGAAGATCGCCCACTGGCAGTTGTCGGGAATCGCCGGCGTCTGCCGCATGATGTCGGTGATCGGAAAGCGGTCTTCCTGGGCGATCGCCATGTACATGCGCGGCATCAGCGGGAAGTGGAAGGCCATGTGGCATTCGTCGCCCTGGCCGAAGTATTCCTGCACGTCTTCCGGCCATTGGTTGGCTTCAGCGAGCAGCAGGCGATTGCTGTACTTCTCGTCGAGCGCGGCGCGAATCGCTTTCAGCACCGCATGGGTTTCCGGAAGGTTTTCGCAGGAGGTGCCTTCACGCTCGATCAGGTAGGGCACGGCATCGAGGCGCAGACCGTCGACGCCGAGATCGAGCCAGTAGCGCATCACCGCGAAGATTTCCTTCAGCACCGCCGGATTGTTGAAGTTGAGATCCGGCTGATGCGAGTAGAAGCGATGCCAGTAGAAGGCTTCGGCGACCGGGTCCCAGGTCCAGTTCGAAGGCTCGGTATCGCAGAAGATCACGCGGGTGCCGAGATACTTTTCCTTGGTATCGGACCATACGTACCAGTCGCGGTGCTTGGAACCCTTCGGCGCATTGCGCGCGCGCTGGAACCAGGGATGCTGGTCCGAGGTGTGATTGATGACCAGCTCGGTGATCACCCGCAGGCCCCGGTCATGGGCGGACTGGATGAAGCGCTTGGCGTCCTTCAGGTTGCCGTAGTCGGCGTGCACGCCGCGATAGTCGGCGATGTCATAGCCATCATCGAGGCGCGGGCTGGGATAGAAGGGCAGCAGCCAGATGGTGTCGACGCCCAACTCAACGATGTAGTCGAGCTTCGCTTCCAGGCCAGCGAAATCACCGACGCCGTCGTTGTTGGCATCGAAGTAAGACTTGATGTGCAGCTGGTAGATGACCGCGTCCTTGTACCAGAGCGGGTCATTGCTGAGCGTCTGTTGGACGTCGGGCTGATGCTGGAGCGGAGGTGCGTTGCCAAGTGCCATATCAGGCTCCCTGTTGACGGGTGTGGACCGGCCGCACGCGCCAGATGGCGTACGGTTTGGCCGGATCGAGCCGCAGGGTCTGGGTCTTGCCACGCCAGACGAAGCGCGAGCCATCGAGCAGATCGCAAGCTTCGAGCTCCGCGTCATCGGGGAGCTGCCAGCGCCACAGCGGCACTTCGAAACTCGCCGTCTGCGGATGATGCGGATCGAGATTGATGGCGATCAACAGCACGTTGTCCCGGTTTTCGGTCGCCTTCTCGAAATAGAGAATCTGGTCGTTCAGCGCGGTGTGGAATTCCAGGCCGTGCTGGGTATGGAGTGCAGGGTTCTCGCGGCGGATGCGGTTCAGCGCAGTGATTTCCTGAGTGATGTGGCCGGGCCGCAGCCAGTCCCAGGCTTTCAGCTGGTACTTCTCGGAATCCAGATATTCCTCCTTGCCCGGAATCGCCCGCGCTTCGCACAGCTCGAAGCCCGAGTACACGCCCCAGAGGCCCGACAGCGTTGCAGCCAGCGCAGCGCGGATCAGATGGCCGGCGCGGCCGGAGGTCTGCAGGAACAGCGGGTTGATGTCCGGCGTGTTGACGAAGAAATGCGGGCGGAAGCAATCCCGCAGCGGCGGCGTGTTCAGCTCGCTCAGGTATTCGGTCAGCTCGGCCTTGCTGTTGCGCCAGGTGAAGTAGGTGTACGACTGCGAAAAACCGATCTTCGCCAGCTCCAGCATCGGCCCTGGCCGGGTGAAGGCTTCGGCGAGAAAGATCACTTGCGGATGCTGGCCGCGCACATCGGCGATCAGCCATTCCCAGAACGGCAGCGGCTTGGTGTGCGGGTTGTCGACGCGGAAGATGTTGACGCCTTCGTTAACCCAGAACAGCAGCACATCGCGCAGCGCCTGCCAGAGCCCGGGCTTGGCGCCCTGAGTTTTCTGGGCATAGAAATCGACGTTGACGATGTCCTCGTACTTCTTCGGCGGGTTCTCTGCGTACTTGATGCTGCCGTCGGCACGCCAGGCGAACCACTCAGGATGGTCCTTCAGCCAGGGATGATCCGGCGAGCACTGGATCGCGAAATCCAGCGCCAGTTCGAGGCCATGCGCGGCGGCGGCATCGCGCATCCGGCGGAAGTCTTCCAAGGTGCCGAGCTGCGGATGAATCGCGTCATGGCCGCCTTCGGCCGAGCCGATCGCATACGGGCTGCCCGGATCGTCCGGCGCCGGCGTCAGCGTGTTATTGCGGCCCTTGCGATTGGTCGTGCCGATCGGGTGGATCGGTGGCATGTAGAGCACGTCGAAGCCCATGTCGCGGATCCGTGGCAGCGCGGCGATCACGTCATCGAAATTGCCGTGGCGGCGGCTGTCGCCGCTCATCGAACGGGGGAAGATTTCGTACCAGGCGCTGAACGCCGCAGCGCTGCGCTCGGCATCGACTTCGGCACCCGGCTCCAGCAGCGTGGCGAACGGATGGTCATCGGCAGCGGCCATCGCGGCAGCGGTATCGAGGTCGAGCAGCAGTTCGATGCGGTCGCGCTCGCTGGCGGTTGCCAGTCGTTCGATCAGCTTGCGCAGCGGCTCGGCGAGCGGCTTTTTGGTGCGCGCTGCCGCCGCTTCGATCAGATGCCGGCCTTCGTCGATCTCGACCGCGACTCGCAGCCCGGCACCGTGCTTCTTGCGCAGCTCGCTGCGGAAGCTGGCCCAGACATCGCGCCAGGCTTCGACGGTGAATTGATGACGGCCGAGCGCCGGCAGGGTGAAACGGCCGCGAAAGCGATCGTTGCCGAGCGGGTGCATCACCGCGCGGTTCCAGGTTGTGGCACCGAGCGGGCGCCAGAGCAGATTCACGGCGAGCTGGTCGTGGCCGTCGGTGAAGACATCGGCCTCGACGACGACGCTGTCGCCGACCACGCGCTTGGCCGGATAGCGGCCGTTGTCGATGCTCGGGTCCAGATTGGCGATGACGATGCGCCGGGCGGCGAGGGCTTCGTCGATGGTGGCTTTGATCTGCGCACGCCTGGCCCGCAGACTTGCCCTGACCGCGAGCTCGACTTTGGCGGTCTTCGGCGACGAGGCTTGCGGGGCCGTCTCAGCCGCCGGGGTCTGCAAGGCTTCGGTGAGCCGTGACGTCGGCCGCAAATGGCCTTCGGCATCGAGTGCGGCGCGGCCGTAAGCCATCGGCAGCATCACGCCGTGCGTGGAACCCGCGGTCAGCGCCCGCACCTGGCAGCAGGCGCATTCGAGCATCGCGTCGCCGATCGGCTGCTTGCCGCTGGCGTCTTGATCGCTCGGCGCGTCGAGCAGCGCCAGCAGGGTGACCGCCTGATGACTGGGCGCCAGCCCGGCGCGCAGTGACGAAGCTGGCTGCCAGTCGATGAACTGCGCGCGCTCGGCCAGATCGCCGATCAGCGCCTGCTGCAGCGCTTGCAGACGCGGCGGTG
>JAUXYM010000068.1 GCA_030694365.1 Nevskia sp. | reverse complement strand
GCGGAATCGTGGACCGGCTTGCGCCGGAACTCTGGACCGACTTCCGCGGAATATGCACTCCGGGAGAGGGGCTGGGGGGTGAGGGACTCTCAACAAAGGGCTTCCTTCGCCGGGAAGTCCCTCATCCCAACCCTTCTCCCGAAGGGAGAAGGGCTTTTTGCGAATGGGCTGAGCTTGCTTGCTAATCAGGAGCAATCTTGTTCCGCGACACCCAAGGCACCCTGCCACATGCGCATCATGTTGTAGGCAATGTCATCCTTCCGGACTAACTTGTTGCCCGATGAATCGTCGATGTCGTAAAAATTTCGATCAAAAGAGTCACGTCTCACCATACCGTCGTGCATCGTGACGGAATAGATCGGGAAGCCGTCTTTGCCCTTCACAATCCTATTGACAAATAGCGAGCCTGCGTTTCTCTCCGCCCACTCCGGCGCATTGCAGAACTCGGGGAAGCGGAGGCACGGAACGGTTTCGCCTTCACGGGGGAAAAGCTGCTGCATTAGGCCTTTCTTGTAAGCCTTCAGCACTTCCACTTTCCGCCCTTGGGCAGCAATCACCTCCTCCAGTGAGATCAGGCAGTCGGCGATCTTTTGCTGCTCGGCAGGAGACGGCGTCGGAACTTCGAGGGCCAGAAACCTCTCCGGTGACACTCGCTTAAGCGTGCTACTCGTACCAGTTCTCTCGATTTCAAGGCGCTCATAGTTCGCTTTGAGCCAACGGAGAAAGAACGACGGAGAAAACTTGCCGCTGAACGAGAATGCGGGCACGTCCGAGGACGAGGAAAAACCATCCAGCGCGTCCGGAACGATGCCAAATGCCCCGTTTAGCAAGTCAATCTTTGAAAAGATGAATTGCCCCGCTTGACGCAGAGAGTAGTTTGCTCCGCCAGTGAGCATTGTCCTTTCATTCTTCACCACGCCGTTCGCATGTAGCGTCGGGATCGTCCTGCGCGATGTAATCCTGAGCGTCGATCAGGTCGGCCAGCGCCAGCCGGGTCCACTCAAGCTTCAAACTTCACGCCCCAGCGGGCGAATGCCGCCGTGACGTCAGCCGGTGCCGCGTATCGGCCGGTGTCGGCCTCGGCAATGCCGGCCGCCAGTTCGCGGCGATAGCGCAGCTTGTCGACGATGTCGTCCCAGCTCGCTGTATCGGGCAACTGGTTGATCAGTTCGTGGGCCTGCTGCTTGAGACTGGCTGAATGGCTGGCGCTCATGGCGATTCTTTCCGCTTGGGGTCCTGAAACGATACGCCAGTCGAACAAAAACGGCGGCCCTCTTTCGAGGGCCGCCGCTTCATTGAAGCTTCCGGCCGATGAATTGGCCAGACGTAATCAATCTCAGAACAGCGCTTCCGGCATCTCCATCAGCGACGAGGCACCCGAGCGGATCTGCTTCAGGTTCATCGCTGTTTCCGGCAGCATCTTCTGGAAGTAGAAGCGCGCGGTGATCAGCTTGGACTTGTAGAAGTCGCCCTCGGCCTGCTTGTCCAGCGCGATCTTCGCCATGCGGGTCCAGAAGTAGGCGTAGACGAGATGGCCGACGAGGTGCATGTACGGCACCGAGGCGGCACCGACTTCATCGGCGTTCTTCATCGCCTTCTGGCCGATTTCCATGGTCACCTTCTGCACGTCCTGGCCCAGCTCGCCGAGCGGCTTGATGAACTCGGCCATGGCTTCGTTGCCGGACTCGGCCTTGACCAGGTCAGACACCATCTTGCCGAACTTCATCAGCTTGGCGCCCATGTCGCTGAGCACCTTGCGGCCGAGCAGGTCGAGCGCCTGGATGCCGTTGGTGCCCTCGTAGATCATGTTGATGCGGGCATCGCGGACGTACTGCTCCATGCCCCATTCCTTGATGTAGCCGTGGCCGCCGAAGATCTGCATGCCGAGCGTGGTCGAGACATAGCTCTGCTCGGTGATGAAGCCCTTGACGATCGGCGTCAGCAGCGCCATCAGGTCAGCGGATTCCTTGCGGACCTTTTCATCCGGGTGGTAGTGCTCCTTGTCGAGCTGCAGGCCGGACCAGTAGGTGAACGCGCGCGCGCCTTCCACGTGAGCCTTCTGGGTCAGCAGCATGCGTCGCACATCCGGGTGGACGATGATCGGGTCGGCCGGCTTGTCTGGTGCCTTCGGGCCGGTCAGCGAACGCATCTGGATACGATCCTTCGCATAGGCCAGCGAGTTCTGGTAGGCCACTTCGGCCAGACCCAGCGACTGCATGCCGACGCCGAGACGGGCGCCATTCATCATCACGAACATGGCGTTCAGGCCCTTGTTCGCTTCGCCAACCAGCCAGCCGGTGGCGCCGTCGAGGTTGATCACGCAGGTGGCATTACCGTGAATGCCCATCTTGTGTTCGAGGGCACCGCACTTGATGGTGTTGCGGGCACCAAGCGAGCTATCGGCGTTCGGGATGAACTTCGGCACCACGAACAGGCTGATGCCCTTGGTGCCGGCCGGTGCGTCGGGCAGACGGGCGAGCACCAGGTGGACGATGTTTTCAGCGAGGTCATGCTCGCCGGCCGAGATGAAGATCTTCTGGCCGCTGATCGCGTAGCTGCCGTCGCCCTTGGGTTCGGCCTTCGAACGCAGCATGCCGAGGTCGGTGCCGCAGTGGCTTTCGGTCAGGCACATGGTGCCGGTCCAGTGACCCGACACGATCTTCGGCAGATACAGCGCCTTCAATTCCGGCGTGCCGTGGACGCGCAGCGCGGCGTAAGCGCCATGGGTCAGGCCCGGATACATGGTCCAGGCCTGGTTCGCCGAGTTGAGCATTTCGTACAGCACGTTGTTGACCACTTCCGGCAGGCCCTGGCCGCCGAATTCCGGGTCGCAGGCCAGTGCCGGCCAGCCGGCATCGACATAGGCCGCATAGGCTTCCTTGAAGCCATTCGGAGCCTTGACGGCGCCGGTTGCCTTGTCCAGCGAGCAGCCTTCCTCGTCACCGCTCTGGTTCAGCGGGAAGGTGATCTCGGACGCAAACTTGCCGGCTTCCTCGGCGATCGAGTTGATCGTGTCGGCATCGAGCTCGGCGTGCTTCGGCATCGATTTCAGTTCGGCTTCGACGCCGAGCAGCTCATGAAGAACGAACTGCATATCGCGCAACGGGGCGTTGTACTGACCCATGAGGCTTCTCCAGATTGAATGCCAGCTTGATTGAAAGGTTGTTGCACTGCATCCATACGGAGCAGTACGGAAGATCCGGGCGGATTATGGCAAGACAAAAACGAATCGGCTACCCGCTCGCCGGACGAGGCGACGAATGGTGTACGACTGTTGTGAAATGGTCGTTGGAACAGGGCGTTCCGTGGTCGTTTGCGCTGGGAGCGAACCATTACGAGAACGAAATTCCCTTTTGAATTGACCGCTTGGGCGACCGAGGCGTACTCGATCTTTGCGCCGGGACCGCGGAAGCGGCCGCTCAGCGACGCGAGTCGCGTAATGCCTGCTGTTCGAGCTTGGTCAGCGCTACCCGATTCCGCAGATAAGCCGGGACCAGCCACGCGGCGTCGCTGCCCTGCCCGGCCGCCAACTGCGGCGCGGCAATGGCAAACGCCGCAGCGGCGTGCGGCAGCGCATCCGCAACGATCATCCGCGGCGCCGCCGACAAGGCCGCCAGCAGCGCCTCGCGATGCGTACCCCAGCCGGTGCCGATGGCGAGATACGAATCCGCCGCCGGCGCTGCAATCGCCGAGGCCGGGCCGACGGTCTCGTCAGCCAGCGCTTGCGCCACGCCATCGACGAGCCGATAGGTGCCGAAGTAAACCTCGTCCATCCGCGCATCGATCGCCGCCAGCGCCGTCGCCTCCGGCTGATCGGCGAGCGCCCGCTGCGCCAGCATCGCCAGCGACGTGACGCCGATCACTGGCCGATCCAGGCCCAGGGCCAGGCCTTTCACATAGCTGACGCCGATTCGCACGCCGGCAAAGCTGCCGGGACCGATGCCGCAGACCAGACCATCGAGCTGACGCAGGCTCAAGCCCGCTTCGGCCAGCAGTTGCGGTACCAGTAGCGGCAGGCGCGTCGAGTGTTCGCGGCCAGCGATTTCAAAGCGCTCGGTAATCTCGCCGTTCAACAGCAGCGCAACGGAAAGTCCTTCGGTCGCCGTATCGATCGCCAGCAGCTTCACGTTGCGAGGTCCTTGCCCATCGGCACGAGCACCCCACCGAAGTCCTGAACCCGTACGCGTTGGCATCGATCCCGGCGATGAAACCGCCGGGTCCCTCGCTGCGGCGCGTACGTCTTCCCTTCGGTCGCAGTATCAATCGCAAGCAGTTTCACGCCGCCAGTTCCTCGCGCAGCCAATCGCAAACCTTGGCGCGATCGGTCAACACTGGCATCGGCGGCAGGCTCGCCAGCACGCGCTTGCCGTAGCTCTTGCCACGGATGCGCGGATCGCAAAGCACGATCAGGCCGCGATCGGAAGGGTCGCGAATCAGCCGGCCGACGCCCTGGCGCAAGCTGGTGATCGCCCGTGGCAACTGCAGTTCGTTGAACGGATTGCCGCCGCGCTCCTTGATCAGCTTGATGCGCGCCTCGAACACCGGATCGCCCTGCTGGCCGAACGGCAGCTTGTCGATCGCGACCATGCGCAGCGCTGCACCTTTCACGTCGACGCCTTCCCAGAAACTGGCCGTAGCCACCAGCACGGCGTTGCCGGCCTTCGCGAAGCGATCGATCAGCGCCGCCTTGCCTTCCTCGCCTTGCACCAGCAGCGGCAACGCCAGCGATGCGCGCAAGCGTTCGGCGATGCGATCCATCGCTCGATAGCTGGTGCAGAGCACGAAGGCGCCACCACCGCTGGCTACGATCAGCGGCACCAGGGCTTCGGCGACGCGGTCCGGATACTCGGGATCGTTCGGGTCCGGCAAGCCGGGCGGCAGATACAGGCGAGCTTGTTCGGCGTAGTCGAACGGACTATCGAGGCGCAGCGTTTCGGCGTCATCGAGGCCCAGCGTTGCGGTGAAATGCGAGAAATCCTGGTTCGCAGCGATGGTCGCCGAGGTGAAGATCCAGGCACCGGGATAGGTCGCCATGAAGCGCTTGAAGCCTTCGATCGGCTCGATCGGCGCCGCGTGCAACGCCCCGCCCCGGCCAACTGCTTCAGCCCAGCGCACCAGCCCGAGTGCCGCGTTGCCGGCAACCTTGTCGAGCGTGTTGGCCATCGTCGTCGCGCGTCCGGCGCAATGCGTGAGGCCGGTGGAACGATCGGCAACTGCCTGCAGACAGTCGCGGCATTCGTCCAGCGCGGTCCGTACCGCACCAACGGCGGAAGCCGCGCCGGCACGAGTGGAGAAATCATCCAGCGACAGACGCCCGCCGAGTTCGCTGAACGGCCGTTCCAGTTCGATCGTTGCCAGCGCCAGTTGATCGAGCGCTTCGTTGAGGCGCGGCATGTCGCGGAACACCTGAATCTCGACGGCGATGTCGCGGGACAGATCTGACAACTGCCGCGTCGACACCCGTTCACCGAAGAACTGCGTGGCCAGTTCCGGCAGTTGATGAGCTTCGTCGATGACGATCGCATCGGCGCCCGGCAGTACGCCAAAGCCTTCTTCCTTGAGCCGGAAATCGGCGAACAGCAGATGGTGGTTGACCACCACCAGATCGGCCGCCTGCGCAGCGCGGCGCGCCTTGACCACATGGCAGTCAGCGAAATCCGGGCATTTGCCGCCGAGGCAGTTGTCGGCCGTCGAGGTCACCAGCGGCAGCAGTTGATCGTCGGCGATGGTCGGCGGCAGCTCGGATATTTCGCCGCTGTCGGTGCGGATCGCCCAGTCGTCGACATAGGTGAGTTTGTCGCGGCGCACGCGACTGCGCGGATCGATCACCGCTTTGCGCAGCCGATAGATGCACAGATAGTTCGAGCGCCCTTTCAGCAGGCTGACCCGCACGGGCAAGCCGAGCGCGTCGCGGACTTTCGGCAGATCGCGGAAGAACAACTGGTCCTGCAGGTTCTTGGTGCCGGTCGATACGACGACACGACGGCCCGATGCAAGTGCCGGCACCAGATAGGCGTAGGTCTTGCCGGTGCCGGTGCCGGCTTCGACGACCAACCGGCCGCGCTCGGCAATCGCCTGTTCGACGGCCGCGGCCATCGTCTGCTGCTGGATACGCGGCGCAAATCCGGGTAGCGAGCGCGCAAACGGACCCTGGTCGCCGAGCAGTTCCGCCGCGTTCACGGCACCGCTGACGACGACGCCGGCAAGGCTGCGGCTGCCCCGCCACTGACATTGGCACCACTGGCAGCGAGCACGGTGCTGATCTCGTCGGCACGCGTCCGCGCCGCCTGCGCCGCCGGACTATTGCCGTAGACGCCGAGTGCTGCGGCGATCACCCGCCAGTTGCCCAGTTCCAGCCACGGGTTGCCGCGCGCCAGACTGTTCGACTTGCGTGCCGCACTTTCGGCCTGCTCGACGTTGTGCAGGGCCAGATGGGTCTCGGCGATCGCCTGCCAGACAAAGGCGTTCTTCGGCTCGATGCGCAGCGCCCGCTGGTACTGGCCTAGCGCGTCCTGGTGGCGGTCGGCGCTGCGGAAGGTCTGTGCCCGCTTGGCGAGCGCCAGCACCGCAGGACCGGCACCGGCAGCGGCCAGCGTCTTCGGAAAACTTTCGGCCGACGGCAGCGGATGGCTCGGAGGCGGGGCCGGCTGCAGCGGCGGGAGGGTCGTGGCCGGTGCTGGTGCCGTCGTCGGTGGCAGCGCTGGTGGCTGGGTCTGCTGCGAAGGTTCCGAACGTGTCGGCACCGTCGGTTGCGCCACGCAGGCGGCGAGCAGCAGGGTGATCAGCAGCGCAACGGGCAAACACGGCAGGCACCGCTTGCCGGCCGCCGCAAGATTCGAAAACGGGGTCATCGGAAGATGTCTTTCAGCCATTCCAGTGGCGAGGATTGTCCCGCATTCGCGCAGGGCGCGTAATCCTTCGGCAGCGCGCCGCTGAGGAACGGCACCGTCACCTGGGCGGCGCAGCCTGCGTCGGCGAGCAGGCCGCTGACCGGGTCGATCTGCGCCTCTTCAACGCCGGCCGGCGGCGTCAGATCGATGCCGCGCGCATCGAGATCGCGCATCAGCCGGCCCCAGATGCGCAACGCACCGGCGGCGCCGTCGAGGCCGACCGGCTTGTTGTCGTCACGGCCGACCCAGACTACGGCGACGCGATCACTGCCGAAGCCGGCGAACCAGGAATCGCGGGCGTCATCGGTGGTGCCGGTCTTGCCGGCGAACTTCTGGCCGGCCGGCAGTACCGACACCGCCCAGCGCCCGGTGCCGAATTCGATGACTTTCTGCATCGCCCAGGTGGTCAGATACACCGGCCCTTCGGGCAAGGTCTGCTTGAGCTGGAAGCTGTAGCGCGACAGCGGCTGGCCTTCCTTGGTCATCACTTCGCGGATCGCCAGCAGCGGCGTCAGATAGCCGCTGGCAGCGAGCGTCGAATAGATCTGCGCAACATCGAGCGGCGAGGCATCGATCGCCCCGAGAAACATCGACGGCAGCCGCGGCGGGCCTTGCAGGCCGGCCGCTTCGATCAGGTCATGCACGCGGTCGACACCGATGTCGAGGCCGATGCGCACCGTCGGCAGGTTGTAGCTCTTGGCCAGTGCCACGTGCAACGGCACATTGCCGTGCAGCTTGTGATCGTAGTTCTTCGGTGCCCAGTGGCTGCCGTTCGGCATTTTCAGATCGATCGGCTCGTCGGCGATCGAGCTGTACAGGTTGTAGCGGCTCGGATCGGCCAGCGCCGCCAGATAGACGAAAGGCTTGGCCAGCGAGCCGATCGGCCGCCGGGAATCGAGCGCGCGGTTGAAACCGGGGTAGCGGACATTGCGATCGCCGACCATCGCCAGCACTTCGCCGCCTTCGACGCTGGTGACCACGCCGGCTGCCTGCAAGCTGCCCGGCTTCAGCTGGCGATTCTTTTCGAGATCCGGCAGGTCGGCAATGATTCGCGCTTCCAGCCGTTCCTGGGCGCGCGGATCGAGCGTGGTGAAGATGCGCAGGCCTTCGCTGCCCAAGTCTTCCTCGCGATACAGGCCCTTGATCTGACGACGCACCAGATCGATGAACGCCGGATAGCGCTCGACACCGCCGGTAACGCTGTTCAACACCCCGAGCGGCATCAGCGCTTCGGCTTCGCGCTCGTCATCGCGAATCAGCCCGCCGTCTTCCATCAATTGCAGCACCAGGTCGCGACGATTCTTGACCCGTTCGGGGGATTTGCGCGGGTTGTAGACCGTCGGCCCCTTGGCAATGCCGACCAGCAGCGCGATCTCGGCCGGACGCAGTTCGTTGAGCGGCTTGTTGAAGTAGAACTGGCTGGCCAGACCGAAGCCGTGAATCGCGCGGGAACCGTCCTGACCGAGCCAGACTTCGTTCAGATAGGCCTCGAGAATGTCGTCTTTCGAGACATGGCGTTCGAGCAGGATCGCCATCAGGGCTTCGTTGATCTTGCGGCCGTAGCTCTGTTCGTTGGACAGAAACAGGTTCTTGATCAGCTGCTGGGTCAGGGTCGAGCCGCCCTGCTTCCGGCCTCGGCCGCTGAACAGGTTGCTGACCGCCGCCCGCAGGATGCCTTTCGGGCTGATGCCGAAGTGATCGGCGAAGGCGCGATCCTCGACTCTGATCAAGGTCGCCGGCAGCAACGGCGGCACTTCGGACAGCTTGACCAGCACCCGGTCCTCGCCGCTGTGGCTCGGGTAGATGCTGCCGATCAGCATCGGATCCAGCCGCAGCAGGTCGATCGCGGCATCGCTGCCCATCGCTCGTATGGCGCTGAGGCCGGAGGCATCGCTCTTGATCGCCAGACGCATCTCCGGCTGGACGCCATCCCAGAATGCGAACGCCCGGGTGTCGATGCGCAGCTCGCTGCCGGCCAGCGCGAAGGTACCCGGCCCGGTCAGCTCGTCGCTGGCCCGATAGCCGAGCCGTTCAAGCTCGCGCCGGAGTTCGGTGACGGTGATCCGCGCGCCCGGATACAGCTCCAGTGGCGAGGCATAGACCTGGGCCGGCAGCACCCAGCGCACGCCGGCATAGCGGGCACGCACGTCCTGATCGAGACGGACCAGCCACAACGAAAGCCCGAGCAGGCCGACGCTGAACGAGATCGCGAGGCCGATCAACAGCCAGCGCAGGAGCGGGGATTTGATGCGAATCATCAGGGCCTGTTAGCCATTACTTTGGTCGCTGCGGTGCAGGTCCCAAATAGTCTCCCTCGGCCGCCGGGCGAGGCGCGAACCGCAGGCCATAGCCTACCTATGGTCAAGGTTCGCAACGAAGTCCCGGCGGTTTTTTGACCGCAACCCTTCGGGGCGGGATCGTTTTTGCCCATTGCTGCCTTGCTCGGCGCACCAATGGAACAACCATTGGCCGCTCCTCGCTCGTTGCACTGGGCAAAAACGACCTCCGCCGCAGCGATCAAAGTAATGGCTAACAAGGCCCTACCCGCGAATGGTAACGGCTTTCCTGCCGGATCGCCGTTGTCGCCTAGCGCTATCGCCAGGCTCCCGACTCAGCTACGCGCCTCGCGTTCCATCGCTTCAAGACCCAGGTGGCGAACGTCCTTGCCCTTGACGAAATAGATGACGTATTCGGCGATGTTGCGGGCGTGATCACCGATCCGCTCCAGCGCGCGCACCGACCAGATCACGTCGAGCACCCGGCGGATGGTGCGCGGGTCTTCCATCATGAAGGTGATGCACTGGCGCAGCAGCGCTTCGTATTCGCGGTCCACCGCAACATCTTCCTGGGCCACGGCGAGTGCCGCGTCGACATCCATGCGCGCGAAGGCATCGAGTGCATCACGGACCATCTGCGAGACATGACGCGACAGGTGGCCGACCTCGACCAGCGGTGCCGGCGAGCGCTCGTGCTGACCCAGATCGATCGCCATGCGGGCGATCTTCGAGGCTTCATCGCCGATTCGTTCGAGATCGGTGATGGTCTTGATCACGGCGTAGACCAGGCGCAGATCGCCGGCCGTCGGCTGGCGGCGCGCAAGAATACCGCTGCACTCCTCGTCGATCTGAACTTCGAGCTGATTGACGCGGATATCGTTGCGCCTCACCTCGTCGCCGAGCGCGCCATCGGCTTCGATCAGCGCGCGAGTGGCGTCGACGATCTGCTGCTCGACGAGCCCCCCCATCGCCAGTACCCGCTGGCGGACATCCTCCAGTTCGGAGTTGTACTGGCTGGAGATGTGCGATTTGTAGGAAGGCGTGTTCATGGGCGTGGTGAGGGTCCGGATTCGAAGGTGTTGCCTGCGTGCAGTCTAACGGGCATTGCGCCGAACGAGGACCCGACGCCCCGCGAACGGCTGCCGGCAAGCTCGCAGACGGTGGCGGAACCCGGGTACCGCCGCCGTCATGACCTCTCGCTGCAACCGATTTCGGAACGCGATCTGCATGCGGACGTTGTAGGACTGCGTGTGGTCGTCGCTGACGTCGCTGTAACCGTTGTCCAGATTGAACATCACACGTGTCAACGGGGTGACGGAATCGTTCCCGCCAGGCTTGCACCCGGCACCTTCGATCGCATTAACGACTGCACTGCGTCGTCATCGCGACAACTCGGGTGAAAACCAAATTTGACGTTCCAGGTCGACGATCTTGAGATGACCACCGGATCACGGAAATGCGTCAGCCGATGCTGTTTCGCAATTCCTGGCGGCTGGCCGCGTCATGGATGCGGTGCAAGGGGAAGTGGCAGGTGAAGGTGCTGCCGACGCCGACTTCGCTGTCGATGGTCATCCGCCCTTCCAGATGCTCGATCGCATGCTTGACGATCGACAAGCCCAGCCCGGTGCCGCCGCTGGCGCGCGAACGGCCGATATCGACGCGATAGAAGCGCTCGGTGATTCGCGGCAAGTCTTTCTCCTCGATACCGATGCCGGTATCGGCGACCCGAAACTGTGCGCCCTGATCGTCACCGGCCCAGCGCACGCTGATGATCCCCTTCTCCGGCGTGTAATGAACCGCGTTCGATACCAGGTTGGTGAAGATGCTCTGCGTCTCCGCCTCGCGGCCATAGAGACGCAAAGCGGGCTGGATCTCGAACTCGATGCGATGCCGCCCCTGGGACAGGCTGCGCGCTTCCTGTTCGACCCGGGCCAGCATCCGCGGCACATCGAGCACGTCCTGCCGGGTATTGATCAGATCCGACTCCAGCCGCGCCAGCTTCAGCAGATCGCCGATCAGCGCTTCCATGCGGGTAGCCTGGGCACGCATTTCGGCGATCGGTGTGCGCCATTCGAACAACGAGCCGCCGGTATGGCAGTCCGGTTCCATGACATCGAGATAGCCGCGCAGCACGGTCAGCGGTGTGCGCAACTCATGGGAAGCATTGGCGACGAAATCGCGGCGCGCGGTTTCCAGACGCCGGACATCGGAGACATCGCGGACGATCATCAGGCGCTGGCCGTTGCCGTAGGGAATGATCCGGAATGACAGCATCGTGCCGCTATTGACCGGCGATTCGCACTCGACTTCGCCGCTGTAGTCATCACGCGAAAAATATTCGGTGAACGCTGGCTTGCGAACCAGATTGGCGATCCGCAGACCGACGTCCTGCTGCACGCGCAGGCCGAGCAGCGCCTGCGCCGCCGGATTGAACCAGACGATTTCGCCGGACAAACCAAGTACGACGGCGCCATCCGGCAGCGCTTCGGTGGACGCCTGGAACTCGGACAGGATCGCCGCCAGGCGACGCTTGCGCTTGCGGTTGCGCTTCTGCAGGTTCAGCAGGCCGTCGAACACCTCGCCCCAGGTGCCGCCGGCAAGCGGTAGCTCGGCCTGCTTCGGGCTGGCGAACCAGATTCGCAGCCGGACCAGGTAGCGCAGATGGGTCATCAGGCAGACCGTCAGCGCCAGCACCACCGCCTGCCAGCCGAGACCGACAAACGAACCCAGCAGACCGGCAGCGCCGATCTTCAGTGCGGTGTAGAACAGCTCGCGCAGCAACTCAGGGCTGGGAAGCCAGGCCCTGGACACCGTCATACCTGTTCCGAAAACCGGTAACCGGTGCCGCGCACGGTCTGGATCATACCGTCGTAGCCATGCGGTTCCAGCGCCTTGCGCAGGCGACGGATATGGACATCGACCGTGCGTTCCTCGACATAGACGCTCCGGCCCCAGACCCGATCGAGCACCTGATCGCGGGTGTAGAGGCGTTCCGGATGGCTGATGAAGAAATGCAGCAGGCGATATTCGGTCGGCCCCAGTTTCACCGGCTCGCCTTTCGCCGTGACCCGCTGGCTGGCGGCATCGACCTGCAAGCCGGCCACGGCCAGACGCTCTTCTTCGCCCCCGGGCATGCTCCGGCGCATCACCGCATTGATGCGGGCGATCAGTTCCGGGAACGAGAACGGCTTCGACACATAATCGTCGCAACCGATGTTCAGGCCGCGGATCTTGTCTTCTTCCTCGGCGCGCGCGGTGACCATGATCACCGGCAGGTCCTTGGTCTGCGCTGCCGACTTCAGCTCGCGGGCATATTCGACGCCGGATACGCCGGGCATCATCCAGTCGAGCAGGATCAGATCAGGGCGTTCTTCGGCGATGCGAAGACGTGCACTGGGCACATCCTGAGCGACGCTGACCCGGAAATCACCACGCTCCAGCGCGAAGCGGAGCATGTCTCGGATCGAGGCTTCATCCTCGACCACCAGAATCTTCTTGTTTTGCATCCCCATCCTTCGATTAAACGTCACATAACATGCTGGAAGCAATATGTGACAGCGGTTTGACAATCGAAGAAAAAGGCATCAGGAACCGGGTTTTACGTCTGCGGAAGAGGTTTCAGAGCTTGCGAACGACGACGCTGCCCGCCGAATAGCCGGCGCCGAACGCGCAGAGCACGCCGACATCGCCCGGCTTCAGGTCCGCGTGGTACTTGTGGAAGGCGATCACCGAACCGGCCGAGGAGGTATTCGCGTATTCGTCGAGGATGATCGGCGCTTCCTCGAGGCTCGGCTCGCGGCCGAGCACCTTCCTGGCGATCAGTTGATTCATGCTCAGGTTGGCCTGGTGCAGCCAGAAGCGCTTGACCGAGTTCGGCGCGATGCCGAGATCGGTCAGATGCGAAACCAGCAGCTCGGCGACCATCGGCACCACTTCCTTGAACACCTTGCGGCCTTCCTGGGTGAACAGCACATCGTTCCACGGCCGGGACGGTGCTTCGGAACGGTTCAGGAAGCCGAAGTTGTTGCGGATATTGTTCGAGAACTGGGTCTGCAGCCGGGTGCCGAGCACTTCGAAGCGATGTTCGCCGATCGCCGTTTCCAGCGGCTCGACGACCAGCGCGGTGGCAGCGTCGCCAAAAATGAAATGGCAGTCGCGATTGCGGAAGTTCAGGTGGCCCGTGCAGATTTCCGGGCTGACCACCAGCGCCGCGCGCGCCGAGCCGCGGCTGACCGCGTCGACCGCCGTCTGCACGCCAAACGCTGCCGAGGCGCAGGCGACATTCATGTCGTAGCCATAACCGCCGGCGCCGAGGAAGTGCTGCAGCTCCACCGCCATCGCCGGATACGGGCGCTGCAGGTTCGAGCAGGCAACCAGGATCGCGTCGATATCGGCTGCCGTCCGCCCGGCATTGACCAGCGCCTGCTTCGCCGCGACCAGACCCATCTCGACCATCAGCGAGGGCTCGTCGTTGCCGCGAACGCGAATCTGCGGATGCATGATTTCGGGATCGATGACGCCGGCCTTGTCGACCGTGTAGCGCGCCTTGATGCCGGAGGCCTTGAAGATGAATTCGCTAGACGACGGCACCAGCGCCGCAACCGCGCCGGCAGCGATCGCGTCGGCGTGCTCGGTGTTGTAGCTTTCGACATAGGCATTGAACGCGACCACCAGCTCGTCGTTCGATACAGACTCGGCCGGGGTGAACAGGCCGCTGCCGCTGATGCAGACTTTCTTCATCGAATCGCTACCCCTCCAGGGGTTTGCTCGGGTGTCGTCGGAACCGGCAGTTTACCGCTTGTTCGATTCGTCTCGGCCGTTATTGATCCGGCTGCTTGATATTGAACGCTGGCGCGACGATCGAGTCGAGGGCAGTCTGCTCAGACGAGTGCGGCAGCAGCCGGATCAATAACAGAATCAATATGTTTTGATTATTGAGTCGGCATCATGCAGTTCGTT
>JAUXYM010000067.1 GCA_030694365.1 Nevskia sp. | reverse complement strand
AAACCGGGACTGCTCCGATGCGTGCATGCGATCTCTCCGCTGGATCACACCCGGAAATGGGTGTGCCCCAGAAAGGTCGCCTTTCGGACAGCGGCTTACTCGGTCAGCACTGCTGCCGCGTAGCGGCTTGGTTCAACAAGGTGCTTATTCGTACAACAAGGTGCTTATTCGTACCGGCTTCTTTATATAAGAATATTCCCGGCACAGGAAGCCCCATCAAAAGAGACTCAATAAATCGTGAGGCATGCCGCTGGGACCAGACGAAATTGCGCTGGAACTTAGGGATAAAAAAATTTTCCCCTTTCATTCTCTTGACGAGTGTATCGACAGGATAGTCAGCACCATAACTAGTAATACTGAAGCTTAGGCTCGTTGACTCCTCTGCGCTCTCGTCTTCCACACCTGCTTCAAGCGCGAGCTTAATCTCATCATCAATCTCGATTGATTGCTGCTCATCGATTTCATTCATATTTTATTCTCTTAATATATTTATGGATATTCCATAGAGATTAACAAATCTACAGAATTTAAAAGAGAGTCGAAGTGCACAATAAGCTGACAGAATCAAGAAAAATCTTACTTATTTTCAAGAATATAGGCCATTTAACTGCCGAATAAATGCTGCAAAACCTGGATAGCTGCACTGGTAGACAGATGATCAACTTGAAATCTTTTCGGCCAAACACTCCGGATACATTCATATCAATGCATCAAGCCCTTTTCGATCAAGAACGCTAAGGAGCTTAGCAGCCGGACCACTCGGCTTTTTGTGGCCGATCTCCCATTGCCGCACCGTTGACAGACTGGCGTTCAACGCCGCCGCCATCACTGCCTGGCTCAGGTTGTGCTTTGCACGGATCGACTTGATGTTGGCCGGCGTATACGTCGGCACCGGCGGCAGGCAGAGTGCGTCGAACTCCCGCATCCGCCGAAGGTCAATCAGGCCGGCCGCGTGAAGATCGACGGCCGTGGCGTGTACGGTATCAAGGATGCGGCTACGGGCTTTCGGCTTGGTCTTGTCAGTCATTGCAGATCTCCATCAATTGCCCGCCCAGAACAGCCTGGTCGAGATTGCTGTCGTTCAGCGACAGCAGGTCATGCGCCAACATCTTCAAGGCTTCAAGCTCGATGTCCGAAACGTTGCTGCGCTCGTTCTTGGCAAACCCGAAAACGAAGAACCAGCGACTGCCCCGATTCGTTGCCAGCAAGGTTCGAGCGCCGCCGCTCTTGCCCCTTCCGGGCAAGGCGACCCGCTTCTTGACCACCCCGCCGCCCAAGTCAGCACCAACGAGTCCTGCCTGCATCTCACTGACGGCCTGGCACAGCGCGGCATCGGTCAAGCCGGATTTCTTGGTCTGGCTGGCGAACGCCTTGGTTTTGAATACGCGTCTCACGGTCAGAATATATCGCTTAGTGATATAGATGGCCAGCCGCCGTCTGGCGCTGGTACGAAGTGGTACTGGGCATCTCGAGATGCCGGCAAGATATCGCTTCCATGTCACAAATCAGGCACAGCGCGATTGGGCAAGCGCCGCAAGCAGCTGATTAGTTTAAATAATTCGAACGTCCAACCTCGCTCTCATAATGCTGAGGTCGGCGGTTCGATCCCGCCTCTACCATTCGAACGTTTCGAGAAGTTCAAAAGCCTCATTCCTGCAAGGGTTTGAGGCTTTTTTGTGGCTGCAGGCTGGAGTGTGTTCGCGAATGAATCGTGTCGCGGTACCTGCGCGCTCAAGGTGGACGGGAAATTGCCACAATGTCTTGTTAAAGCTAGACGATAATTGACAAATGCTTTGTTATGGAAAAACATAAACGACTGAAAGTTCAGCTGAGCTTGAACATTCATGAGCCGTAACCACCGCCAGATCCTGCGTGACCAGACCCGGCAACCGCTTGATGCCGCTGCCGGCCAGGCCGGCTTGCGGCCGCCGAAACTGGGCTGGATCAAGACCGCGCGTCTGGCCCTGGGCATGAGCGGCGCGGCGCTGAGTGCGCGTCTGGGCGGCACGCGCACGCTAGCCGCTAATCTGGAACGCTCTGAGCGGGAAGGTCGCATCAGCCTCAAGTCCATGCAGGACGCGGCCTCCGCGATGAACTGTCGCTTCGTCTATGCCATCGTGCCCGTGGCATCCGATCGCAGCGACGAAACCGTGACCATGGCCGCCGTGGTTGAAGCTCAGGCCGAGCGAGTGGCGCGGCGGATGGTCAAAGACGCCGCAGTGCACATGGCTCTGGAGGCTCAGCAACTCGGTGGTGCCGAGTCCGAACGCGAGGTGCAGCGGCTCAAGGATCAGCTGCTGCGCGATCTGCCCCGCGATCTCTGGGCACCGGCTCGTGACGAACAGCGCGGCTGAGCCGGACGGCGCGACGCCGCTCGAAGAAGACGAGCGCGAAGGCTTGCGCTTCCCTCATATCGAAACCCGTGCCGAACTCGATCGAATGGAGCAGGCCAACATCGTCGAGGGCCAGCGCTGGCTGAACCGACAGAAGAAGCCGGATGTGTTGACCGAGACTTTCGCGCTGGCGCTTCACAAGCACCTGTTCGGCGAGGTATGGCGCTGGGCAGGGCGCTTTCGCAGTACGGAGAAGAACATCGGCGTGGCGCCGCATCAGATCGCAATGGCTCTGCGCGGCCTGCTGGACAACACTCGCTACCAGGCCGATCACGCGGTCTATCCGCCCCTGGAACTGGCTCTGCGTTTCCATCATCGGCTGGTGCAGATCCACCCGTTTCCCAATGGCAATGGGCGGCATTCGCGAATCATGACCGACGCCCTGCTGCGTTTCCGGCTGGAGCAGCCGTCCATAGTCTGGGAGGGCCGCAACGCGATTCAGAACCTGCAAGCCGCAGGTGCACATCGCGTCGCCTACATAAAAGCCTTGAGAGCAGCGGATGTGCGTGACTTCGCACCGTTGCTGAAGCTGTTCGGAGATGGCAATGAGGCTTAGCCGTCCCAGTCGAACGCATCGAAAACCTTGGTCTCCAGCGGGCGATGCTCGCTACCTCGAAGACCGATTTCGATAGTGTTTCAGTTAGTCGTCGGCATCAGGTCTTTCAGGCTGCGCCAGCCGCCGTCGATCGACCAGACCTGGGTGTAGCCCATCTTCTGCAGGTTGTCGGCGGCGAGTGCCGAGCGGAAGCCGCCGCCGCAGTACAGATAGAGCGGCTCGGCCTTGTCCGGATGGCGGGCTTCGATGTCGCGTTCGATCACGCCCTTGCCGAGCCACTCGGCGTTGCTGACGTGGCCGGCGGCGTATTCGCTTTCTTCGCGGACGTCGATGAACTTGGCGGCCGGGTTGGCGGCCAGCGTGGCGGCAAGGTCACGGGCGTGAATTTCCTTGATGCGGGTTTTTGCGTCGTCGACCAGCGCCAGGAAGGCGGGAGGGTGAGTGTCAGCCATGATCTTCTCCAGACAATAAACCACAAGCGGGTTAGATTACCGGGCCGGGGCTGCAGGGCCCAATAAGATCCATCAAATACAGGCGCGTGCGATGAGGCGATCAGCAATCTTCATTACCGGTGCGGCGGCCGGCATTGGCCGCGCCACGGCCGAGTTGTATGCGGCCAAGGGTTGGTTCGTGGGTCTTTACGATCTGGCCGGCGGTGCTGTTGAAGCCCTGCGTGATCAGCTTGGCGCTGACCACGCAATCGCCGAAGTGCTGGACGTCACCGATGCTGCCGCCGTTGCTGCCGCACTGGAACGCTTCTTCGCCCGCAGCGACCGGCTCGATGTGATGTTCAACTGCGCCGGCATCCTGACCACCGGGGATTTCGCGGAGATTCCGGTGGCTCGTCATCACCTGATCGTCGACGTCAATCTGAAGGGCGTCATTAACGGTGCGCATGCGGCCTTGCCGTATCTGCGGCAGACGCCGGGTGCCTGCCTGATCAACATGGCTTCGGCCTCGGCGATCCATGGCGCGCCGGGCTTCGCGAGCTACGGCGCAACCAAGTTTGCGGTCAAGGGTCTGACCGAAGCCTTGAGCATCGAATGGGCGCAGTACGGCATCCGCGTGATGGACCTGTTGCCGCTGTTCGTCGCGACGCCGATGGTCAATGACGTGGCTGCACCGCCCAAGTCGATCACCCGGCTAGGCGTGAACCTGAAGGCCGAGGACATTGCCGCCAAGGTCTGGCAGGTGTCGCAGTCCAGAAGTCTGGCGCATACCCATTGGTATCCCGGCCTGCAGACTAAAGGACTGGCGCTGGCCAACAAATTGTTGCCGGCTTTTCTCAATCGCTACACGACCAAACTGGTCAGCGGCTACTGACGAGATGACGATGTCCAGACTTCGATTCGCCGCATTCTTCTTGAGCCTCGTCAGCGGGCCGTTTAGTGGTCCGGTTGGGGCGCAAGGCGGCTCGCCGGCTGTTGCCGCCACTGTGCAGGCGAACCAGGCGGCGAAAGCCGCGCAGACGCGCATTGATGCGCTCGATGACCAGACCCGCAACATGCTTGAGCGCTATCGCGCGGCGATCTGGCAGGCGCAGCAGTTGAAGGTCTACGCCGAGCAGATCGAACCGCTGCTGGCGACCCAGGAAGCAGAGCGCGCAGCGCTCGCCGCGCAGGCTCGCGATCTCGCCACCAACACCCGCGATCTGACGCCGCTGTTGCTGAAGATGATCAACAGCCTCGACAAGTTCATCGCCCTCGATCTGCCATTCCTGCAGGCCGAGCGCCGCGATCGCATCGCTTCGCTCAAGCAGTTGATGACCGATCCGGCAGTGACCCAGGCGGAGAAGTATCGTCGGGTCGTCGAGGCCTATCGCATCGAAGGCGATTACGGCCGCGTGTTCGGCGCCGAGCGCATGGAACTGAGCGAAGGCAGCGACAAGAAGCTGATCGACGTGCTGCGCGTGGGCCGCACCGCGCTGTACGGCCTGACGCTCGATGGCCGCGAAGCGCTGCACTGGGATCCGGCGAAGAAGCAGTGGGTGGCTTTGCCGGAACAGCATCGCGGCGAGATCCGCGAAGCCTTGCGCATCGCTCGTGAAACGGCGGCACCGCTGGTCGTGAAGCTGCCGGTGCCGGCACCACGGGCGGCTGCGCAGGGAGACAAGCCATGAGCTTGCGCGTCCTGATCCTCGCACTGCTGTTCGGCAGCATCGGTGCCGCCCACGCCCAGCAACCCGCCGCGATCGACGATCTGCTGAAGTCGATCCGCGAATCGAGCGCCCAGAACGCCAAGATCAATCAGGAGCGCGAAGCGCGCTTCCTGCGCAACAAGGCCGATCAGCAGGCGCAGCTCGCGCAGGCAGAGGCCGAGTTGCGTGTCGCCGAAGGCAAGGCGGCTGCGGTGCGCAGCCGTTACGAAGGCGCTCAGAAAGCGATCACTGATTACAAGGCGCAGCTGACGGCCAGCAGCGGCGATCTCGGTCAGGTTTATGCAGCGGTACGGGAAGCGGCTGCGCAGTTCCGGGCCGCGGCGGCGGATTCCTATGTCACCGCACAGTTTCCGGAACGGCTGAAAGCGCTTGATCAGCTGGCTGATCCGAACCGCTTGCCGAGCAATCAGCAGCTGGAGGATTTCTGGTTCCTGCTGATGCAGGAGATCAGCGAGAACGGCAAGGTCGTGCGCTTCCCGGCGGAAGTCACGGCGATCGATGGTCTGAGGACCAGGCAGACGGTGACCCGTATCGGCACCTTCGGCGCGATTCACGACGGCAAGTATCTGGTCGCCCAGCCCGGTGGCGGGCTGGTGACACCGCAGCGCTCCGAGCAGGCCAGCGGCCCGGCGCATGCCCTGGAGGAAGCCAAGGCCGAAGACGGCTGGCTGCCGGTGGCGATCGATCCGACGCGCGGCAATCTGCTGCGGCTCGCCGCACTCAGGCCCGACGTGATCGAGCGCATCCATCAGGGCGGCGCGGTCGGTTACGTGATCATCCTGCTCGGCCTGGTCGGCGTCGGCCTGGCGCTGTATCAGCTCTGGTATCTGGCGATCGTCGGCGGCCGCATGAGCCGCCAGCTCGTCAACATCGAGGTACCGCAGTCGGACAATCCGCTTGGCCGCGTGCTCGCCTGCCTGAAGGACGATGACCGCGCCCACGATCCGGAAGTGCTGGAAACCCGCGTCTCCGAAGCGGTGCTGCGCGAACTGCCGCGCATCGAGCGCTTCCAGAGCTTCCTGAGCATGATCGTCGCGGCAGGCCCGCTGCTGGGTCTGGTCGGCACCGTCACCGGCATGATCATCACTTTCCAGGTGATCACCGAAGTCGGTGCCGGAGATCCCAAGGTGATGGCCGGCGGCATCTCGCAGGCGATGATCGCGACCGTGCTCGGCCTGTTGATCGCGATCCCGATCCTGTTCATCAACAGCGTGCTCGGCGCCCGTTCGCGGGTGCTGGTGCAGGTGCTCGACGAGCAGGCCGCTGGCCTGCTGGCGCGTCGTCTCGAAGCGCGTGCCGATGGGGCCGAAGGGGCTGCGCCATGAACGAGATGCTGCACCTGGTCTACGAGCTGCCGCGCGATTCCTGGGAGGATTTCCTGCGCCTCGGTGGTTGGGTGGTGCAGGTGATCCTGGCTGCGTCACTGGCGATGTGGCTGCTGATCCTCGAGCGCTACTGGTATCTGAAGCGCATCCATCCATCGCGGCTCGCCGAGAAGAAAGCCGAGTGGACAGGCCGCAGCGAGCGCCGTTCGTGGACTGCGCAGCGGATCCGCGAGCAGCTGCTGTCCGAGCTGAAGATCGGCATGAGCGCGACCCTGCCGCTGATCAAGGTGATGGTGCCGCTGGCGCCGTTGCTGGGCCTGCTCGGCACCGTCGCCGGGATGCTCGAAGTGTTCGATGCGATGACCGCGGCGGGCCAGGCCGATGTCCGGGCGATGGCCTACGGCGTGTCGCACGCGATGGTCGCAACGCTGGCCGGCCTGATCGTCAGCCTGCTCGGCCTGTTCTTCTCGGTGCGGCTCGCCGCGCGGGTGCGTTGGGAAACCGATCGCCTGCCGGACAGGTTTGTGACCGAATGAAAGTCCGCCGCCATTCCCAGGCCCGCGAAGACACCCACATCGACCTCGCGCCGATGCTCGATTTCTTCCTGAACCTGCTGATCTTTTTCATCATCAGCGCAGCCTTCGTCAGCGAATCCGGCCTGAAGATCAACCGGCCGAGCGCCGCCACCGCAGTGAAGCTCGACAACTCGGCGATCTTCGTCGGCATCTCGGCTGCAGGTGAAATCTTCGTCGATCGCGGCCGGGTCGATATCCGTCTGCTGCGCGCGACGATCGAACGCCTGCGCGCCCAGAAGCCGAAATCGCCGGTGGTGATCCAGGCCGATCGCGATGCCCGTGCCGGGCTGGTCGTCGAAGCGATGGATCAGGCGCGCCTGGCTGGTGCCATCGATGTCGCGATCTCCGCGGCGCCGGTCAGCACGCCCTGAGATGGCGGCCGTCGCCGACAGTCCTGTGCTGATGCCGGCGCGCCGCAGCGGCCTGCGCTGGCTGCTGCTCGCCCCGCTGGCGGCACTGCTGGTGCTGCTGATGGTGGTGATGATGCGCTGGATGATCCTGTCGCCTCATCTCGATGGGCCGCCCGGTGATGAATCGTTGCCGGTATCGCAGATCGTCAAGGCCGAGGAACAGAAGCCCCCGGAGCCGGACGATGCGGCAGCCAAGCTGCCGGAACTGTCGCCACCGCCGCCGCCCGATGCGCCGCCGTCGCTGGCGCGGCCGAACCTGCCGGTGATCGCTGGGCCATCGATCCCGATCGTCGCGCCCACGGTCGCGATCGCCAACATCGGCGTTGGTGACACCAATCTCGGCCTCGGCATGGGGCTCGGCAATTCCGGCACCTTCGGCGGCTTCGCCGGCGGGGGGGGCAACGGCAATGGCAAGGGTGGTGGCGGAGGTCGTGGCGACGGCAGTTTCAGGGGCCGCGAGCTGGTGCCGCTGTCGACCGCACGGCCGCAGATGCCGCCCTGGGCCTGCAAGCAAAAGCTGAGCGGCTGGGTCGAAGTGCTGTTCGTGGTCACGCCGCAGGGTCAGGTCGAGAACGTGCGGATCGTCGATGCCAGTCCCAGAGGCGTCTTTGAAGCAGCGGCGATTGAAAGCGTCAGCAACTGGATCTATCCCAAAGGCGGCAATACGGCGGCCGAAGTGAAACAACGAGTCGAGATGGATCCGGCGGACTGTGTCTACAACTACAACAATCCATGAAACTGAGCCGCTACCTGCCACTGCCGTTATCCGCGTTGCCGTTGGCCGCTTTCGCCGCGGGTGACGCCCATGACGAAGCGCTGATCGAAACCCTGGCGATCGGCCTCGGCTTCGCCTTCGTTGGCGGCTTCATCGCGTTTCGCCTCGGCCTGCCGCCGCTGATCGGCTATCTGGTCGCTGGCGTTGCGGTGGGGCCGTTCACACCGGGATTGATCGTCGATTCGACCATCGCGCCACAGCTCGCCGAGATCGGCGTGATCCTGCTGATGTTCGGCGTTGGCCTGCATTTCTCGATTCGCGATCTGATGCGCGTACGGCGCATCGCCGTGCCGGGTGCCATCGCGCAAATCGCGCTGGCCACCGCGATGGGCATTGGCCTTGCGGAGTTCTGGGGCTGGACCTTGGGCGGCGGCATCGTGCTCGGGCTGGCGCTGTCCGTGGCCAGTACCGTGGTGCTGCTGAAGGCGCTGGAAGCGCGCGGCATGCTGCAATCGGAAGATGGCCAGATCGCCATCGGCTGGCTGATCGTCGAGGATCTGGTGAGGGTGCTGGCGCTGGTGCTGCTGCCGGCGCTGGCCGGGCCGCTGAGAGGCGAGGCGCTGGATCTGAACGCGCTGCTGCGCTCGCTGGGCATGACTCTGGCGATGATCGCGCTGTTCGTCGTGCTGATGCTGGTGGTCGGCAAGCGGGTGTTTCCGTGGCTGCTGGCGCGAGTCGAGAAAAGCGGTTCGGCCG
Organism: Nevskia sp.; assembly: GCA_030694365.1. Lineage (GTDB taxonomy): Bacteria > Pseudomonadota > Gammaproteobacteria > Nevskiales > Nevskiaceae > Nevskia. Next base: position 6,850 of record JAUXYM010000067.1, on the reverse strand, counting down.
AACTGTTCACCTTGGCCGCGGTGACCTTGTCTCTGGGCGTCGCGTTCATTTCGGCCGAGCTGTTCGGCGTCAGCTTTGCGCTCGGTGCCTTCTTCGCCGGTATCGTCGTCAACGAATCGGATCACAGCCATCGCGCCGCGGACGAACTGCGGCCGTTCCAGGACGCCTTCGCGGCGCTGTTCTTCGTTTCCGTCGGCATGCTGTTCGATCCGATGATCGTGCTGACCGCGCCGCTGTCGCTGCTGGCGGTCGTGGTGGTGATCGTCATCGGCAAGTCGGTGGCGGCCTACGCGATCGTCCGTCTGCTCGGCTGGCCGAATGGCACGGCGTTGAACGTCTCGGCGGCACTGGCGCAGATCGGCGAGTTCAGCTTCATCCTGATCGGGCTTGGCTTGACCCTGGAGCTGGTGCCGAAGCAGGCGCAGGGCCTGGTGGTGGCCGGTGCGCTGATCTCGATTGCCGTCAATCCGCTGGTCCTGCGTTTCACCACGCGCTTTCGCTGATCGGGGCTGATCGAAATGGTGCCAATCCGCTCGATCCTGGCCGCCGGTCTGCTGCTGATCGCTGCTGTTGCCGGTGCCGCTCAGTACCGCAGCCAGGCCAGGGTGCCGGAAGGCGAGCGCGCGCCGCAGGATCTCAACGCCCAGCTGAAGTCGACCAGCGACCCGTACGCAAAAGCGCTGCTGCTGCGCGAGCTGGCCGGGCAGGCCGCCGGCCGCAAGGACTACGAGCAGGCCGCGAAGTATCTCGATGAAGCGATCTCCACCGGTGCCTTGTCCGGCCCGGCGGCGGACCAGATGCGCGCCACGCTCGGCAAGCTGCGAGTCGGCAGCGGCGATCCGTCCAGCGTGCTGAAGAACATCGAGCCGCTGTACAAGGCCGGCAAGCCGCTGCCGCCGGAGCAGCTGGTGGCGCTCGGCGCGGCTTATCTGCAGCAGAAGCGCTACAAGGACGCGGCAGGGGCGCTGGCCAAGGGCGTGGCGGCCCGGCCAAACGCTGATATTTCATGGCGGCGCGCGCTGTATGCGGCTTATGTCGGCGCCGGCGATGAGGGCGAAGCGGCCAAAGTGCTGGAGACCGTGCTGCGCGATCAGCCGAATGCCAAGGACGACTGGTTCCGGCTCAGCGCGCTGTACCTGAAGGCCGGCAACAGTGCGCGGGCGCAGGCGGCCATGGAAGTGGCGAGCCGGCTTGGCTATATCGTCAACGAGGAGCAGCGGCTGCAGCTGATCGGGCTGACCGCGCAGATCGGCGCGTCGTATGCCGCTGGCTCGCTGATGAAGGGCTGGCTCGACGGCCAGCAACTGCCACGCTCGGCGACCAATCTGCGCACCCTGGCCGGGCTGTGGATCGCCTCGCGCGAATCGGCCTTGTCGATCGCCGCACTCAACGATGCGCTGAAGGTCGCGCCGAATTCCGATCTGTACCTGCAGCTCGGCCAGCTATATCTCGATCGCGAGGAATATCCGCTGGCGATTGCAGCACTTCAGCAGGCGATCGCGACCGGCACCAAGTCCGGTCCGGCCTACATGACGCTGGGCATCGCGCTGTACCAGCAGGCCGAGGTCGATGCGGCAGCGAAAGCGTTCCGCGGTGCCGCGCAATATCCGGCCAGCCGCAAGCTCGCCGAGCAATGGGTCAAGTACCTGGACTCCGGCCGCGCCCGCGACCAGGCGATCACCGCGCTGGCGACGCGCCGGTCACGCCGCGATGACGGCACGCCGGAACTGGCGACTGGGCTGCTCGGCGGGCCGGTCAATGTCGCTGATGCCGAGGCGCCAGCCGGAGTGCCGACGACACCGGGTGCAGCCTCGCCAGTCGCCGCATCAGGCAGCGCCGGCTTGACGCCGGTCGGTGCCGAGCAGGGCAGCAATGCTGCTGGCACCATCCCGCCGTGGACTGGCGGACTGTCACGCTCGCAATGGCCGGCAGCGTTCAAGCCGGGCGGCACGCTGGTCGATCCGTTCCCGAACGACAAGCCGAAGTACACGATCACCGCTTCGAATTTCGCCAGTCATGCTGGCCAGCTGTCGGACGGCCATCGCGCGCTGTTTGCGAAATACCCGGACTACACGATGCCGGTCTTCGAGACGCGGCGCACGGTGGCTTTCCCGCAGGCGATCTACGACGCGACCAAGAACAACAACGGCCAGGCCAGCGCGCCAGCGGCGGATTCGCTTGAGGGCGCGAAGCTCGGCTTCCCGTTCCCGCAGCCGAAGACCGGCGTCGAAGTGCTGTGGAATCATCGCGTGCGCTATCGCGGCGATGCCGTGCAGCTCAACTACAAGCAGGCCGTGGTCACTGCCGATGGTGCCATCCGCAGCCTCAACAACGTGCTGTTCCGAGTGCTTTTCCGCTACGGCAACATCAGCCAGCCGGGCGATGTCACCCGCGACAACATGCTCGCCTACGGCACCTTGAGCGTCGCCAAGCCGGGTGGCTCGCCGGAGTTCGTGGCGCTGTTCCACGAAACCGCGAACTCGCTGAAGACCGCACGCGGCATCTGGGTACTGCTGGTCAATGTCGGCAAGATGTTCCGGGTGCCGCCGATCGGTTACGACCAACCGTTTCCGGAGACCAAGGCGATCCAGTTCATCGATATGATCGACATGTACAACGGCCCGTTCGACCGCTATGTCTGGAAGCTCATCGGCAAGCACGAGCTGCTGATTCCGTACAACGCCTATCGCTTGAGCGATGGCCGCTACAAGAACGCGCAGTTGCTGACCAAGGGCCATTTCAACCAGACCGACACCCGCTACGAGTTGCACCGGGTCTGGGTGGTCGAGGCGAGCTTGCGGCCGGGCAACAATCACAGTTTCGGCCGCCGGCTGTTCTATGTCGACGAGGACAGCTGGAATGTCGTGCTGGTCGAAAACTACGATCCCGCCGGCCGTCTCTGGCGCTTCCAGGAAGGCCATCTGCTGCCGCTCTATGACGTGCAGGCTGCGTTCGCGGTGCCGAGCCTCACCTACGACCTGAAGGCCGGCAGCTACTTCGCCGAGCGCCTGTTCTCGGAATCGCCGGCGATCCAGTACGGCATCAAGATGGACGATCAGGACTTCCTGCCGGCTGTGGTCAAGAGCAAGTACAGCCGCTAAAGGCACTGACGCCAGGGCCATCAAGCCCGAAGGCTAGAATGAATGCTCGTCCGCACTGAACCCTCCACCTGATCCATGGATGCTGATCCGCCAGCCAAGCCGAAAGCCAGCCTGTCGTCGCTGAAGACCAGCCCGTTCGCGCGCAACATCGCGCTGACCAAGCTCGGCTTCGGCGCGGGCTCGAAGATCGTCGCCCATTCGCTGATGAACATCTTCCGCGGCGAGATCGAGAAGAGCGACGCCAACCGCGAGTTCTATCGCAAGCAGGCGCAGGTGCTCGCCGACGAACTCGGCAAGCTCAAGGGCAGCGTCATGAAGGCCGGCCAGATGATGTCGCTGTTCGGCCAGTACTTCCTGCCCGAGGAAGCCACCAACGTGCTGGCCAGCCTGCAGGACGACACGCCGCCGGTGGACTGGAAGCTGGTTGGCCCGGCGCTGGAGCAGCGTCTGGGCCGCAAGCGCCTGGCGGAACTCGACATCAGCGAAGAGCCGATCGCCGCTGCCAGCCTGGGTCAGGCGCATCGCGCGCGGCGCAAATCCGATGGTCTGGAGTTGGTGGTGAAGATCCAGTATCCGGGCGTTGCCGATTCGATCGACAGCGACATCCGCACCTTGTCGCGCATTCTGGCGATGAGCCGGCTGGCGCCGAAGGAGATCGATCTGGAGCCGACCTTCTCCGAAGTGCGCGAGATGCTCAAGCGCGAAGTCGACTATCGCGCCGAAGCCGCGTTCACCGAGGAATTCGGCCGCCGTCTGGCTGACGATCCGCGCTTCGTGGTGCCGCAGGTGCTGCGCGATTACTCGACCGACGCGGTGCTGACCACGACTTATGAATCGGGCGTGTCGGTGCGCGATGGGACCGTGCGCGAGCTGTCTCAGGCGCGGCGCAATCGTCTCGGCGGCGCGTTCTTCGATGTCTTCCTGAAGGAATTCTTCGGCTGGGGGCTGGTGCAGAGCGATCCGAACTTCGGCAATTACCGTTTCCGGCTCGGCGATGACAAGAGCGGTGCCGATGATCGCATCGTGCTGCTCGATTTCGGTGCCACCCGCGAGTTCGAACGCAGCTTCATTGATGCCTATGCCGATGTGGTTGCTGGTGCTTCGCTGCACGATCGCGTGCGCACGCTGAAGGGTGCCGTCGACATCGGCATGATGCAGGCGAATTTTCCCGACGAGGTGCAGAACGCCTTCGCCGAGATGTGCGAGCTGATCACCGAGCCATTCAATACACCGGACGATCCAACCACGCCGCCGGAACTGCTGACCGCGAACGGCGACTATCGCTGGGGCCAGAGCCGGCTGCCGATGCGGGTGGCCAACATCGCGGCGCGCAATGCGCTGTCGCGCTATTTCCGGGTGCCGCCACGCGAGATTGCGTTCCTGCATCGTCGTCTGGCCGGCGTGTTCATCATGCTGGCCACACTCGATGCCGAGCTGAAAACCCGGGCGCCGCTGTTCAAGGCGCTGGGCATAGCTGACGAAGCGGTCTGAGTACCGCAGCTGCTGAGCCATCACTATTCCTTACGAGTCGAGACGCCCATGAAATTCGAAATCAGCCATCGCCTGAACAAGCCGGCCGCATCGGCGCTGAAGATGTATTCGGACCGCAAGTACTTTGACAAGAAGTACGCGACCTTGGCCGGCGTCAAGGATTTCGAGATCCTCGAATGCGAGACCGCCGGCAACAAGTTCCGGATCAAGCATCGCTCGCAGCAGAAGTCCGACACCAGCTCGCTGCCGGACTTCGCGCGCAAGTTCCTCGCCGAATACAACGCGGTGATCCAGCAGGACACCTGGGATCTGGCCAGCGGCGTCGGCCGTCTGGAGATCGAGATCAAGGGCGTGCCGATCAAGATCAGCGCCAACATGAAAGTGTCCGGCACGCCGAACGCGACCAATGCTTTCAACTGGAACCTCAGCTGCGGCATTCCTCTGCTCGGCGGCAAGCTGGAGAAGTTCATCGCCGAGGAGATCAAGACCAAGTCCGCCGAGGACGCCCTGCTGACCAACCAGCTGCTGGCGGACTACTGAGCGCGATGACCGAGCCTGACAACAAACCACCGACGATCAAGCCGGGGATCAAACCACCTGGCCTGCTCGACACCGTCTTCAGCGTACTGGCTTCGTTCTTCGGCGTGCAGAGCGAGAAGAACCGGGTGCGCGATTTCTCGGCCGGCAAGCCGATCGTGTTCATCGCCGTTGCAATCGTGGTGACGCTGGTCCTGGTGCTGAGCTTGTGGGGCATCGTCCAGCTGATGTTGAACAACGCTGGCGTCTGATCTCCGGCACCGGATGCGACGCCATTCCCTGCAGGGCAAGCTCGCGGCGGTGCTCGGGCTTGCCGTTGCGGCTGGTATTGCGCTTGGCGTGCTGCTCGGCCGCGGCTTCGATGATTCCTGGACCGCGGGTGCCGTTGCGCTGCTGATCGCCCTGCCGTTCGTGCTCGGTCTGGCGCGCTGGCTGATCGAACCGGTGGCGCTGCTGTTGCGCGGTTTGACTGGCCTCGTCGACAGCTATCGCGATGGCGATTTCAGCATTTCGCTGGCCACCGATCGCCGCGACGAACTCGGCGATCTGACCGCCGCCCATAACCAGCTCGGCAGTACCTTGCGCGAGCAACGCCAGGGCCTGGTGCAGCGCGAGTTGCTGCTCGATACCGTGGTGCAGAACACGCCGGTGGCGCTGGTGCTGACCGATGCCTGCAACCGGGTTGCCTACGCGAACCTCGCTGCGCGGCATCTGTTCAATGAAGGCCGCGTGATGAACGGCCATGACTTCACGGCGATCCTCACCGGTTGCCCGGAGGCGCTGCGAACGGCGGTCGCCAGCGGCGAGGACGCGCTGTTCGGTGTCGAGATCGACGGAGCCGAGGAGATCTATCACGCCTCCGGCCGCGTCTTCCGGTTGGCCAGCCAGCCGCATCGCCTGCTGCTGTTGCGGCGCATGACCCGCGAGCTGTCGCGCCAGGAAGTGGCGACCTGGAAGAAGCTCATCCGGTTGATCAGCCACGAGCTGAACAATTCGCTGGCGCCGATTTCCTCGCTCGCCCATTCCGGGGCCGAACTGGCGCGGCGCGGCGATCTGGCGCGTGTCGGGAGCGTGTTCGCGTCGATCGGCGAACGGGCCCGGCACCTGCACGGCTTCATTGACGGCTATGCCACGTTCGCCAAGCTGCCGACACCTCGGTTGGAAAAGGTCGGCTGGCATGACTTCCTCGACAAGCTGCAGGAGCACGGCCCGTTCGTGATCGACGGCCCGGTGCCGGACGCCGAGGGCCGCTTCGATCGCGCCCAGTTCGAGCAGGTGCTGATCAATCTGCTGCGCAACGCTCACGAGTCCGGTAGCGCGGCCGAGGCGGTCAGCCTGTCGGTGCAGAAGGTCGGCGTTGACTGGCGCATCGAGGTTCGCGACGCCGGCCCGGGCATGAGCGAACAGGTGCTGGCCAATGCCTTGCTGCCGTTCTATTCGACCAAGCGCAGCGGCACCGGCCTGGGCCTGGCGCTGGCGCGCGAGATCATCGAAGCGCACGGCGGGCGGATCACCCTCGGCAATCGCGAAGGCGGTGGCTTGCGAGTGACGCTGAGCCTGCCGGACTAAAGCATTCTCGAGTTATTGATCCGGCTGCTTGATATTGAACGCTGGCGCGACGATCGAGTCGAGGGCAGTCTGCTCAGACGAGTGCGGCAGCAGCCGGATCAATAACAGAATCAATATGTTTTGATTATTGAGTCGGCATCATGCAGTTCGTT
>JAUXYM010000065.1 GCA_030694365.1 Nevskia sp. | reverse complement strand
CGGGAGAAGGGTTGGGATGAGGGACTTCCCGGCGAAGGAAGCCCTTTGTTGAGAGTCCCTCACCCCCCAGCCCCTCTCCCGGAGGGAGAGGGGAGACCAGAAAGGCTCTTAGCTGAGCTTCATTGCTAATCAAGAGGTTTTATAAGTTCCGCCGGTCATGCTGACGCTGCCGTACTGGTACGTCCAGCTGCGGGTTCCGTCGCTGAGGGTCGCGATCTGTCCAGACGTGTTGTAGGTGATATTGATCTGCCGGCCGTCGCTGGCCTGGATGCGGGTCAGCTTTGCGGGCTGGGTAGCAGTGTTGGTATAGGTATAGGTGACCGAGTTTCCGAAGCGGTCTTCAACCCGCGTGGCGTACAGCACATTGCGACGCCTGTTCAGCATCCCGGTGGTAGTTGTGCCCTCGGGAGTCTTCTGCAGAACGGGTTCGTAGTACTGCGCCATCCAGTTGAACCAGTACTTGGTTCCATCTGTCGTGATCGCGAGAAAGCCTTGCCCGCTGCCGTTGCCAATGGTTGCCAGACAGGACACGGCTGTGAGTCCGTTGGTCACCCAATAGTAGGGGCCGCCAGTCGTCGGACGCGAAGTGGTCGAATCCATCAACAACAGCTCGCCACCGCCACTGCCAGGAATATTCAGGGTCAGGCCTTGCCAGTAGTCGTAGGGCTGGAAGACCACACCCGACGTGACAGTCGGCGGACTGGCGGTGGTGTAGGAGGTAATCGCGCAGCGATTCGTCGACCCAGAATTCGTAACCCAGTCGGGTGCGAATACGCCGCTGATGCTGGGCAGGTCGATGTCCCAGTCCGCTGCCATCGAATCGTTCCGATAGCCCCTGCGAACGTTGACGGTGAGCGTGCGCGTGATCGCTACCGGCAGGGCATTGTTGCCGGGCAGGCTGAGGTCGGTGTTCGAGAAAGATAGATCGCCACGTTCAAGGCCGACCCGATCACCAAACAGATCGTTACCCAAGGGCGCGATGTTCTCGCTGGCATTGACGCGCTTGTCCAGTTCTTCCCAGGGCTCCTTGGCGGTCTGGGCCTGAGCGGCGCAAAACAGCCCGCTTGCGAGCGAAACAAGGGCAACACCTCGCCGGATCGCATCCAGGAAGCGGTTCGACTCCGAAAACTTGGCGGTTATTCCGGGTGTTCCATCACCCGAGAAAAGAGCGTCGGAAGAGTTCGTCGCAGGCATCGGCTGGCTCCCTGTGTACCTGTTGACGTGTGTTGTGATCGCAGTTCTGTCATCGAGTCGCTGGCGACCCGCCAGTCGATGACGACTCAACCCTAAGGTCCAGTTGGTTGCAGGACAATAACAACGACCATCCGAGTCGAAGCTCAATGTGAAGCTGATCACAATCTTGCCGAATCAGGCCACCTCAGCTTCCCGTTCCGCCTTAAGCACAGTCGTCACCGACGCTGTCTCGAAGTCTTCGAGCCTGAGTTGTGCAACCTGCTTCGCGTACTCGTTCATGTAGCCAACCCAGCTGACCGTGTTGCGGCCATCGGCGGTGATGTACCAGCTCTGGCAGCCGGTCTCGTAGACCGAGTCTTCCTTGCTGCGCCGGCGCAGCATCAGGTTGTAGTCGCCGATGATGCCGGGCTTGACGTCGAGCCAGCCCAGACGCTTTTCGCTCAACGCCTGCATCGCCTGGGTCACGTACTTCGCCTGCGCTTCGAGCATGTAGATGATCGAGCCGGCACCGAGGTTGGTGTTCGGGCCGTAAAGGATGAACAGGTTCGGGAAGCCGGACACAGTCATGCCCATGTAGGCCTCCGCCCCGCCCTGCCAGCGCTCGTTGAGACTCAAGCCCTTGCGGCCGGTGATCTTCATCGGTGCCAGGAAGCCGGTGGCTTCGAAGCCGGTGCCGTAGATGATGGTGTCGACTTCGCGATGGCTGCCGTCGTTGGCGACCACACCGGTCGCGGTGATCTCGCGGATGCCGTCGGTAACCAGATCGACATTCGGCGCGGTCAGCGCCGGCAGCCATTCGTTGGAGAGCAGCACGCGCTTGCAGCCGATCGCGTAATCCGGCGTCAGCTTCGCGCGCATCGCCGGGTCCTTGACCTGCCAGTTCATCAGCAGTCGAGCAGCATTGCGGAAGATCGCCGTCGCCGGCTTGTTGAAGCGTGACTGGCGCTGCAAGGCCGAGCCGAGAAACTCGAACCACCAGAAAATGCGATTGCGGTCGAGGGTGTGCAGCAGCGGCACCCGCTTCAGCAAGATTCGCTCGAAGACATTGAACTGGCGATCGACCTTCGGCACCGTCCAGCCCGGCGAGCGCTGGTAGACATCCATGTGGCCGACGATCGGCTGGATCGCCGGCACGAATTGCACCGAACTCGGACCGGTGCCGATCACCGCCACTCGCTTGCCGGCGAACGCGACATCGTGCCGCCAGCGCGCCGAATGGAAGGCCAGGCCCTGGAAGCTTTCGGCGCCGGGAATCTTCGGAATCTGCGGCTTGTGCAACTGGCCGACCGAGGACACCAGCACGTTCGCCTCGGCGGTCGAGCCATCGGCGAAGCGCAAGGTCCAGAGGCCGCACGCTTCGTCGAAGCTCGCGGCGGTCATTTCCTTGCCGAAGCGGATGTGCTGACGCAGTCCGTACTTGCCGGCCACGTGCTTCAGATAGGCGAGGATTTCCGACTGCTTGCCATAGCGAAACGCCCAGGGGTAATGCGGCTCGAACGAGTACGAGTACAGATGCGAAGGCACATCGCAGGCCGCACCCGGATAAGTGTTCTCGCGCCAGGTGCCGCCCACTTCATCGCCCTTCTCGTAGATCGTGAACGACTCGATACCGGCATTTTTCAGGTACACGGCCTGACCGAGGCCGCCGAAACCGGTGCCGATGATCGCGATGTGGACGGGTGCTGCAGCAGCCTGAGTCATGGCGGTGCTCGAAAAATCAGATGACGGAACAAACGGGAACCCACGGTGCCGGACTGTAGGCGGGTGTCGCGCGGCAAGGAATGGTTCGAGCGGACGCTTGCGTGATAGTTTCGGACATTCGTCTTCATACTCGACTTCATGCCAGCCGAACCGATGAACCACTGGACCATACGACGAGGCGTCGCCAGCACCCGGATGCTCTGCGAGCTGGCGTCCGAACATGGCCTCAGCCCGCAGCAATGCCTGCGCGGTGCCGGCATCGCGCTCGCCGAGCTGGACGAGCCGCAAGGCGAAATCGAAGCCGCGCAGGAATTCCGCGTGATCCGCAATCTGCTCAGCCTGCTCGGCGAACAGGGCATCGGCGAGATCGAACTGGCGATCGCGGCGGGTGCCCGCTATCACCTGACGACGATGGGCATCTGGGGCTTCGCGATGGCGTCCAGCACCACCTTGCGCAGCGCCGTGCAGGTCGGCCTGCGTTATCTGGATCTGACCTACAGCGTCAACCGCATCTGGCTCGAAGAAAGCCCCGAATACGTCAGCCTGGTGATCGACGAAGAAGGCACGCCGCCAGAACTGGCGCGGTTCGTGGTGGTGCGGGATATGGCCGCGACCATGACCCTGAACCGTGAACTGCTGGCCGCGCCAGTACTGCCGCGCGCGGTGCAGTTGTGCTTCACAGTCGGCGAGGAACCGGCCGCGCTGCTGCGGGCCAGCTTCGGCGAGCATTTGTACTTCGGTGCCGAACGCAACCATGTGCAGTTCGATGCCTGGCTGTTCGACCAGCCGCTGCCGCAAGCCAACGAGCTGATGCGCCAGTCCTGCGAGGACCAGTGCCGGCAACTACTGGCTCGCCGCCGCAGCCGCGCGGGTTTTGCCGGCCGGGTTCGGGATCGCCTGCTGCAGACGCCGGGCCGGATGCCGGACATGGAAGCGATCGCCAGCAGCCTGAACATGACCTCGCGCCACCTGCGCCGGCTACTCAGCGCCGAGGGTTCCTCGTATCGCGCCCTCGCCGATGAAGTTCGTCAGGCGCTGGCCGAAGAACTGCTGTCCACCGCCCGGATGAAAATGGATGAAGTCGCCGAACGCCTCGGTTACGCCGAACGCGCCAGCTTCGCCCACGCGTTCAAACGCTGGAAAGGAGTGTCGCCCAGTGTCTATCGCGGTTGATCCTGCAGGCCCGGGGCCGGTGTTGCTGGTCGGCGATATCGGCGGCACCAACACGCGGCTGGCGTTCGCAACGCTGGCGGCCGATGGCTTCCGTCTCGATGCGCTGAGCCGTCACGCCACGCCCGAAGACCTGCCGGCGCTGCTGTCGCGCCAGCTCGATGGCCGCAAGGTCGACATCGTTGCCCTCTGTGGTGCTGGGCCGCTGCGCGACGATGGCAGCCTCAAGCTCAGCAACAACCCCTGCCTGCTCGATCCGGCTGCGATCGCCAAGGCGACCGGTGCGCGGCAGGTGATCATCGTCAACGACTTCGAAGCCATCGCCCAGGCGGTGCCGGCGCTGCAGCCGGCCGACCTGCGCGAGATCCAGACCGGTGTCGGGCATGCCTCGGCGGCGCGGCTGATCATCGGCCCCGGCACCGGCTTGGGCGTGGCGAGCCTGATCGCTCATGACGGCGATTGGCTGGTGCTGCCCGGCGAAGGCGGCCATGTCGATCTGGCACCGGTCGATGACGCCGAGGTCGAGGTTTTTCTGAAGCTGCGCGCTCGTCACGGACCGCTCTGTGTCGAATCGCTGCTGTCGGGCAGCGGCTTCGCGAAACTGCATGCCGCGCTGAGCGGCGGCCCGATGCTCGAACCGCCAGATATCGTCGTCGCCGCGCGCAGCGGCGATGCTGTGGCGGCCCAAGCGATGCAGATGTTCGCCCGCTGGCTGGGCCGGGTCGCCGGCAATGCCGCGCTGACCACCGGTGCGCGCGGCGGCGTCTGGATCGCCGGCGGCATCGTGCCGGCCTGGGGCGCGGACTTCGATCGCGCAGCCTTCCGCGACGGCTTTTGCGCCAAACGCGGCTTCGAGCAGTGGCTGGCGGCGATCCCGGTGCAACTGATCATCCACCCGCAACCGGGGCTGATCGGCTTGGCGCGGCTTGGCGCCGCTGCAATCAGCACGAATTTTGCTGGTCACAAGCACATCCATGGAGTGATGCCTTGAACAAGCCGGACCAGTCCCCGCAGGAATTCAGCCGCCGCGAGTCGGACACTGCGGACGACCCGGTGCAGCGTCTGCGCCACGCTTTCCTGCATCACCTGTTCTACACGCAGGGCAAGTTCCCGGCGCTGGCGACCAAGACCGATTACTACCTGGCGCTGGCCTACGCGGTGCGCGATCGCCTGCTGCAGCGCTGGATCTCGACCGCCAACGAGTATCAGAAGACCGGCGCGCGCACGGTCTGCTACTTCTCGGCCGAGTTTCTGATGGGCCCGCATCTGGGTAACAACCTGATCAACCTCGGCCTGTTCGACGACGCTCGCAAAGCGATGAGCGAACTGGGCCTGAACCTCGACGAACTGCTCTATCAGGAAGAGGAGCCGGGCCTCGGCAACGGCGGCCTCGGCCGGCTCGCTGCCTGCTTCATCGACTCGATGGCGACCCTGGAAATCCCGTCGATCGGCTACGGCATCCGCTACGAGTTCGGCATCTTCCACCAGACGCTGCTCGATGGCTGGCAGGTCGAGAAGACCGACAAATGGCTGCGCTACGGCAATCCCTGGGAACTGTGCCGGCCGGAATGGGCGGCCGAGGTCAAGCTCGGCGGCCATACCGAAAGCCGCTGGGACGAGCACGGTGCACTACATGTGCGCTGGCTGCCGAACCGCACCGTCCACGGCATCCCCTACGACACGCCGATCCTCGGCTACCGCAACAACACCGCCAACACCCTGCGGCTGTGGAAAGCGGAAGCGCCGGAATCCTTCGACTTCGACGTGTTCAATCGCGGCGACTACCAGGGCGCGGTGAATCAAAAGGTCATTTCGGAAAACCTGTCGAAGGTGCTCTATCCGAATGACGAGCACGTCGAAGGCAAGGAATTGCGCCTGGCGCAGCAGTACTTCTTCGTCTCCTGCTCGCTGCAGGACATGCTGCGCATCCTCAAGAGCCAGAAGATCGGCTTCGAACGCTTCCACGAGAAGTTTACCGCGCAGCTCAACGACACTCATCCGGCAATCGCCGTCGCCGAGCTGATGCGCCTGCTGACCGACGAGAACGGCCTGCCCTGGCACCAGGCCTGGGACATCACTCGCAAGACCTTCGGCTACACCAATCACACGCTGCTGCCGGAAGCGCTGGAACGCTGGCCGCTGGAACTGTTCAAGCGGGTACTGCCGCGGCATCTGGAAATCATCTACGAGATCAACGCCCGCTTCCTCGAAGAAGTGCGCAACCGCTGGTTCGGCGATGGCGAGCGCGCCTCGCGGATGAGCCTGATCGATGAAAGTGGAGAACGCTATGTGCGGATGGCGCATCTGGCCTGCGTCGGCAGCCATGCGATCAACGGCGTCGCCGCCCTGCACACCGAACTGCTGAAAGCCGACGTGCTGCACGACTTCCACGAGCTGTGGCCGGAGAAGTTCAGCAACAAGACCAACGGCGTCACGCCACGTCGCTGGATCGTGCTCGCCAATCCGCGCCTGACCCGACACATCTCAGGGGCGATCGGCGACGGCTGGATCAAGGATCTGGCCGAGCTGGAAGACCTTGAGAAGTACGCCGACGACGATGGCTTCCGGGCCGGCTGGCGCGAGATCAAGCGCGCCAACAAGCGCGACCTCGCCGATCTGATCCGCAAGCGCTGCAATGTCGCGGTCGATCCATCGTCGATGTTCGACGTGCAGGTCAAGCGCATTCACGAATACAAGCGCCAGCACCTGTCGGCGTTGCACATCATCGCGCTCTATCACCGGCTGAAGTCGAACCCGAACCTGGAAATGACGCCGCGCACCTTCATCTTCGGGGGCAAGGCGGCACCGGGCTACTGGATGGCGAAGCTGATGATCCGGCTGATCACCGCGATCGGTGACGTCGTCAATCGCGACCCCGCCGTGCGCGACAAGCTCCGAGTCGTGTTCCTGCCGAACTTCAGCGTCACCAACGGCCAGCGCATCTATCCGGCAGCTGATCTCTCCGAACAGATTTCACTGGCGGGCAAGGAAGCCTCCGGCACCGGCAACATGAAGTTCGCGATGAACGGCGCGCTGACCATCGGCACCATGGACGGTGCCAACATCGAGATTCGCGAGCAGGTCGGTGCCGAGAACTTCTTCCTGTTCGGCATGAACGCCGCAGAAGTCGCCGATCTCAAGGCCAGTGGCTACCGCCCGGCCGACTGGATGGACCGCAATGCCGAGCTGAAGGAAGTGCTGAACCTGATCCGTCACGGCTACTTCAGCCGCGGCGACAGCGAATTGTTCCTGCCGCTGGTCAACAGCCTGGTCAACCACGACCCGTACTGCCTGTTTGCCGACTTCCAGTCCTACTCGGACGCCCATGTCCGCGCCGGGGACGCCTACCTCGACTCTGAAGACTGGACGCGCATGTCGATCCTCAACAGCGCTCGCTCCGGCGTCTTTTCGTCTGACCGGACCATCGCCCAGTACTGCGACGACATCTGGCACGTCAACCCGGTGGTCGTGCCGCTGCTGTCGCAGGAGGACGTGCGGGTGGAATTCATGTCGTAGCGAGCGGTTCAAAACGGGAGCGTCAGCAACCCAAGGCGCTCCCGTTAGTCTTTCTGGATCAAGTCCAGGAACGGACTTCGATCCGCAGCTTGCCGCTCAAGCCTGGCTTTGATCGCTGCTCGATGGGGATATCGAAAGTCAGCCCGACGGCGTTCTGGGCAGCGTCACGAAAGCTATCTGTTTCGGCGGCGATGCCAGGCTTGCCGGGATTGATGTCCTGAAACCCGTACTTCATTCGCCAACCGCCGGGAGCCTCGGCGTCCGGGAAGGCTTCGACGACAATCTGCTGGCGATAGATGAAGCCGCCTTCGAAGTGGCGCTTCATGAAGATCGATCCATCCACTTCGTAATCGGGCACCAACACCTTGAGATCGAACAGGAAGCTGACTGATTTCGAAGCCTTGACGCTCTTGTTGGAATCGAGAAACACCGTGAACAGATGCGGGCTGCGGCTGCGATCAGGCTTGCGCAGCGCACGCTCCTTTCCGGGGAACAGTTCGTTGTAGCTACGGAAGATTGCGGAGTTCTCCCGCACCTCACGACGCGTGATCTGCCAGTGACAGGCACGAACGCTGGCGGCACATTCGAACTGGTAGGAGGCACGCACGTTCTTGCCGTCCTCGAAGGATTTCTGCACCTCGGCAGGCAGGCTGATGTCATCGATATCGAGAATGCCGTCGACCCGGACCGTGCCGAACAGGAAGCGCGTCAGGTTCTGGTAACCCTCCTCCGAATTGACGATGCCGTAATGTCCAGAGTGACTGCGGTTCACGTAGGCACGCGGTGATGCCATATCGACGCCGTCTGCTCCCAGGCCGTGGGTCGTGGCATTTTCGATGCGGACCAGGCCATCACTGGCGTCTCCTGCTGCCCAGGCCGAAACGCCCCCCGCCACCGTGTAATCGCGTGGATTGGTACCCACCAGGTTGAAGATGCGTTCCGGCGGAAAATTGGTCACCACCGAAACATCATCACCCTTCGGCACATTGAGATAGCCAGCCATCTTGTCGCGGTTGAAGTTGTTGATGTCGCCGAATGACAGCCAACCCGGCACATTGCGGACGATCCGCATGTCGATTCCGTTGTGCGGCGTCGCGTAGGTGAACAACTTGTCCACTGCCTTGCGGGCCTCTGCGGAGCCCAACTCGGTATTCTGCAGGAAGGCCCGACAAACGAGGCCGCCCATCGAATGCGCAACCAGATGAACGCGGAAACTGTCCGGCGTCATGTTGTTCTTCGGATCGGCACAGACCTTGTCGCGTAGCCGGAGAATCAAGCGGTCCAGTCCCTTCGCGAAGTATTCGATCGGTGGCGTTCCCTTGCCATCGCCAAAGTCCTTCGAAGCGTCATCGTAGTAGCGGTAGATGATGATGCAGCGATAGGGAATGCGATCATCCGGCCGCTCGCTGGCCAGCAGATCATCGCCATCGACGAAGACATCCTGGTACTGATGGTCACTCATCAAGCGAACCAGCGGTGATTCGAAGTAGAACTTTCGGACATCACCGGTCCAGGCCACACGCGATTTCGTCGAACCGATATTGAAACCCATGTACGGGTCGGCGACGGTTTCCTCAATCTCGGCTTGCGACGCTGCAAAGCCGCGCACATAGATGATCGGATGGTAGGGATGCTGGGAATCGCTGGCCATTGGCCTCTCTCCTGGTTGTCGTGACTCGTACCTCGGACGGTGACGGACAGCTGCCAGGCGAGTGCAGCCCCATCTCCAGGCCGTACCGAGGCTCGACCGTACATCAGAGATCGCTCTCGGTCATCCTTTCGAGCGTTGCAATCGGCCACAGTCGTGAATGCGCCGTGATTCGAATCAGAAGGGCAGATGGCGGCCTGAAAGGCCCGTCAATGCTTAGCATTCAAGGGACCAAACTTAATTTATCTTTCGGTGCCGCATTTATTGAGGCGGCCCTCAAAATGTTGAACAAGCAAGCCGACGATGGCAGGAAGTGACTCAGGGTTGTAGACCGCGCCGGCCGCCTCAATAACAAAAAACATATTGATTTTGTTATTGAGGCGGCCCTCAAAATGTTGAAC
>JAUXYM010000062.1 GCA_030694365.1 Nevskia sp. | reverse complement strand
GTTCATGCCGCTTCATCGCTTCGCGGACAAATGGAGCAAAGCTAACAAAGCAAAATAGTCCGGCTCGAACGTTAAGCCGGCTCCACGCGCAAGCTCGCGCCGTCGGCGACGACGATGCCGCTGGCGATGCTGGTATCCGTGTTGGCGGCGCTGGCGACGACGACAATCTCCGGCGCGCTGAGCGCTTCGGCACCGTTGTCGATGATGACGCTGTCGGCCAGCACGGCGATGCGGTCGCCCTCGTCGGTGCGGCTGCGGCTGCCGCCGATCAGCAGGCTCGATGCGCCGAGCGCGCTCAGATCGCCGGCGATCAGTTGCACATAGCCATCGAGCGCGACG
Source organism: Nevskia sp. (assembly GCA_030694365.1). Taxonomy (GTDB): domain Bacteria; phylum Pseudomonadota; class Gammaproteobacteria; order Nevskiales; family Nevskiaceae; genus Nevskia. The sequence continues at coordinate 45,936 of JAUXYM010000062.1, read as the reverse complement.
CCACCAGCGGCGCTGACCTGCAGCCGCTGCGAAGCGATGTCGACCAGTCCGCCGGCACCGCTGAGGCCATCGGCGCCGATGCCGGCAGCGGTGCTCAGGGTCGCGCCGAGGCTCAGGGTCTGGGTCGCCGCCAGCACTAGCTGGCCGGCATCGACCGGCCGTCGCGGCGTTGCCCGGCCGTCGCGCTTGGCGTCGTCGGTGAAGAACTGGTTGGCGCTGGTGAAGCTGTATTCGGAGTACTGCCGCCAGCTGTCCTCGCTCTGCACGAAGAACGCCGTGTTGCGGCTGTCCTGGGCGCCGCTGTATTGGTCGACAAAGCGGCCGGCGACCAGCAGGGTGCCATCGGCCAGACGGGCGTTCTGGCTGGCCTGCACGTCGAGCGCGCGGCTGTCCTGGACCACCCGGAAAGCTCCGGGCACGGCCGCGTACTGGCCCGGCAGCAGGGTGTAGACGCCGGCGGCGAGGCCGTCGATACCGCTTAGATAAACTTGCTGGCCGATCAGCGGATTGCCGGCGACCAGCGCCGGATCGTAGGCGGCTACACCTGTATAGCCGGGGATGATCGCGTAGATCGCCCGGCCATCGGCATACAGCGGCACCTGCACGGCGGCACCGCTGGCGAAGCTGGTGTTGAACCGCGACAGCACGTCGCGCGAGCCGCCGGTACCGGCAACGAACTCCGCCGCCTGCAGATCGCCGCCACCGGCCAGATTGACTGTGGCACCCGCTTCCAGCGTCACCGCTGCGGCGCTGATCGCCAGCCGTTTTTCCGGCGGTGCCGACAGCAGCGGTGCGACCAGCTGATCGGCGAAGAAGGTGTTGGCGGCACCGTTGTAGCTGTAGTTCAGGCCATCGACAGTGCGGCCGTAGGGCACGATCAGGCCCTCCAGCGATACCGAAGTCATGCTGCCGGTGCCGAGCCGTACCGACCGGGTCGCCACCAGGGGCACCCGGGCAACGATCTGGGTGGGGCTGTTGGGGTTGCTATTGTTGGCCGGGAAGCCGAACAGCGCCTGCGCGGCCGGGTCGAGCGGATCGGCAACGCCGAGCTGGATCAGGCCGCCGGGGGCACGCAAGCTGCCGGCCTGGTCGATGACCGTGGCATTGACCAGCAGGCTGCCGCCGGCCGACAACGGCGCGGCGACCGTCGCGGAAGCGTCGTTGCCGAGGAAGCGGATCGTGGTGTCGGCGCGGCCGGTCGATATCCCGTCGGGGGTGAAGCCTTCCGGACTGACGGCGCTGATGATGAAGCGGTTGCCGGTCGCCGGATAAAGCTGCGCGGCCTGGAAGCTCAGGTCGCCGGAGGTGAATAGCGCACCCGGCACCGAGGTCGCAGCACCGGGGTTGGCGGTGACGTTGCGATAGAAATCGAATTGCGCCGGCGTCAGCAGGCGGATGTCGCCGCTGGCGTTGAAGCGCGCCGCGCCAAAATTGCGCAGGTTGAACTGGCCGCCGAGGTCGATGTTGGTGGCGTTGATGGTCAGCTGGACGCCCGGCGCCGGTGTCGGCAGCGATGGCGTGTTGCCGTAGTCGCCGGAACTGACATAGCCGTGCAGCGCGACATAGGGTGCGTTCAAGCTCACCGAAGACTGCCCATCGCCGCCGGACTGGCCGACGAAGTTCGAGGCGTTGGCGATGATCGAGCGGCCCAGATTCAAAGTCAGATCGTTGCCGAAGACGATGCTGCGCGGCGTGCTGACATTGTTCAGCGTCGGGTCAACGCCGAGCAGCAGCGAGTCGATGCCGGAGCCGTCGAGGCGGTCGGCGGCGAAATAGAGCACGCCGGACGGTGCTGGCAGATCGGCTTCGACGGTCATGCCCGGCGTCAGCGCACCGGCCGGCAGCGCGATCGGTTTTTGGCGCAGCACCAGCCGCGTGGCGCCGGTATAGCCTTGGCCGGCGGTGGTCAGAACGGTGACCGGGGTGGTCGGAAGCAGCGTTGCCACATTCAGGCTGCCGCCGCGCGCGGTGCTGCTGCCCGGTTGTGCCAGCAGATTGCCGTTGAAGAACAGGCCGGCACCGGCACCGAGACGGATGCTGCCGGCATCGCTGGCGACGGTGGTCGCGAGATAACCGGTGCCGCTGGCATCGGCGCGCAGATCGAGCACGGCGGCGGTGCCGGACACGTCGATGCGCGCACCGGCGACGCCGCCTGGCCCGCAGCCTTCGCCATCGGCACAGCCGAGGGCGATCACGTAGCCGGTGTCGTTGCTCAGGGTCACCGTGCCGCCGGCCAGCACCTGGCCGGTACGCGGGGTCGTCAACCGGCCTTCAGGCCCTTCGATCGCCAGCTCGAACGGATCGAGCAGCACGGTGCCGGCGGCGTCGAGCAGGCTGTCGGTGCCGAGGAACACCGATTTGCTGCCGTCGATGTACGGCGAATCGATGCGGCCCGGCACCTGGGCGTAGCCGCCGCGCGCGGTATCGGCGGTCAGGGTGATCGCGCCGCCGTGGGCAACGATGCTGCCGAGCACGGTGACCTGGCGGTTCGAGCCCAGGGTCACGGTGGCGCGCGTATCGGCGAGGATCGCGGCATCGCGGTCGAGCAGCACGGTGCCGGTGATGCCGGCTGCCGAGTAGTCGGGCAGGGCACCGACGCCGGCGACCAGTCCGCGCCAGTTCAGGTAATCGCCGGTGTAGAGCTCGAAGCTGGTCGCCTGGCGATGGAAGTCGTCGAGCGCGCCGATCCGGGTGTAGGCCGGATCGTAGAGATCGATGCCGGTCTGCGCCGCCAGCAGCGCCGCTTCGTTGGGAATGAAATTGAACTGCTGCGGCCGGAGCACCGAGCCGGCGGTGATCGTCGCGTCGTACTCGGCGAACAGCTGGTAGCTGCCGAAGCCCTGGCCGGTGAAGAAATCAGCCGGCAACACGGTATCCCAGGCATTGGCCGGGGTCTGCGAAGAGTCGCCGATATGAAAGCCGAGCGCTCGCAGGCTCAGCGTACCGCCGCCGGAGAAGCCGTAGGCCAGCAGTTCGCCGCCGAAGACGATGCGGCCTGCGCTTGGCAGCGCTGCCGTGGTCGGCAGCTCCAGCCCGTTGGTGGTGCCGAACTGCTCGTTGCCGGATAGCCGGTAGGTTTCCAGTGCGATGCTGCCGCTGCGGCCCTGGACGACGCCCTTGCTCTTGGCCAGCGCGCCCGAAGGCAGCACCCGGCCGCCGCTGGAAACATCGAGCAGGCTGCTGGCACCGAGCAGGATCGAGCCGGTGTTGTCGACGAAGCAGGTGGTATCCGGGCAGGCGACACTGCCAGAGTCTTGTTTTAGCGAGGACTGCAAGCTGCCAAGGCTGATGCTGCCGCCGTTGACGAAGCTGCTGCCGTTGATGCCGTCCTCGTCTTTCAGCGCGTCGTTGATCCACTGGCCGCGGGTCGACAGGGTGACGCCGTCGCCGATCACGACATCACCATTGATGCCGGCCAACAGTGGTCCTGCAACCAGCCGCAGGCTGCTGCCGGCGATATCGGTATTGCCGGTCGCGGTAACGCTGATGCTGCCGGCGGTCGCGGTCAGGTCGGCGAGCACGGTGACCCGCGAACCGGTCAGGCTGATGCTGCCGCCGGGCTGCACACGCAGCGCATCGGCGACAACGATCTCGCCGCCGAACCCCTGACCCGCAGGTGTATCGGCGGCAATGTTGACGCTACCGAAACCGGCTGCCGCAAGCTCGGCGGCGGGAATCGCGATCCAGTTCTGCAGGTTGCCGGTGTCGCTGGCGGCGGACGGCGAGACTGGCAGCGCCGTGCCGGCATCGAAGCCGGGCAGCAGGGTGTCGAGGTCCGGCAGCGTATCGGTGATGACGTAGCTGCGTCCGGAGGTGGGGCTGTCGGGCAGCAGGGCATTGCCGGCCCCGGCACCGGCGCTGAAGTGGCCGCCGCTCGGCATCTTGGCATTGGCGACCTGGCGACGGCCGGCGTAGGCCTGGGCCGAGAGGTCGCCGTCGAGCACCGCAGCAACGCTGGCGAAGACGTTCAAGGTGCCGGCGTTGCCGCCTTTGAGATAGTCGCTCTCGTAGCGCGCACCGGTGCCGGCGATCAGCGGGTTGGTATAGGTGTTGGTGACGCTCCAGCGCGGATGCTGGTCGTCGAAGCGGCCGGCGATGCCGAGGTATTCGAGGTCCGGATCGGCGTCGGCGATGTCGATCACCGCGCCGTTGGCAGCCAGCAGGCGGGTGGTCTCGATGATGCCGCCGAGGTAGTGCAGGTAGCCGCCGTCGAGGTTCTGCGACGAGCCGGCTCGGGTGACTACTTCGGCGCCGGCCAGGGTCAAGGTGCCGCCGTTCTGCAGCAGTTCCGAAATACCACGTGGCCGGGCGTCGACGAAGCCGCCGACATTGGCGACCGGCGTGCCGATATAGCTGCTGCCATCGTCCCGAGTGCCAGTGACCCGGCTGTCGACGGTGATCGGCGCGCCGAACAGCACGCCGAGACGCTGCAGCGGCGAGTCGGCCAGTTCGTTGAGGCCGAGGCGATTGATGCTGACCAGGTTGCTGGCGATCGCCAGTTGCACGTCGGCGAGGCCGGAGACGTCGATCGTCGAGCCGTCTTCGAGATAGATGCGGCCGGATACCGAACCATCTTCCAGGGCACCGACCAGCGCCGCCAGCCGGACGTTCTGGCCGGGCGCTTCGATCAGCGCGCCACGATCCAGCGTGATCGCACCGCCACGCAGGCTGGCGGTGCCGATCGGGAAGACCCGATCGGCTGCCGCACTGGAGGTGGTCGTTTCGCCGTTGGTATCGGGTAGCAGCGCCGTCACCGAGGTGCCCGCCAAGCGCAGGGTGCCGGTGCGCTGGATGCCGGCATCGGCAAGGTCCTGCTGATCGAGCGCGTTGAGGCTTAAAGAGCCGGCGCGGGTGACGCTGGTGGTCGATACCAGCACGCCCTGCTGGTCGATGTTGCGTGCCAGCACGGTGATATCACCCCGCCGCGATTGCACCAGGCCGCTGTTGGTCACTTTGCCGCGGATGTCGACGTTGTCGGCGTCTACCACTCGACCGGTCAGCAACGGACTCAACAGCAGGGTGCCGTTGTCGGCACTGCGCAGCGCCACGCCGACACCACCGGCCAGGATCACCTGCCCCTCGACGGCGGAAATGCTGCCGGCGTTGCTGACGTTCGGCGCCGCGATCAGCGTATAGCCGAGGGCATCGGTGGCAATGCTGGCACCGGCCTCGATGCTGATATCGCCGGGCAAGCTGTTGGCCGCGCTCAGCTGCAGTGCCGCTGAGCCTGAGTTCAGGCCCAGGATGTTGCCACCGGCACTGCCGGTGCCGCTGGCGGTCAGGCCGGTTTCCAGGAACCGGCGATTCGATTCGGCCAGATAGACCGCATCGTCGCCCGGTCGCAGCGTGGTCTGTGCGGTGGTCAGGTACAGCGGCAGGCTCGACACCAGCAGCGAATGGACGTTGACCAGGGCGCTGCCGCCGAAGATGACACCGTTCGGGTTGATCAGATAGACCGAGCCATCGGCCTTGATCTGGCCGAGGATGCGGCTCGGCGAGGCATTGGCGCCGACCCGATTGAGGGCCACCCAATCATTGCTGCCATCGGCCTGGGTGCCGGCGCGCTGATCGAAATTCAGCGTCGTTTCACGGCCGATGTTGAACGAATCCCAGCTCAGGATGGCTTTCTTCGCGGTCTGCTGGACGGTGACCGTGGTCTGCGCGCCGACGCTGCTCTGCACCGGCAGATTGGCGTTCTGCCAGGCGCAGGTATTGGTTGCCGCGCAGGTCGATAACTGGTTGAGCGCCGACGCCGCAACCTGCAGGCCGCCGGGTGCCAGGCCATTGGGCACCTCGCTCGGCGCGATCAGCGCCAGTTGCCGTGCCGCGCTCTGCGCTGCCTGGGCGCTGGCCAGCGCTTCGGCGGCGCGGCTCAGGTTGGCGATCGAGCGGTTGGCGCGGATCAAGGCCTGCTGCGGCAGCACCACGGTGCTGCCGGTAGCCGGGTCGAGCGGCGCGCTGGGCAGCGGCGCACCGGGATTGGCGGCACTGACGCCGCGACTCTGGAAATACTGGGCGCTGCCGAACGGTGCTGCCGTCGCCGAGCCGGCAACCAGACTGAAGCCCATGCCGCTGGCCCAGGCGCAACGCTGCAGCCAGCCGCGTGTCGACAGGCGCTGCACGGCCAAGGGGGTAGCGGGCTTCAGACGATTTTTCACTTTTGTATTGTTAGACGGTCAACACGACATTCATTTGACGTTGCCGTGACACGGCAACGGTTCCGGGTTCAACCCGTCGCTGCAGTGGCTGCCCCAGCGCTCGAAGCGGTGCTCGAAGCAGTGTTCGAAGCGGGCAGCCGCAGATGAGCGATGAAATCCTGCAGTACGCGATCCCAGAGTTCGCAATGGGCGATCAGAAAGCTCTCGCTGACGCCGCCGGCGACGACCACGTCCATCGACAGCACCAGCAGCGGTGCCTGACGGAACAGCCGCGCGAAGCGCTTGCTGCGGTTCCAGCTGTCGACCAGATCGGGCCTCAGTTCGCCTTCGATGTTCAGCCAGCAGTGGAAGGCGAAATCGACGTAGTGACGCGAGCCGCCGAGCGCTGCGTCGACGGCCGGCAGCGGATTGCCGAAGCCGATGAAGAAGCCCAGCCCCTGGGCAGCGCTCTGCACTTGAGGTCCGATCGGCCCGGTCTGGCCGCCGACTTGTGGCTCGACCACGGCAGCGCGGTAGCCGGTCTTGCGCAGCACTTCGGCAAGGTCTTCGGGCGAAACACTGGTACGGATCAGATCGGTCATGGCGCAGGCGCAGTAGCAGGAACGGGACAAGGGTTGGAAGCGGCGGCATCGAGCACGCGGTTGCGGTAGTCCTGCACCAGCGTCTCGAACTGCACGCGGTGCAGGCCGGTCAGCGGCTCGCGATCCTGGATCGCGTCCCAGACGGTCTTGCGCCGGTAGCGCTCGACCAGTTCGCTGCCGATGTCGACCAGTGCCGCATTGCGGCTATCGAGCAGTTCATTGCGGCTGGCGGCATCCTTCAGCTCGGCGCTGCGCTGCTGCAGTTCGGCTTCGCGCTGCTTGATCAGCGCAGCGCTGGCGGCGCTCTGTGTCTGCACAGCGGCGAGTTGTTTCTTCGCTTCGTCGAGCTGGCTCTGCAAGGCAACAGCGCGCGCCTGTTCGCTGCGCAGCGCGCTGCGGCTGGCGGTCAGTTCGGGATCGGCTGCGACCGGCGCCGGTGCGGCTTTCGCCGCCGCCGCTTCGGCAGTGGCGGTGTCGGCCTTCTGCTTCAGCTCGGCGTTCAGCGCCTGGGCTTCACGCAGCGCCAAGGTGGTCTGACGCAGCTGATCGCGCAGCTTCGATTCCAGGGTCGCCTGGGCCAGCACCGCCGGCGCTGCGCTCAGCAGCAGCACGGCCAAGGCATAGCGCAAGCCAGTGCGCTTGGGGATCGCTGAACGCATCGTTCCGGCCTCAGAAGCGCGCATTGATATCGAGCTGCAGCAGATCGGCGGCGTAGGGCGCGCCGCTCGCTTCGGTGGTGCTGAACCACTTCAGGGTCAGCCAGGCGTGGTGCGAGAAGCCCCAGTTGCCGAAGACGTAATAGCCCTTGGAGTTGGTGCCGCCGAGATGGAAATCGGCATCGGTGAAGGCATCGACCACCGAGTCGGTTTCCAGCCGCCGGTAGCCGACCAGAACGTTCCACTGGTTGCGTTCGTTGATGTCCGGATAGCCGACCTTGAAGCGCGCCAGATAGGCGAGATTGCCGCCGCTGTAGTTGTCGCCGGAGTCGAAGTTGTTGACCGGGCTGAGCGCGCGAACCTTGCGGGCGCTGTACGCGGTGTTCCAGGCGACATCGCCGGTGAAGGTGGCGTGCAGTGGCCCGCCGATCTTGTAGTCCAGCTCGCCGTTGACGTCGAGAATCCGAAACTCCGATGCCAGGCCGAAATACTGGAACTGCGGATCGGTGGAGGTCTGCAGCTGCAGGTTGCGCAGCGCGAACAGCGAGTTGCCCTTCTGCAGGTAGGTCGGCCGGCTTTCGTCGCTATCGCAGGAGAAGGCATTGGTCGGTGCCACGCAGGGCGACGACAGTTCGCCGTCGAGGTTCTCGTAGTCGTAGAAGGCCACCGCGGCCTTGGCGGTGAGGCCGTCATCGACCTTCCAGTCGACCCCGGTCTGGAAGCCGAACATCGAGGCATCGCGGCTGTTGGCCTTGACCGCGCTGGTCGACGGGAAATCGAAGGCGGTGTTCTCGACCACGAAGGCGCCGAAGGTGCCGTAAGCCGTCACGCTCTCGCCGATGCCATGGCTGTAGCGCGTCGCCAGGCCATCGAAGCCGAGGTTCTCGTCCCAGACCAGATTGGTCGACAGCCAGGGGTTGGGAATGCGCCCGCCGTAGACGTTCAGGCCGGTCAGCGGGTGGTAGTTCAGGAACGCGCGATCGATCAGCAACGTGAACTTGTTGTAGGCATTGCCGACGGTCTGGTTCGGCGACAGCGGATTGACGTTGTTGCCGGTGGTCAGCCGCACCGAGGCCGACAGATCATCGGCGACATTGGCGAGCAGGCCGAGGCGCAGACGGAAGCGGGTTGCCTGACGGTCTTCGGTGGTGTTCAGCAGCGGCGGCAGCGGCTGGTTGACCGCGCTCGAACTGACATTGAACGGGCTGCCGCTGTTGATCGCCTGGTAGTTGATCTGGAACGGGTCGTTGGCCTGGTCGAGGAAGATCAAGTCTTCGCGCAGGCGCAGATCGCCATCGAGCTTGAGGTTCTTGATCCACTCCGGCAGCGCCGATGGCTGCGCCCAGTTCTCGGCGCGGGCGGTGGCCAGCACTTCGTCCTTGAGCTCTTCGCGGATGCGCTGCTTTTCCGAGTCCGGCAGATAGATCACGCGGACCCGGTTCTTCGGGTCTTTGGGATCGGCTGGCTTGGTTTCACCGGCGGCAGTCGCCGTTGCAGGCGCTGCGGTGCCGGCCGGCGCAGCGGTCTCGACAGCCTGCACCGGCTTCTCGGTCTGCAGTCGGCGGATCAGCCGCGCCGCATCGTCCTTGCTCAGCGCATTGCGATCGGACAGCAGGCGGATCAGTTCTTCGGTGACCGTCTCCGCCGCCGCAGGCTTGGCGGCGACCTGGGCGGCTGGCGTTTCATCGGCCGCGCTGGCGTAGCCGGCAGCGGCCACAAACAAGGCCGCGATCGCGGTTTTCATCGCGACGGCGACCGGCCTCGGAGCGGGCAGGCGGGACGTCGTATGCAGCAGGGGCCGGATCGGCTTCATGGCGGGGATACAGGTTGGGAATGCTGCGGGTTCATGTCGTCGTCACCCGGATCACGGCTGGCTGCGGCAGATCCTTCGGCGGCGGCTCGCTGAGCTTCGGCATGTTCTTCAAGGTGTCTTTGAGCAGGCGGTCCAGCTCCGGCCGGCCGGTGGAGCGCAGCAGTTCGACTCGTTCGGTGCTGCCGTCCGCGGCCAGCCAGATCTGCACGGTGATCGCGAAGCGCGCTTCCAGCAGCCGGCGCTGGCGCTGCACGGCGCCCTGGGCGCGTTGCTGCAGCAGGGTCGTGTACCAGCCGAGGCGGTTGCCGGTGCCGCCGCCTCCCTCGCCTCCGCCACCGACTCGGTAATCGGCGCCGCCTTCCTTGCCCTGCAGGCCGAAGGCATCGCCGGCGCCAGTGCCCTTGGCATCGAGTGCCGGCGGGCCGGGCGGCGGTGCTTCCTTGGGCGGCTCCGGCGTTGGTGTTGCCGGCTTGAATTCCGGCACGTTCTGCTTCGGCGGCTCGATCTTCGGTTTCGGCGGCGGGGGAGGCGGCGGCGGTGGTGGCGGCTTGATCAGCTTCAGCTGCACCACTTCATTGACCGGCTTGCGCGCCTTGCTGCCATCACCGCCGAGCATCGTCACCAGGCCGTAGAGCAGCACGGCAGCGGCCAGCGCGGCGGCGATAGTCAGCCGCTGCTTGCGCTTGCGCTGGGCCTGCTGGCGTCTGCTCAGGGTCATGTCAGGATCACTGCACCAGCCGCTGGGTGACCAGACCGAGCTGGGTGATGTCGAGCTGACCGAGCAGTGCCAGCACGTCGATGACGTTCTTGTACTGGGTCTCGCCGTCGCCGCGGACGATCACCGGCAGATCGGGAATCTGCGCCTTCTTCTGGCGCAGCTTGTCTTCCAGTTCGGCCAGGGTCACCGGCACCGCGTCCATGAAGATCTTGCCGTCGTTGGTGATGGTGATCGCCACGGTTTTCGACTTCGCCAGCGACGCCTGGCTGGACGCCTGAGGCAGGTTGACCTTGATGCCCTGCACGGCGGCCGTGGTCATGATGATGAAGATCACCAGCAGCACGTAGGCGAGATCGAGCATCGGCGTGATGTTGATTTCGTCGTAAGGCTTGTCTTCGCTCGAGGCTTGCATGGCTGGTCTCCGCCGTACGTTTTAAGGGCGGATCAGCGGTGGCCGACGGCCGCGCGGACGTTGTGACCGTCGTTGCCGGCCGGATACATCTCGGCCATGCGGGTGACGAATTCGTCGACGAAAACGGCCATGTTGGCCTGGATGTCCTTGATCCGGCCGAGCAGGAAGTTGTAGGCAAACAGCGCCGGAATCGCCACCGCCATGCCGGCGACGGTGGCCAGGAGTGCTGCCGAAATGCCCGGCGCAATGGCGTTGACATTGACTTCGCCGGCGGCGGCGATCGAGGCGAAGGTGATCATCACGCCGACCACGGTGCCGAGCAGGCCGATGAAGGGGCCGCCGGAAATGGCGATGGTCAGCACCACCATGCCTTTCGACAAGCGCTGGTTCTCGCGCACCGAAGTGGCGTCCACCGAAGCGCGGATCGACTCGATCGATTCCGCCGACAGCGCGCCCGGACGACCCGCGATCTCGAAGCGGTGAAGGATTTCGCGAACCCCGGATTTGTACATCCGGTACAGCGAGGAATCCTCGAGCTGGTCGCGGTCGTCCTCGCTCAGCGGCTGCACGCTTTCCAGATTGGTCAGATCGCTGCGCAGGGTCTCGAACTGCCGGGAGAACAGTTCGTTGGCGCGATTGGTACGGCCGCAGTAGCCGCCCTTGGTATACATCACCGCGTACGAGGCCAGCGCGATCAGCGCCAGGACGCCGATGATCACCCAAGCATCGACGGTGACCGACTGCATGATGATGCCGATGTAGCCAGTCGAGAAACCGGACAGGCCTTCGTCGGCACCGAACTGCAGCAGCTTGTCTTCGATGCCCTGATTGTTCGCCGCCAGCAGCAGCCAGCCGGGGCTGCGCGCGCTGTGGGCAATCTGCAGTTCGTCGATCTCGCCGGTGTAGCCGGCGGTGACCGGATCGGCCGTGCCCGGTCCGGCGCTGGCGCCGAGGCTGATTGCGGTGGTCAGCGCCGGCAGCGGGCCGGAGATCGTCGCGGCCGATTGGCCGTCGACGTAGAGGGCACCGCCGGGAGCACCAGTGCCGCCGAACACCACGGCCAGGTGATGCCAGCTCGCGGCGGCGATCGCGGTGGCTGGCGTCGAGCGGCGGCTGCCGGCGGCGTCGTTGATCTCGACATACGGCGTGCCGCGATCGAGGCCGATGACCAGCGCATTGCTGCCGTCGCGCTGGGCGTACAGCACAGCGGTCTGGTCGGCGGTCTCCGGGTTGATCCAGGCCGACCAGGTCAGCGCGGCACCGGCGGCGACGTTCAGCGTCGTCGACGATGCTGCGGTGATGGCCCGCGCGCCGTCGAACTTGGCCGAGCCGCCGATCAGGCCGCTGTCGGTGATCACCGCTGCGCTCAGGCCGTTGTTGCGCGAACGGCTGGCGTCGATCGGCGGCTGTCCAGCCTGGCCTTCAGCCGGCGAGAAATGCCAGACCAGCGCCTGGCTGTCGTCGTAGCTCAGGCTGGTATCGCCTTCCTTCGCCGCCTTGGCGTTGCCGTAATAGAGCCAGAACTTCACCGGTGCGCCGGCCTTCACCGCCGGCAGATGGACCCAGACGAAGCCGAGGTTGAACACCGGGTCGAACTTCTCGACGTGGAACTTCAGCGGCGTGGCATCGTCCTCGGCGATGAAGCGCAGATCGCCGCCATCGGCATTGGCATCGCCGAACTTCATGACGCCTTCGTGCAGACGCACCAGCACCACGGTATCGCCGACTTCACCGCTGACGCCGGCCGCCGCCGCATCGGCAGTGATCGGCTTGCGGAACGACCATTCCTGGTTCCACCAGGCGGACGCGCTGAGCGGCATCAGCAGGCACAGCAACGCGGTGACGGTAGCGGTGCGGAGTATCGACGGCAGGCTCATGGGTTTTCCGGATGGACGCTGACTGAAAATGAAAAGAGGGTTGAGGGCGGGCATCAGAACGAACCGAGTACCCGGAACAGCAGGCGGCTGTTGCCGGCGCGGGTGGTTGGCCTGCTGGTGATCGGATTGGCCCAGTCGAGGCTGCCGCTGAGATGGCTCAGCAGCTTGAAATCGAAGCCGAAGCCGAAGCTGGCCAGGCGCAGATCGGCCGGCATGTCCGGCAGCGGCCGGCGCACGCGCAGCACCGCGCTGTCGGCGAAGGCGTAGGCGCGCAAGGTTTCCACCGGCCGGAAGCTGTCACTGATATCGAGATAGCCGGCCAGCGGCGGGCTGCGCAGTTCCATCGTGCTGGTGATGCCGTAGTCGCCGATCGCCGAGGCTTCGAGGTAGCCGCGCACGGTGTCGGCACCGCCGGCGGAAATCTGCTCGTTGGAGATCAGCGGCTGGTCGGTCAACTGGCCGCCGAGCTTGATGTAGCCCTGCAGCGCCAGCGGCAGCCCGAAGGTCTGGGCAAAGCTGCCACGCAACCAGAACTGCTGGCCGCGGGCACCGAAGCGATTGACATCGAATTCGTCGCTGCGGCTGCCGAACTGGCCGGAGTTGAAGCTCAAGGACAGATCGAGCTGGGCGAGGTATTCGTTCTGGCGCAGGATCGAGCTGTACGCCGCGCTCAGCGGGTAGTAGGTGATCGGCGTCGGAATCTCGCTGCCGCCGAGCACCGTGGTGTTCTTGAAGTGCTTGTAGTCGAGGCCGACCGATAGCGACTGATACAGCTCTTCGGTACCCGGCAAGGTCCAGATGCCGCGCACGCCGAGCGTCTGGCCGCGGCCGAGCACGTTGATGCCGCCGACCGTGGCGATGTTGGAATCCGACACCAGGCCGTTGACCAGCAGGTTGAACCGGCTGGCCCCGAAGCGCGCCAGGTAGGAGCCGAAGAAGACCTTGGCGTCGTCGGTGTTTTCCGGGGCGGTCTGCACCGAAGCGCTGACCGAATGGCCGCGCTGGAACAGGTTGTCGTAGGACAGGCTGGCGACCGCGCGCAGATTGCTGGTGTCCTGGCTGCGGCGGTTGTTCAGTTCCAGCGAGCCGTGCAGCGGCAGATCGTCATCGACGACCAGATCGACATCGACGGTGTTCGGCGTGGCACCGGCCTTCAGCGATGGCGTGACCCGGCGATCGGCCTGCTGATTGAGGGCCGCGATATCGCTGCTGACCTTGTTGAAATCCGGCACCGTGCCTTCGGCCAGCGCCGGCGCTTCAGCCTTGATCTGGTCCAGCGAGTGGTATTCCGAGCCGACGACATTGAGCCGGCCGACCCGGCTTTCGGTGACTTCCAGCACCACCACGCCGTCGCGCACGGTCTGCTTGGGAATCGCCACCGACACCGTCTTGTAGCCGCGATCGCGGTAATGGCGTTCCAGCGCGGCGCGGGCGCGATCGACATCGTCCGGCGTGCGATCAAGGCCGAGGAACGGCTCCAGCGCCTTGATGATCTCGGCAGCGCTCAACACGCTGTTGCCGTCGACCGCGAACTCCCAGATATCAAGCGCCGGCGGCGCGCTGACTGGTGCGGTGACGGATGGCACAGGAGGCGACGGCGCGTCTGCGGCGCGGGCCGCCGACGGCAGCAGCGCCCACGCGCTCAGCGTTGCCGAACCCAGCACGGTTGAAAGCCTCAGCATGGTTGAAAGCGTCAGGTTCAACGAACGAAATCCCCTTACAAACGAAAGCCGGCAAACGGGTGCCAGCGAGCCAGGCTGAACGGGCAGCCCAAGAATTGGCTGGAAACAGGCGGAGAACTGGCTGTCCCGGCACGGCAGCGCGCTGCGCTTCATGCCGCCGCCAGCATCCGCGCCCCGGCGAACGCTCGACTCCGTCGAGGCGCAATGACCACTTCGGCACCGTCCAGCGCCGAGCATCCCAGTTTTGAGCGACGCAGTGTTGCCGACCAACGTTGCAGATTCGTGAAGTCGGCGTCAGCAGAAGGTATTGATCGGGCTGCCGTCTTCTATTCGCCATCGCCGCGTCATATGACGACGCTACCGTGACGTAGATCAAATTTTTGACGTGATCTTTACAGGTGGGTCGGCGCCGCCGCTGCTCGGCCGCGAGCCCGGAAAGCGGGAGCGGAAGGTTGGACCACAGGGACGTGACGCGCTTGAGACACCGGCAAGGTTCCGGCGCGGCGACAAGGCAATTTGGGGACTTCGGGCGGACATGAATCAAGAGCGCGGCAGACGGCGGCTGAAACTGCTGGACCGTTACATCGGTATTCCGCTGGTTGCCTTGCTCGGCGTGCTGCTGGCGCTGCGCCGCTGGTTCCGGCCACGCCCGGCAACGGTTGTCGATTCTCGTGGCCTCGGGAGCGGCCCCACCATCGGCATCTTGGCGACCTGCGCGATCGGCGACACGGTGATCGCCAGCGGCATCATCCGCGACCTGCGAGCCGCCTGGCCGGCCGCCCGCATCGTCATGTTCACCACCGCCGCCACCGCGCCGGTGGCCAGCCTGATTCCGGCGATCGACGACCACGTGCAACTGTGCATCCTGCGGCCCTGGAAAGCGCTGGCGACCCTGCGCCGCCAGCCGCTGGACTGGCTGATCGACATCGGCCCCTGGCCGCGGATCAACGCCCTGCTCAGTGGCCTGTCGCGCAGCACGGCCACCATCGGCTTCAAGACGCCGGGCCAGTATCGGCACTACGTCTACGACCACGTCGTGGCGCTGCGCTACGACTGCCATCAACTGGTCAATTACGGCGCTTTGCTGCAGCCATTCGGCGTGCCGTCCGGGCATCCACCAGCGGTGGTGTTCGATGAAGTGGTGTCGGCGCTGGTGGCACCGCGCCCTTACGCCGTGTTCCACGCCTGGCCGGGCGGCTACAAGGCCGAGCTGAAGCAGTGGCCGGTGCTGCGCTGGGTGGCACTGGCGCAGCGAGTGCACGCGCTCGGTATCAGCATCGTGCTGACCGGTGCCGATGCCGATGTCGAGGACACCGCGATGCTGGCGGCAGCGATTCGCGCTGGCGGCGTACCGGTCGACAATCGCGCCGGGGTCTGCGCGCTGGCGCAGACGGTGTCGCTGCTGAAGCGCGCTGCCGTCGTGGTCAGTGTCGATACCGGGGTTCTGCATCTTGCCGCTGCGGTCGGCGTGCCGGTGGTTGGCCTGCACGGCCCCAGTTCCTCGCTGCGCTGGGGCGGCATCGGGCCACAGGTGTTCAGCATCGACGCGATCGGCAGCGACTGCGGCTACCTGAACCTCGGTTTCGAGCATCCCGCCCAACCGCCGGACTGCATGAGCCGCATCGGCGTCGGCCGGGTCTACGCGGCCGTCGTGCAACTGCTCGATCAGCCTCTGGCCAGACCTGCCGAGCGGGTTGCCGGACGGGTGCTGCGCTGGGAGCGGCAGGGCTGAAGCTGAAGGCCGTCATGCCCGCGCAGGCGGGCATCCAGTTCTGATGCGGTGCGCTACGGCCGAAACTGGATTCCCGCCTGCGCGGGAATGACGATACTTAGCGGAGCAGATCGCAGCGAAAATCCATCCGCCTCTGACAGGCCCGCGACACCAGCACCGCAGCGACCACGGTGCCGGTGGAGTAGGCGGCCATCGCGCCCCAGGCACCAGCGAACGGGATGATCGCCAGGGCTGCCACCAGCGCGGCGACATTGCCGACGAGATAGGCACGCAGATTCTCGGCTTCGAGGCCGGCGGCGCTGAGGATCACGCCGCCGTTGCCGAATGCCAGCCGCAGCAACTGGCCCAGCCCCAGCGCGACGAACAACGGCCGCGCCAGTACCGCCGTCGGGCCAGCGATCGTCTGCAGCCATGTAGCCGGCAGCAGCGCCGCGATCATCACCAGCAAGGCCACCAGCCACCAGGAACGCAGCACTGACCGCCGAAATGCTGTTTCCAGTTCGGCACTGACTCGACCGGCCGCACGGAACTCGGCCACCGCCCGTTTCAGCGCCGACTGGCCGACCAAGCCGACCGGCACGATCAGCCAGCTCGCGAAGCGTTTGGCCAGGCCGTAGACGCCGAGCGCGTAAGCCGGTGCCAGCACCGCGAGCAGCCAGACATCGAGGCTGACCACGGTCAACTGCGCGATCTGGGTGACCGTGATGCTGCGGCCACGACGCCACATTTCGGTGATCACCGGCTTGCGTCCCAGCGCCTCCGCTGGCGGCGGCTGGCGCAGCGCCGGCAGCAGCAAGGCGAGGCCGATGGCGACACCCAGCCATTGCGCGATCGCGAAGCCGGCGAGCAGATCCAGCGCATCGAGCTGCATCCCGGTGGCCAGGGCCAGTGCCAGCAGCGGCAGCAGCCAGACACTGGCGACGAAGCCGTTGCCACGGCCGCTGAAGTAATTGGCCAGGGCCACGCCGATCTCGATGCGGATCAGCTCGGCGATCACCCGGTACAGGCTCATGCCGGCGATCGCCGCCGTGATCAGCCAGAGCCAGGCCGGGTCGGCGTAGCGGCTGTCCGGAAACAGTTGCTGAACCAGCCCGAGGACCAGTACCTCCGCTAGCAGCAGCCCGCCGATCAGGCTGGCCGCTGCGGTCAGCAGGGTGCCGACTGTCGCCGGCTGTTCGCGGCTGCCGATCGCGAACACCGAGACATGGCTGCCGAAGATCGCCAGCAGGTTCAGCGCGAAGACCAGCGATTCGGCGAACACGAAATCGCCGTAAACCGCTGGCCCGAGAGCCCGCACTGCAAGCAGATGAGCACCGGCCACGGCGATGACGCTGCCGATCCGCGCCAGGCCGGCATGGCCGAGTGCGCGGTCGAGTTGCCGCTGGGCCTGGCCGGCGGCTTCAGCCACCGGTAGCAGGGGCGGAGGTCGAGATCGGGGCCATCAGCGGAAAGCTCAGCGCCGCCCGGCCGTTGCCGCGCGCAAGGTCCGGCGGGCGGTTGAAGAAGATGGTGCCGGGATCGAGCGTCGCCGCGAAGTCGAACCAGCGGCCACGGCCACCGTGACGGATGTCGATGAACGAGATGTTGCGGCTGCCGGCCTCGCCCCGGATCGCCACGCCCTGCTTGCCGTTGTACTGGAAATAACAGGACAGGAAGGAGATGTCGTTGAGCCAGCCGCCAGCGCCGCCCAGGCCCAGGCAGGGCGGGTTCATGCCGCGCGGCTGGACGAAATTGCAGCTGATGAAGCTGCAGCGCTCGGCGGCGTCGATGGCAACCACCGGCACCCGCAGATCATCATGCGCCGGCCTTTCGAACTGACAGCCGAGCACGGTCAGGCCGACCACCCGACGCTGATCGCGCGGGCCGCTGGATACGCCGTCGACCCGGCCGGCCAGCCGTAACTGGGCACCGAGGTTTTTGTTGAAGTAGCAGTCGATGATCCTGGTATCGGCGCAGGCGCGGCTGTTCGCCGCCAGCAGCACGCCGCCGCCGCTGGCACGGCCGTTGTCGAAGGTTCCGTTGTTGATCGCCACCAGACCGCGCAGCGAGCACAGGAAGCCGCCGTCGACGATCACCCCCCAGTCGCTGCAGCCGCTGACCACGACGCTGTCGAGCACGACATTGCCGACATTGGCGAACAGCAGGCCGGAGCCCGGCTGCCGGCGGCCATCGACGGTGATGCCGGAGATCGACAGGCCGTGGACGCGAACCTTGTCGCTGCGCACCGCGCGCAGCAGGGCATCGCCCTTGAAGTCATCGCTCTTGAACAGCACGCTGCCGAGCAGCGCTTCGCCGCGCACGCTTTCGCCAACGATACCCAAGCCCGATTTCTCGATCGCGATCGGCCGGCTGATCCGGTAACGGCCGCGCGGGATCAGCAGGCAGCCGCCGGCGGCGCGATCGACGGCAGTCTGCAGCGCGGCGGTGGAATCCTTGACGCCAGTCGGATCGGCAGCGAAATCGTCGAGCGACAGGCCATAGCCGCGCACCGATTTCTGCGGCAGCGCGCTGCTGGTTTCGGCGTCATCGCTGCTATCGGAATCGCCTTCGTCGACCGGCGTTTCGGCCTCGGCGCGGTCGCGCTTGCCGGCGGCGCGCGCCAGGGCAGGTGCCGCCATGCCAGCGGCGAACAGGAAGTGGCGGCGATCCCAGACCAGGGAGTCAGACATCGGGCTGCCACTCGGCGAGCGCGTTTTCCAGCACATCGCAATAGCCGGCCCAGGTGCGGTCGAGCATGTCGCCGATGCCGAAGTGCTGGCGCACCACGGCCTGCGCGCGGGCACCGGCCGGCTGCCGCCGTGCCGTTGCCTGGAAGCTCAGCAGGCAGTCGGCGGCGGCGGCAGGATCGCTCAGCGCATAGCCGCAATCGTCGATGCCGTGGGCGAGGATTTCGTCGTGGCCGGGCACCCGGCTCAGCACCGCCGGCAGCCCGGCGGCCATCGCTTCGATCACCGCATAGGGCAGTCCTTCCCAGCGCGAGCAGGACAGGAACAGCGCATGCGCGGGCAAGCGCTCGCGCAGGTCGGGCACGGCACCATGCAGGTGGACGAAGCGCTGGTGACCGGCGGCGCGCAAGCGGGCCGCGAAGGCCGCGCGACCATCGCCATCGCCATAGACGTGAATCTCGACCAGGGCTTCGGGTACCGCACCGGCGCGGGCAGCCAGTGCGGCGATGATCGCCAGCAGCAGCTCGGGATTCTTGGCCTCGTTGTAGTAGTTGACGGTGGCGATCCTGAGCGGCCAGCCGGCGCGGTTTGCCAACGGCATCGCGGCCGCCGGAATGGCAACGCCGTTGCCGATCACCCGGCTCTTGTCGTAGCCGAAACCAGCGCTGCGGGCCAGCGCCTGGTCGCCCTCGGAGACGAAGATGCTCAAGGCCGTCGCCTGCTCCATCAGCCGTTCGATCGCCAGCCGCAAGCGCCGCTTCAGCCCGCCGGGCCGCGACACGAAGAACAGGCCGTGATGGGTGTGGGCCACCGGCACGCCGCTCAGCGCGCCGATCAGCCGCGAATAGACGCTGGCCGCGCTGCCGTGCGAATGCAGCAGCTCGATGCCCTGATCGGCGACGAAGCGGCGCACCGCCGACAGCGCGGCCAGCGTCAGCCGACGTTTCGGAATCGCCAGCATCCGCTCGGGGCCGAGCCGGGCCTGGTAGCGATCCCAGTACGGGGCTTCCTGCGGGCAGGCGACGAACAACTGGCAACGCCCGGCCAGGCCATCGACCAGTTGCAGCACGTGTTCCGGACCACCGCCGATATCGGCACGGCCGGTGATCAGCAACACGCGCGGCAGTGCGTCGGCAGGGCTCATCGGCGAACGTCGCCGGTATCGCTGGAACGCAGGCGCAGGGCGATCGCCAGCATCACCATCACGCTCGGCGTGCTCAGATACATGGTGAAAGTGTCGGAAAAGAACATGCGGCCCAGTTCGCCCATCGCCAGGCCGGCGGCAGCCGCCTTGTAGCGGCGGACCATCGCATCGGGCGAGCGGCTGCCGAGCAGCTGCAGCTGGATCGAGCCCCAGAGCAGCAGGAAGAAGGTGAGGCCGGCGACGCCGAGTTCCAGGAAAATGCGCAGATAGGCGTTGTCGACATTCAGGCCGGTCAGCGCCAGGGTCTGCTTGTAGCCGATGCCGAGCAGGTTCCAGCCCAGCTGGTCGAGCAGCCCGGCCCAGTTCTGGAAGCGGATTGAATGGGCGATCGAACGGTCATCGTCGCCGAGGCCGAAGCGCGACATGGTTGCGCGCAGCACTTCGGAATCGGTGATCACTGCGATCAGCGGCAGCAGCAAGGCCACCAGGCTGATCACCAGCGCCACGGTCACCAGCATCTGGCCGGCGCTGCGCCGATGGCTGCGGGCGACGAACAGCGTCGTGAACATCAGCGCCAGGCCAATCTGCAGCAGCGAATTGCGCGACGCGGTGATGACCACGCCATAGACCAGCACCGCCAGGGTCACGGCGATCTGCGCAGCACTCAGTCGGCGCAGGCCGATCCAGTACAGCGACAGCGCGATCATCGCCCACGAGGTGATCAGGTGCGAAAAGCCACCGGAATTGCCGAGCTGGCCGCCGGCACGGAACACGTAGCCAAGACCGTTCTTCAGGAACAGCGCCTGTTGCTGCTCGCGCACCGCGCCGATGAACCAGTAGATCAAAAAGCCGATGACGATGCCGATCAGTCCGCTCCACCAGAACACCCGCAGCGCACGCTCGGCACCCTGCACCGTCCATTGCAGACTCAAGGCGAGCAGGAATGGCGAGTAGATGAAACACAGCCGCAGCACGCGCAAGGTTGCGCGGCCGAGGTCACCGACATTGACCATCGAGATCCAGGCGCAAGCCAGGAAGCTGAGCGCGAACAGCAAGCTCATCGAGTCCGGCAGCCGGGCCCGGTAGAGCAGCAGCAGCAGCAGCGGCAGGCCGAACAGATCGACGAAGCTGAGGTGATCGGCACCGGTCGCGAAGCCGGCGGAAGCACCGGGCAGCGGAATGGCGACGATCGGAATCAGCGCCAGGCAGAAGCAGACGATGCTGCTCGCCGACCAAGCGTCGAAGCGCGGCAAGCTGCGCGCGTGGCGGGGCAGGGCGATGTCCAATCCGGTCGCGCTCATGCCGCGACCGCTTGCCTGGGGCTGGTCTGCCCCTCATCAACGCCATCATCGAGCCCGTTATCGAGCCAGGCGCTCAAGTCCCAGCCAAGCAGCGTTTCCAGCTCGCGAATATCGGCAGCGAAGTAAGCGACCATTTCCTGGCGCAGCTCGGCCGTCAGCGGCTGGCGGCGGTGATCGGCGCGCAGACGCCGCTTCAGCGCTTCGACTGCCGGAAAGCGCTTGCGACGCAGGAACGCGCGCAACTTGATCATCACCGGCTCGATCGCTTTCGGCGGCGTTAGCACCAGCGTGGCCACCGCCGGCGAGCGGTGGCGGTGCGAGCCGTTGACCACCGGGAACTCGCGGCGCGCGTCGTCGGGCAGATCGAGAAAGGCGAGCAGCCGGCGATAACAGGCCCCGGCATCGTGGCGGAAATCTTCATAGCGGATGAACAGCACGGCCTCGCGCGGCACCGTCGCCAGCAGCCGGCGCACCTGCTCGCCGTAGCGGCCGATCATTCCGTATTGCAGCTTGTTCGGATCGCGGCAGCGGCGCGGCAATTGCTCGCCGCGCGCGCGCGCTTCCTGGGCACGCCAGGCCACGGCGAAATCGGCTTCGTCCTCGTTGCGCACGAACGACTGTTCCATGTGAAAGGCCTGCGCGAACTCCACCGGGTTGCGCAGCATCACCACGAAGCGGGCGCGCGGATTGAAGGCCAGGATGTTGGCGACCGCGCAGTGCGAGTGCAGGTAAGTGGTCGAACCTTCGGCGACGATCCGGTGCGCGTCGTTGGCGCCGGCGAACAGCGCCAGGTAATCGTCGAGCGTGTGCAGCGAATGGTGGCGGGCCAGCACCGGATAGTCGCTGGCGAAGTAGGCCGGTTCCTTGGGGTCGCAGAAGAACACGTCGCGACGATCGCGCAGGTAGTGCGCCATCGCCGAGGTGCCGCTCTTCGGCGCGCCGAGGATGAAGGTGTTCGGGATCGGCCCGGTCCTGTTCTGGCTCATGCGCCCAGCCTTTGTTCGATGGTGTGCGGGAGCGCCACTGCTGGCGGCACGTCGGGCTTGAGCCAATCGCTCAGATCCCAGCCGAGCAGGCGTTCCAGCAGCCGGATGTCGTCAGCGAAATGACTGGCCAGTTCGGCGCGCAGGGCCGGCGACAGCGGCGCGCGAACCAAGTCCTGGCGTTGCCGTTCGCGAAACGCTTCGACCAGCGGCAGCCGCGCGCTGCGCAAGGTCTTGCGCAGCCGCCACAGCGGCAGGCGGAGCGGCGCCGGCGGATTCAGCAGCAGCTGTGCCAGCGCCGGATAGCGGCGGCGATGAGCGCCGTTGACCACCGGAAACACGCGGCGGCCGTCGTCGTCCAGACCGAGGAAGGCCAAGGTCTGCCGGTAGACCGCGCCGGGATCGGCGCGCAGCGCTTCGAAACGGATGAAATGGATCGCCGCGCGCGGTGCCACGGCGAGCAGCCGTTCAACCTGCTCTCCGAGCTGCGCGAACGCTCCGTACTGCAGGAACTGCGGCCGTCGACAGGCGGCGGGAATCCGCTCGCCGCGAGCCCGCGCGGCCTGCAGACGCCAGGCGTCGGCGAAATCCGGCTGATCCTCGTTGAGCGCGTAGCACTGTTCCATGTGCCAGGCCGGGGCCAGTTCCAGCGGATTGCGCAGGCTGACGATGAAGCGCGCCTGCCGGTTGAAAGCGAGGATGGCCGGCACGGCGTCGGTCGAGCGCAGGTAGATGATCGAGCCTTCGGCCAGCAGCCGGTGCTGGGCGGTGGCGGCGAACAGCGCCAGATAGCGGTCGAGATCGAAGTGCGCTGCGGCGTCGATATGCGGCGGCAAGTCCCGAGCGAAGTAGCCGGGTTCCTTGCGGCTGCTGAAGCAGACCTGCGGATGCGCCGCCAGCCAGTTGGTCAGTGCCGTGGTGCCGCTTTTCGGCGCGCCGATCAGGAAGGTATCGGGCAGCCGGCTCATGCCGCTCTCGCCGCTGGAACGCTGTCGGCTGCGCCATACCAGCGGGGCCGGAAGCGGGTGCCGAAGTAGGCATCGAGCTGCGCCAGTTCGGGCTCGGCGATCGCCCGGATTGTTGCCCGCGCCTCGTCGCTCAGCGCCGGCTTGGTGCCGGCAGCGAGCGGGCTGTAGAGCAGGCGCTGGACCAGCGACTGGCGCTTGACCCAGGCGATCAGCCGCTGGCCACCACGCCGCTTGAAGCGCTTGGACAGCCAGTTGACGGCCAGCGCCAGGCCCGCCGAACGCGGCCGCGCGGCGGCGTTGACCTGGCCCTGCAGCCCGGCCGGCAGCGGCTGTTCGCTGACCTCGAGAAAGCGGCAGACGGCCGCGTAAAACGCCGCCGGATCGGCCTTCAGATCGTCGAAGCAGGCGATCAAGATCGCCTCACGGCCGAAGGCATCGAGCCAGGGGTTGAGCAGCGCGTGATAGGCCAGCGCCTCGGCTTCGAAGCGGCTGGCCATCCAGTCGGCCGGCGAGCCCTTGAAGCGGCCATTGCGGCGCGCGAACAGATAGGCCGACAGCACGAAGTCTTCCGGCCGGCGATAGCAGACCAGCAACTTGACCGGCCCCAGTTCGGCGCGCACCTGCGCGGCCAGTGCCGGCCGCCGCCAGTAGCGGTGGGCGATCTCGCCGACCGCGCGGCAGCCGCCGGCATCGGCAAAGAAGCCGCTGTACCAGTCCAGCCCGCGCCCGTGGTTGAGATCGAAGTAATTGGTTTCCTTGACCGGGGTGACGAACACTTCCGGATGCTGGCGCAGCGCTTCGAACAGCCAGGTCGAGCCGGCCCGACCAGTGCCGATGTAGAGAAAATTGGGCAGCGTGGCCATGGGAACTGGGCTGACCGGCGTGCTTCAGGCGTAGGCGGCTTTCAAGCTCTGGCCGTAGGCACCGGCGCGCGCGCCGACCTGGTTCAGCACCGCGCCGTGCACGCTGACGCCGGCATCGGCGAAACGGCCGAGTGCCACTTCCAATTCGTCAGCCCGGTGTTCGCCGGATTTCAGGACCAGCAGGGTCATTGCCGCGAGGCGGCCGAGGATCGCCGCATCGGCGGCCAGCAGCACCGGGGCGGCATCGAGCACGACGAAGTCGTAGTTGTCGGCGAGCAGGCGGATCAGATCACTGAAGCGCGGTTGCAGCAGGGTATCCGCCGGCACTCGCGATGGACCGCCGCCGGAGATCCAGTCGAGATTGCCGACGCTGCCGGGGGTAGCCGGCCGGGTCCGCAGCAGTGCTTCCGGGGCGATGCCGCTCTGCACGTATTCGACGATGCCGGCACCGGCCAGCTTGCCGGTGCTGGTCGGGTCGCCGAGGCTGCGGCTCAAGCTCTGGCCGCGCAGATCGGCATCGACAGCGACGACTTTGCGTCCGGCCTGGGCGAGCAGCAGCGCCAGATTGGCGGCGACGAAGCTGGCACCGGTGCCGGCCACCGGGCCGCAGACCAGCAGCACGACGCCGGTCTTGCCGGCCGCGCGGTTGAGCAGCGAGGTGCGCAGCGCGCGCAGCGCTTCGACGGCGGCGTCTTCCGGCAGTCGATCGGCCAGCAGGCCGGTCGCTACGGCACCGTGCTTCGACGTGGGTTTCGAAGCGGGCCTGGTTTTTCCGAGCCGCGCCAGCAGACCATGCAAAGGCTGCCGCTGGGCTTTCGACAGCGGCACCAGCGCCAGTGCGCTCAGGCCGATGGTCGCCAGTTCCGCCGGGCTTTCGAGGCCGCGGGTCAGCGAGCGGCGCAGGAATACGGCGACCACGCCGAGCAGCAGGCCGAGGGCCAGCGCGATGACCAGGATCAGCAGGGTTTTCGGCGCCGCCGGCAGGAACGGCAGGCTGGCAGCGTCGATGCTGCGGACATTGCCGACCGCGCCGATGCTGGCCAGTTCATAGCTCTGGATCGACGCCACGATCGACTTATAGAGGTTCTCGTGCGCCTCGACATCGCGAGTCAGGGTCAGCACGTCCTGCTTGGTCTGCGGCAGCAGATCGACGCGGCCTTTCAGGTTGCGCTGCTCGCGCTCGACCGTTGCCAGCTGCGCGGCCAGCGCCTGGACGGTCGGATGTTCGCTGGTGTAGCGGGTCTTTTCCTTGTCGATCTGGGTCAGCAGTTCCAGCCGCTTCGATTCCAGTTCGACGCCGTTGCGGAGCAGCAACTGGCCGTCGAAATCGACGGCCATGCCGCCATTGAGCTGCTGGTATTTCGACAGCGCGGCTTGCGCGGTCTGCAACTGCTCGGCGATCGCCGGAAGCTGCTTGTTGAGGAAGGCCAGCGAGCGCTCGCTGTCTTCGCGCAGCGCGGCGCTGTGCTCGGCGCGATGGGATTCGACCAGGGCATCGACGAGGTGGGCGACCATCGCCCGGCCGCTGCCCTTGTAGGCGACTTCGATGACGCCGGACGAAACCGCCGTCTCTTCGACCGTCAGGCCTTCGAGCAGGTTGGCCACCGCCACGTCGGGGGTCAGCTTGGCCACCGAGAACTCGGTGCCCGGCAGCGCCTGCAGCGACTTGACCAGCATCTTGTAGCGGCCGTCGCGACTGCTGGCTTCGCTGCCGACCTTGCCGGTGAGGATTTCGCTGCCGAACCAGTAGCTCTGCAGGCGATAGGTGCCGCCTTCGAGCGCGACCAGGATCAGCGTGTCGTCGTTGTCTTCCGCCGGCACTTCGAGCTTTTCGACGCTGATGTGATCGCCGCCCCAGGCCCAGCGGCGAAAGCCGAACCAGGCTTCGACCGGCTTGGCCGCTTCGCCGTTGCCGTTGATGTTGCGGGCGATGCCGCTGCCGACGATCGGGAAATGGCGCGGGCCAGCGGCAATGTCCAGATGCAGTTGAGCGATCACCGGATCGATCACCCGGCGGCTCTGCATCAGGCTGATTTCGGCGGAGGCCTGCGACGGCGTGCCGCTGAGCAGCGCGCCGAGGCGGCCGAAGCGGTTGTCGACCGGGCCGCCGGATTTTGTCGGCTCGACGACCTGGATAAGGGCGCTGGCCCGATAGGTCGGCGGCACCAGCAGGCAGTAGGCCAGCGCCAGCAGGAACACCGTGGCGGCGACGCCGAGCAAGGTCCAGCGGCCGGCGATCAGCAGTTCGTAGATGTCGCGGGGACGAATGTCTTCGTCGCCCGGCAGCGGTCGTCGCGACTGATGGATGGGGCTGGCGTTATCGTGGGTCACTGGAGCTGCCTAGGTGTGCGTCACGCCGGAAGCGGCGTCACGAAAGGAAACGGGATTCGAAGCGAGATGCGGAGCCGGTCAGCGTTCGCGGATGACGCGGCGGCCGGCGGCGATTTCGCCCACGCGCGCTGCGTTGAACAGCGTCTGCACCGTCGGCAGGATTTGCTGCACCACGTTGTTGTATTGCGACAGGCCGGTGGCCTGGACGTAGACCACGTCGCGCACCCGCAGCGGG
This sequence comes from Nevskia sp., assembly GCA_030694365.1. Taxonomy (GTDB): domain Bacteria; phylum Pseudomonadota; class Gammaproteobacteria; order Nevskiales; family Nevskiaceae; genus Nevskia. The sequence continues at coordinate 19,816 of JAUXYM010000062.1, read as the reverse complement.
AACTGGCTGGCCATCAGCAGGCCTTCCGGCGACGACAGGTCGAGCACGTAGATCGACGCCGCCATGGCCGCGCCCGGTTCGTTGAGGCGGAACACCAGCACGCCGGAATCGTCGGCGCTGAGCTTGTCGAGACCGCCGGCTTCGGTGAGTGCTGCGATCAGCGGCAGACGATCGCGGCTGATCTCGATCGGCCGCTGGCGGGCGACTTCGCCGAGCACGTAGACGCGGTCGGCATCACGGTTCGGAAAGTGCAGTTCGTCGCCGGCTTCGAGACGCGGATTGCGCGCCGGCCCTTCGCCGGATAGCAGCGCGGCGAGATCGATGCGATACGGCGCGCCGTTGCGCACCAGCACGGCGCGGCGGGTGCTGGCCAGATCGGTGAGGCCGCCGCTGGCGTCGAGCGCCTGCAGCACGCCCTTCGGGGTGTCGTCGAGAGTCAGGGTGCCCGGCTTCTTGATCTCGCCGGTGACCTGAATGCGATGGGCGCGGTAGCCGATGACGCGAACGTCGATCTTCGGGTTGACGATCAGGCTGCCGAGCTTGCCGGCCATGAACGTGCGCACTTCGGCGACGGTCATGCCGGCCACCTTGAAGCTGCCGATGTACGGGAAATAAGTGGTGCCGTCGGCGGCGACGATGCGGCCTTCGTCGGTGGGATCACGCGAAACACCAGCGACCGAATCGGTCAGCTCGCGATGTTCCCAGATGGTCATGAACAGCACGTCGCCGGCGCCGATCACATATTCCGGTGGAACGTCGGACGGCGTCACCGTCGGCAGCTGCGCGGTTTCTGCGGCATCGACATCACCGCTGTCGTCGAGCAGCTTCGAGACCACATCCGGCGTGACTTTGACTACGCGGTACTTCTGCAGCACTTCGGTGTCGGCACCGGCTGCCGGGTCCGGCTTGGCGACCACGGCACCGGGCAGCGGCGGAACGCGGGTCGGGCCATACGGCGGCCATTCTGATTTCTGGTCCGGATCGCTCTTGACCGTGACCGGAGCGCTCAAGGAGTGCTCACCGACTTCGACCTGGCGAACGTTCAAACCTGGAACCAGTTGCGCGCAGCCGCTGAGCAAGCTGCCGCCGACGATGATGAGCCCCGAAAACCTGACGCTTCGCATGTTGAACGCTCTTGATAGATTCCCGCTTCGGCACTGCAGCGATGCTAAGCGGCACCCGGCACCGCACGGGTCATCCCGTCAGGCACCGCGCACCCCGCCCCTGAAAACGCCCGAAAATGCCCGAATGTTTTTTGGTGTCCCGGCGCCAGCAGGCGTGCCACGAAGCCTGTTGACCGATCTGACGCGAAAGGCGCTCGGACTGCCCGAGGCTTTCATTCCGGTGTTTTGTTCAGCTCGGCCGACAGAATATTGACGAAATGTTGCAGTTCGTTGAATCGCTGCAACTCGGCGGCTTTCAGGGGTCTACGAGCCGCTGTGCCCGTGAACTTATTCGCCCTTCACGAGGCGTTTGCTGAAGCGGCCAACCGCCGCTCGACGTCTTCGGCATCGCTGAGGCTGCGGATGTCGAGGAACAGGCGCTCGGCTTCCGGGTAGCTGCGGGCCAGCCAGACCAGCCACTGCTTGAGCACGCCTGGCGCGTACTTCGGGTGCGAAACCTTGGCTCGCACTTGGTGCCAGTAGCCCAGGACCAGCGGCAGCAGTTCAACCCAGTGCATTGGCTCGATGGACCGGCCATCGCGCACGGCGGCGATCTGCCGGGCCAGATCGGGCCGGGCGATCAGGCCGCGGCCGAGCATCACGTCGTCGACGCCGCTCAAGGCGCGGCAGCGGCGCCAGTCGTCGACGGTCCAGATTTCGCCGTTGGCGTAGACCGGCACCTTGACCGCATCGCGGATGCTGCCGATCCGCTCCCAGTAGGCCGGCGGCTTGTAGCCGTCAGCCTTGGTGCGGGCGTGGACGACGATCGCCGCCGCGCCACCATCGGCGAGCGCCTGGGCGCAGGTTTCGGCGTCGTCGGCGTGATCGAAGCCCAGGCGCATCTTGGCGGTGACCGGAATGTGGGTCGGCAGCGCGCGGCGGACGGCGCTGACGATGGCGTGCAGCAATTCCGGCTCCTTGAGCAGCACGGCGCCGCCGTTGGACTTGTTGACGGTCTTCGCCGGACAGCCAAAATTCAGGTCGATCACCGGCGCGCCCAGCGTTGCGGCGAACGCGGCGTTATCGGCGACGCAGTGCGGATCGGAGCCGAGCAGCTGCACGCGCATCGGCGTGCCGCTCGGTGTCACCGAGCCTAGCGCCAGCTCCGGCGCCAGCCGCAGGAAGCTCGATGCTGGCAGCAGGCGGTCGTTGACCCGCACGAACTCCGACACGCACCAGTCGATGCCACCGATGCCGGTCAGCAGCGCGCGCAGCCCGTCGTCGACGAGCCCTTCCATCGGCGCGAGGGCGAGTTGCATGGTTGGGAAAATCTGACGCTGAAGCGGCGCGCGGATGATAGGCGAAGCGTCAGAGGGATCAGCGTTTGCGGCGCCTTGGCACCGGCCGGTGGACGACTCAGTGCAGGCGCTGGCCGCTGCCGATGCGGCTGTCGAGTTCGGCGAGCAGCGCCGGCACCAGTTCGGACAGGCCACGGGTTTCGCTGCGCGCCAGCCGGTGACGCTCGCTGGCAATCTCGGTTTCGGCACGGAATGCGCAGAGGCTGATCACCCGGCCATGGGCCCGATCCTTCGCAGCACCTTCGGCTTCCGGTTCCAGCCAGGCCTGCAACTGCACGCTGGCGTCGCGGATGGAGAGACCGGAATAGAGCTTGCGCATGGCGTTTTCTTGGCGGAAGAATTGTTGACGGATCAGCGTTGTCGAAACCTTATCTGAACGCTTGTTCACCAACCCCCAGTCAAGACTGCCTATAGGACCCCCAATACGGGGCCGTGGTGCCTCCGTTTCAAATCGGAAAGCTACAGAAGCTCCGGGTCACAAAGGCACAGAGAGAAGCAACAGCAAGGACACCAAGGAAAGCCTTTCTTCGTGTCCTTGCTTTTTACCTTTGTGCCTTTGTGGCCCGGGCTTGAATCGTTTCTGGAATTCAAACTGCAGACCATGTGCTGGCCGCTACCGGAAATCGCCATTGTTGCGCCGCCGCTGTTACCCTTCGCAGGCTCCATCCACCGCGAGACCCACCATGCAGACCGTCGAAATCGTTCAGGAATTCTCCCGCACCGTCGGCGAGGTTTACGAGGAGCTGGCCGATCACAACCGCCTCGGCAAGGTGCTCGGCGTACCGGTGGTGCGAGTGCGCGATGGCAACAGCTCGGTCAACGGAGTGGGCTCGGTGCGCCGGATCGGCGTGGCACCGCTGGCGATCGAGGAAACCGTGGTCGGCGCGGTGGTTGGCAAATCGATCGACTACAAGATCACCCGCGGCGGCTGGCCGCTGAAAAACCATTACGGCCGGCTGGTGTTCAAGCCGTTGCCGGGTGGCCGTTCACAGGTGAACTGGCATATCGAATTCAATGGCGCGCTGCCGGGCTCGGCGTTCCTGATCAAACAGTTGCTGAATCTGGCGATTTCGCGCGGGCTCAAGAAGATCGCCTGAAGCCCCATTCGCGGGGCAAGCGAGCGGATACTGCGGGTGGTCGTCCTCCGGGACGACCACCGGTACAGGAGACCGCTGCATGGAATCGTTCGACGCCCTGAGTCTGGCCCGCGCGCAGTTTGCGTTCACGATCAGTTTCCACATCGTGTTCCCGGCGTTCACGATCGGCCTGGCCAGCTATCTCGCGGTGCTCAACGCCTTGTGGCTGGCCACTGGCCGCAAGGTTTACTTCAGCCTGTTCCAGTACTGGAAGAAGATCTTCGCGATTGCTTTCGGCATGGGCGTGGTGTCAGGCCTGGTGATGAGCTATCAGTTCGGCACCTGGAGCTTGTTCAGCCGCCTGCGCAACAAGCTCTACGAGGACCGCTGGCTGCATCGCGCGGCCCTGGTCATGGGCCCGGCCGGCTTCGCTGCGGTGCTCGCCGGCTGGATCACCACCGAAGTCGGCCGCCAGCCGTACACCGTCTACGGCCTGCTGACCACGGCGCAATCGGCGTCGTCGATCGCGGCACCCGCGGTCGGTGCTTCATTGCTGGCCTTCATCGTCGTCCTGCTGACCGGCGTGTCGCTGGTCGTCGGCTATGCGCTGCTCGGCGCTACCTGGCTGATCTGGAAGACCGATGGCAGCCTGCAGAAAGCGGCGTTCCGCTATGCCCGCCGCGCTGGGATCGTGACCGTCGTGCTGATCGGCACCGTCAGCCTGTGGACGCCGTTCCTCAACGAAGCGTTCCGGCAGCGCTGGTTGGTCTGGCCGCAATTGCTCTACGCGGCACCGGTGCCGGCCCTGCTCGGCGTCTGCATCCTGGCCTTGTGGCAGGGGCTCGATGCGCGTCTGGATCGGCAGCCGTTTTTCGCCGCACTCGGCCTGTTCGTGCTGTCGTTCGCCGGCCTCTGCGTCAACTTCTACCCGTACATCGTGCCGTCATCAGTGACCATCTGGCAGGCGGCGGCACCGGACAACAGTCTGTCGTTCCTGCTGGTTGGTTCAGCCGTGCTGTTGCCGGTGATCCTGATCTACACCGGCTACTCGTACTGGGTGTTTCGCGGCAAGGTCGGCTCAGCGGGCTATCACTAGATGGGCTCGCCTTCGCTGCTCAAGCGCCTCGCCTGGTTTGCCGGCATCTGGCTGGCCAGCGTCGCGGTGCTGGCGGTAATCGCGACGATCCTGCGCTGGATGCTGCGGGTCTAGGTTTCGGTCTGGCGCAGCCGTTTGGCCAGCCGCTCGACCCCGGCAACGAACTCCCGCACGCCACCATAGGCCGGATGACGCAGCGCTTCGTGGGCATAGCCCAAACGGGTCAGCGCTTCCGAGGACTTGTTGCCGACCGCCGCCAGCACGGCATCCGGCAGCGCCGTCCGCAACGCCCTCAGCACCCCTTCGCCGGCGCTCAGTTCGGCGCGGGTCGGCGTCCGGTTCGAGTGCGGATTGCCCGGCGCATGCGGATGCAGCGGGAAGGCGTTCCACAGGAAAGTGCTGTCGGCCAGTTGCTGCTCGTACAGCGTGCGCCAGACCACGCGGGCCGAGGGTTCACTCCAGGGTTTGACGCGAGTCGACAGGCGCGGGCAGGGCGCGATGCCGGGAATGCTGCCGTCGATCAGCAACGCTTCCGAGGTGAACGGAATGCCCGAGATCCGGCAGCCCTGATAACCCGCTGCTTCGCCGATCAGCACCAGCCGCAAGCCCGGCCGGGCCGCATGGGCGCGCAGATGGGCGATGCGCCGGGCCGGGCCGTTGTCGGCTGAATCGTCGGCATTGGCCTCGGCCCAGGGATGCTGGGTGGCCGGCAGCGCTGGCAATCCGGCCAGCGCAGCGAGAAGCGCGTCACAAAGCGGGGTCATCGAAGGGGTGGGCAAGGCGGCAGCAAGCGGGCGGGAGTGCAAAATCGGACAACCGAAGGGCGGCAGATTGTAGAGCCAGAATGCTGATTCCGACGGCCGGTAGCGATCGCGGACTAGAGGGTCCCACTCGGCACTTGCATGAGCGCCCCATTCCCGTCGATGCTTCGGAAAAGAATGATGTGCAATCAAACCATTGCTGCAGCCGTGACGGTGCAGAGCAAAGTGCGGCAGGAGATGAGAGCGACGATGGAACCGACTGACGAACTGATCAACACCCTGTACCGCTCGGCCATCGAGGAGGAATGTCAGGACTACCGCCCCCGGGCACTGGCCAGGCTTTGTGAACGCCTCGGTGCCAGCCGCGTGGCCTGGTGGTCGCGCGGCGTCGGCACCAGCGGTGGCGAGCTGACCCAGCATCCGCCCGGCCAGAGCCAGACCCAGTTCACTCCGCAATTGATGGCGGCGCTACCGTTTTCGAATGGTCAGAACGAGGCGACGGTGGAAGTGCCGTTGCGCGGCCAGGTCGGCCTGGCGGTGCAGTACCGGCACCGCGATTCCGGCGTGATCAGCACCGTGCTGATGCAGTTCTCGCCGGACCGAAAGCTGCCGCCGGCCGAAGCGGTACGCCGGGTGCTGGCCCACATGGTCGAAGCCGGCGCGCTGGCGCTGCGCCAGTTCATCCGCCGCGACGATTGGCTGCAGGCGATGGGCCGCGCCAATCGCGGCTCGGCAGCGATGGTCGACGCCGAAGGCAGCGTTTTCGCGGCCAGCGAACGGTTCCGCGAAATGCTCGGCGAAGACCAGGCAGCGCCGATCCTGAAACTGCCGTTCGAACTGCCGGAATCGACACTCGGCGAAGAAGGTGGCGACTTCATCCACGCGCCGCTGCACATCCGCGTGCGCCGCTCCGGCCAGTTGTATCTGATCTACGCCCGCAAGCCACTGCCGCTGGACATGCTGTCGCCGCGCGAGCAGGAAATCGCCCGAGCGCTTGGCAATGGCAAGACCTTGAAATCGATCGCCCGCCAGTACGGCATCGCCGTGTCGACAGTCGCCAACCACACGACGCGCATCTACCGGAAACTGGCGATCTATCGCCGCGAGGATTTGATCGACCTGATCCGCATGAAGGCGAGCAAGCCTTGACGCAGTGGCTAGTGACCAGTGGCCAGTGGCTAGTAAGCACAGACCACTGACCACAAGCCACTAGCCACTGCCTCTGCAATGAACTCCGAAACCGCGCTCGAAGTGCGCGAACTGGTCAAGCACTTCAAACAGGTCAAGGCCGTCAACGGCCTCAGCTTCGATGTCAAGACCGGCACCTGCTTCGGCCTGCTCGGCCCGAACGGTGCCGGCAAGAGCACGACCATCGAGATGTGCGAAGGCCTGCTGACGCCTACCTCCGGCAGCATCCGCTATCGCGGCGAGCCGCTCGGGCCGCGCTACCGCGAACGGGTCGGCATCCAGTTCCAGTCGACCGCGCTGCAGGATCATCTGACGGTGATCGAGAACCTGCGCTTCTTTGGCCGGCTGTATCCGGTGCGCCGCCCGCTCGATGAGCTGATCACGCTGTGCCGGCTCGAAGATTTTCTCGATCGCGACAGCCGCAAGCTTAGCGGCGGCCAGCGCCAACGCCTGCTGCTGGCGATCGCCCTGGTCAACGATCCGGAGCTGCTGTTTCTCGATGAGCCGACCACCGGCCTGGACCCGCAGGCACGGCGCAATTTCTGGGATCTGGTCCGCGACATCAAGGCCGCCGGTCGCACCATCGTGCTGACCACGCACTACATGGAAGAGGCCTATCTGCTCTGCGACGAGATCGTCATCGTCGACAACGGCCGGATCATCGCCCGCGGCGTGCCGAGCCAGCTGCTCGCCGAGCACTTCAACGATTCGGTGCTCGAAGTGCCGGCCGCCGAAGCACCGAAGCTGGCCGGCAGCAGCTTGGCCGGCACGCCGAAGGGCGACACCCTGGAAATCCAGACGCCGGACGTCAACGCGGCCGTCGCCGCACTGCTCGCGGCCGGCGTATCGCTGGCGCTGTTGCGCATTCGGCCGCGAACCCTGGAAGACCTGTTCATCGAACTTACCGGCCGGGGGCTGCGGGAATGAAGGCTTCACTGCGCCGTATCGCTGCCGCCGCTTGGGCACGCAGCCTCGAATTCGTCCGCGACCGTTCCTCGCTCGGCTGGAACCTGGTGTTCCCGATCCTGATGGTGATCGGCCTGGCTTTCGTGTTCTCCGGGCCCGGCCAGCCGCTGTTCAAGGTCGCGGTGATCGCCCCTGCCGAAGCCAAGCTCGATGCCAGCCTGCACCCGTTCCTCGACACCCCGCAGGTGCAGTTCTATCGCGAGGACAGCCGTGACGCCGCACTGCCGAAAGTGCAGCGTCATCGCATCGATCTGCTGATCGATTTCACTGCCACGCCGCCGGCCTACTGGGTCAACGAGCAGTCACCGAAAGGCGCGCTGCTGGAACGCCTGATCGCTGGCAGCGGTGGTAACACGCTGCAACGTCTAGTGACCACCGGCAAGTCGATCCGCTATGTCGACTGGGTGGCGCCCGGCGTGCTCGGCATGAACATGATGTTCGCCTGCCTGTTCGGCATCGGCTACGTGATCGTCCGCTATCGCAAGAACGGCTATCTGAAGCGGCTCAATGCCACGCCGCTGCGCGCCTTCGAATTTTTGCTGGCGCAACTGCTGTCGCGACTGGCGCTGATTCTGGTCGTCAACGTGCTGGTCTTCGGTGCCTGCCGGCTGCTGCTCGGCCTGCGCATGGAAGGCTCGTATCTGGACCTGCTGGTGGTGGTCACCCTCGGCGCCTTCTCGATGATCGCGATGGGCCTGGTGGTCTCGGCGCGGCTGGCCAGCGAGGAACTGGCGGGCGGCATCCTCAACGTGATCTCGACGCCGATGATGGTCGTCTGCGGTGTGTTCTTCTCGATGGACGGCGCCCCGCGCGCCCTGCAGATCGCCGCCGATTTCTTCCCGCTGACCCATCTGCTGAACGCCGCGCGAGCAATCATGCTCGATGGCACCGGGCTGGCGCAGCTCGGTTATCCGCTGGGGGCGATGGCTTTGATGAGCGTGGTGTTTCTCGGGCTTGGGGCTGTGCTGTTCAAGTGGCGGCAAGACTGAACGGCGAACACATCTAACGATCGCCGCACAGCATTTCTATAATCGCTTTCGAACCCGCAGACCTTTCCGCCATGTTCCCCGCCAAGCTTCCGGCTGTCGTCGACTACCCCGACAGCATCAGCTGCATCGATACCGAGCAGCAGCGCACCGGCCTCGCTTGCTGCTACTTGGTCCGTGCAGGAGACCAGTACGCGTTCATCGAGTGCGGCACTTCGTTGTCGGTGCCGGGCCTGAAAGCGGTGCTTGCCGAGCGGGGCATCGGGCTCGAACAAATCGCCTATGTGATCCCGACCCATGTGCATCTCGACCACGCCGGTGGCGCCGGCATGCTGCTGCGCGACTGTCCGAACGCCAAGCTGGTGGTGCATCCGCGCGGTGCCCGTCATCTGATCGATCCTTCGGCCTTGATCGCCGGCGCGACGGCGGTCTACGGCCCCGAGAACATGGCGGCGATGTATGGCGAAATCCTGCCGGTGGCCGAGGATCGGGTGATCGTTGCCGATGACAACTACCTGCTCGATTTCAACGGACGCTCGCTGAAGTTCATCGATTCGCCCGGCCATGCCCGCCATCATTTCTCGATCTGGGATGCCCAGAGCCGCGGCTGGTTCACCGGCGATACTTTCGGCCTGTCGTACCGCTTGTTCGATGGTCCGAATGGCCCTTACCTGATGCCAACGACGACGCCGGTGCAGTTCGAGCCGGAGGCCTGGCTTGCGACCCTCAGCCGCTATCTCGCGGCCGATCCGGCGTTCATGTTCCTGACTCACTACGGCCGCGTCGACAACGTTGCACAACTAGCCGCGGACCTCGGCGGCGGCATCGCGATGTACCAGAGCATCGCCCTGCATCTGGCCGATGCGCCGGATCGTCATGCCCGCATCTACGAAGCGCTGATGCTCTATTCGCTCGAAGAACTGGCGGCGAATGCCTCGCCGGTGACCGACGAGGTGGCCCGTGTATGGCTGGCCTTCGATATCGAGCTGAACACCCAGGGCCTGGAAGTCTGGCTCGACAAGCAGAAGGCCAAGCCGGCGGCCTGAGCTTCGCTGGCAGTGGATTTTTCCTTCGAATCCCAAAAACACCCGTCATTCCCGCCTACGCGGGAATGACGGTATTCAGGGGGCTGTTCACCCTGCTTGAAGTAGTCGCTCGACCAGCGCAGCGAACGACGCCGCTTCGATTTCGGGTGCGTGCTCCTCATGCACCCAGGGCGTGCCAGCGGCGTTGATCCAGGCGGCGCGCAGCCCGGCACGACGGGCACCGAGCACATCGCTGTGCGGATCGTCGCCGACATGCAGCACCTGGCCGGCATCGACACCCAGCCGCGTGCAGGCGGCGAGGAAGATGCCCGGGTCCGGCTTCGCCGCACCGTGTTCGCCAGCCGATAGCGCGAAGCGGAAATGCCGGTCCAGACCGATCCGCGCCAGATCGGCATTGCCGTTGGAAACGGCGGCCAGCGGATAGCGCGCGGCCAGCTTTTCCAGTGCCGCGAGCGCACCCGGATACAGGCTGACGCGCTGGCGCTCGGCGATGAACACATCATAGACCTCGGCCGCGCGACGTTCGTCGAGGCCGCAGTCGGCGAGCATCTGCCGGAACATCTCGCGGCGCAGGAAGCCGAGGTCGTGCCGCCGATTGGGAAATGCGGCGACAACGCGGTTGCGCAGCAGCAGCCGGCCGCCATCGTTCCACGCTTCGAGCACCACCGGCGCATGCTCGGCGAACCAGGCGTTGGCGGCCGCTTCGGCGGCCAGGATGGTCGGCGCGATTGGCCACAGCGTGTCGTCGAGATCGAGCGTCAGGGCCTGGAACGACATGGGTGCTGGCTCAAGGAAAACCGGCGTCCAGTATATCGGCCGGTCCCTCCCCGACCTTGCTGGCAGGCTGAGCCAATTGCGCTAAGTTAGGGCCGCATCGATTTCCGGGAGCGCGATGATGACCACCGACGTAGCCAGTGCCGATATCCGCGTCCACCATCGCGCCTGCAATCTTTGCGAAGCGATCTGCGGGCTGGAGATCCGCGTCGCCGGCGACGAAATCCTGTCGATCCGCGCCGACGATGCCGACCCGCTGTCGCTGGGTCACATCTGCCCGAAAGCGGTGGCGCTGAAGGATCTGCATGAGGATCCCGATCGCTTGCGCAGGCCGATCCGCCGCACGCCTGTAGGCTGGGTCGAGATGGGCTGGGACGAGGCCTACGATCTGGTCGCCGAGCGCCTGTGCAGCATCGTCGAGCAGCACGGCGGTGATGCGGTCGCCAACTATCTCGGCAACCCGACCGTGCACAACTACGGCGGCCTGACCCACGGCCCGCGCTTCCTCGGCACGATCAAGACCAGGAACCGTTTCTCGGCGACTTCGGTCGATCAGTTGCCGCACCAGCTGCTCGCCTACTGGATGTACGGCCATCAGTTGCTGGTGCCGATCGCCGACATCGATCGCACCGATTACCTGTTGGTGCTCGGTGCCAATCCGATGGCTTCCAACGGCAGCCTGATGACGGTGCCGGCGTTCCCGAAACGCCTGAAGGCGCTGCAGGCGCGCGGCGGCCGCATGGTGGTGCTCGATCCGCGCCGCTCGGAAACCGCCGAGGTCGCCGACGAGCATCTGTTCATTCGCCCGGGCACCGACGCCGCGTTCCTAGCCGGCCTGCTGAAAGTCATCGACAACGACAATCTCGGCCATCCCGGCAGGCTGGCCGCGATGGAGGACGGGCTGGAAGTGGCGCTGGCCGATATCGGCGCGCTCGATCTGGACAAGCTCGCCGCCCATTGCGGCATCAAGGTCGAGACCATCCAGCGCATCGCCCGCGAGTTCGCCACCGCGCCACGCGCGGCTGCTTATGGCCGCATGGGGGTGTCGACGCAGCAGCACGGCACCTTGTGCCAATGGCTGATCCAGTTGCTGAACATCGTCACCGGCAATCTCGACCGCGAGGGCGGGGCGATGTTCACGCGGCCGGCGGTCGATCTGGTCGACAACCCGACCTCGCGGCCCGGCAGCTTCGGCCGCTGGAAAAGCCGCGTGCGCGGCCTGCCGGAATTCGGAGGCGAGTTGCCGGTCGCGGCGCTCGCGGAAGAGATCCTGACACCTGGCGATGGGCAAGTCCGCGCGCTGATCACGGTGGCTGGCAACCCGGTGCTGTCGACGCCGAACGGCACCCAGCTCGATCGCGCACTGGACTCGCTGGCGTTCATGGTTGCCGTCGATTTCTATCTGAACGAAACCACGCGTCATGCCGACGTGATCCTGCCGCCGACTTGCACCCTGGAGCACGATCACTACGATCTGATCTTCCACACGTTCGCCGTGCGCAACACCGCGCGCTACAGCGAAGCGCTGTTCGAGCGGCCGGCCGATGCGCGGCACGATTGGGAGATCTTCGAAGCGCTCGGTGATCGCATCGCCAAGCGGCTGGGAGCCAAGCGCGCGCCGCATCCACGGCCCGATCAGGTCATCGACATGGGACTGCGCATCGGCCCCTACGGCGGCATGAAGAAACATCCGCTGAACCTGTCGCTGGCGGCCCTGAAAGCGGCACCGCATGGCGTTGATCTCGGCGCGCTGGAACCCTGCCTGCCGGAGCGGCTGGCGAACCCGGGCAAGTTCATCCTGTGCGCGCCGCAGGAGATGATCGCGGCACTCGCAGTGTTTGCCTCCGAGCTGGACGACGCCCAGCCCGCCACGCTGTCGCTGATCGGCCGTCGCCACGTGCGCAGCAACAATTCGTGGATGCACAACTCGCAGCGGCTGGTGAAAGGGCCGGTGCGCAATCATCTGCTGATGCACCCGGACGATCTTGCCGCCCATGGCCTTGCCGATGGCGCGATGGTGCGGGTGGCGTCGAGAGTCGGCGCTGTCGACGTGATCGTCGAAGCCAGCGACACCATGCTGCAAGGCGTGGTCAGCCTGCCGCATGGCTGGGGCCACGATCGCAGCGGCACCCGCATCGGCATTGCCGAAGCCCATGCCGGCGTCAGCCCGAACGATCTGACCGATGAGCTGCGGCTCGATACGGTCTGCGGCAACGCTGCCCTCAATGGCGTGCCGGTGACGGTCAGCACGGTCGCTTGAGCAGGCGGCCGCTGTTCCGCGCGGCCATGCTTGGCAGCTTCGCGCTGCTGCTGTCGGCCTGCTCGACGCTGGACTACTACGCCCACATGGCCAAAGGCCAGTTCGAGCTGCTGCGTAGCCGGCAGCCGATCGCCAGATTGATCGCCGATCCGGCGACCGACGACCAGCTCAAGGCCAAGCTCAAGCTGGCGCTGGAAGCACGCGCGTTTGCCTCCGATACGCTCGGCCTGCCGCGCAATGGCAGCTACACGAGCTACGCCGATCTCGGCCGCCCCTGGGTGCTGCAGAACCTGTTCGCGACGCCTGAGTTTTCGCTGGACGCGGTCGAGCACTGCTTCCCGATTGCCGGCTGCGTCGCCTATCGCGGCTATTACGACGAGGTTCGTCTGAAAGCCGAAGCCGAGCGGCTGAAGGCTCAGGGCTACGAGGTCTACATCGGCCAGGTGCCGGCTTATTCCACGCTTGGCTGGTTCGACGATCCGGTGCTCAACACCATGCTGCCCCGAGACGACCGCAAGGACGATGACGATCTCGCCGGCACCGTTTTTCACGAGCTGGCGCACCAGCAGCTCTACCTGCAGGGCGATACCCGCTTCAATGAATCCTTCGCCAGCTTCGTCGAGCAGCAGGGGCTGCGTCAGTGGCGCGCGGCGCGTCATCAAGCCGCTGACAGCAGCGATCGCCGCGAGCGGGCCGATCAGTTCGCGGCCCTGATCCTCGCCACCCGCGAGCGTCTGCAGAAGCTCTATACCAGCGGTATCGCCGAAGCCGAGATGCGCAGCGCGAAGCAGGCCGAGTTCGAGCGTCTGCGTGCCGACTACCGCCAACTGCGCGATGGCCCATGGCAGGGCTATGCCGGTTACGACGGCTGGATCGATGGCGAACTGAACAACGCCAAGCTGCTGCCGTTCGGGCTTTACCATCAGTGGCTGCCGGGCTTCGCGAAGCTGTTCGAGGAAGCCGGCGGTGACTGGCCGCGTTTCTACGCGGCGGCGAAAAAGCTGGCCGATGGCGAGCCGGCGCAGCGAGCCGCCACACTCGAAGTCCCTGACCCCGAAATACCCGACCCCTCCGCGACGCCATGACCCGCATCCACATCCCCGTGCCGCTGACTGTCGGCACCAGTCTCGATCTGCCCGACGATGCCGCGCGCCACGTCGCTCAGGTGTTGCGCATGAAGGTCGGCGAGCCGCTGACCCTGTTCAATGGCGACGGCGGCGAATACGCGGCGACGATCACGGCGACCGGCCGGCGTGATGTTTCGGTCAGCGTCGACCGCTTCGATCCGGTCGATCGCGAATCGCGGCTAGCCATCACCCTGGCGCAGTGCGTGTCGAAAGGCGAGCGCATGGACTACACGGTGCAGAAGGCGGTCGAGCTGGGCGTCACCCGCATCCTGCCGCTGCTGTCCGAGCGCAGCGTGGTCAAGCTCGATGCCGAGCGCTGGGACAAGAAGCTGGAGCATTGGCGCGGCATCGCGACCTCGGCCTGCGAGCAGAGCGGCCGCACCCGGCTGCCGGAAGTGGCAGCCGTGCAGAAGCTCGACGCCTGGCTGGCGAGCAGCGATCAGGCACTGCGCCTGGTGCTGGCGCCGACCGAATCGGTATCGCTGCGCAGCTTGGCCGGAGCTACGAACATCGCGCTGCTGATCGGTCCAGAAGGCGGGCTGTCGGACCACGAGATCGCCGCCGCGCGCCGCGCCGGCTGCATCGGCATCGGCCTCGGACCGCGGGTGTTGCGGACCGAGACGGCGGGTGTTGCAGCACTTGCGGCGCTGCAATTGTTGTGGGGCGATCTGGGTTGAAAGCGCATAATTAGGGCATTGAACCGAGGTGCAGTCATGAAACTGAAGGCGATCGTTCACGAAGCGGAAGAAGGTGGATTCTGGGCCGAAGTGCCGACCATTCCGGGCTGTGTAACGCAGGGCGAGACGATGGATGAGCTGATCGTCAACCTGCATGAAGCGGTCGAAGGCTGCCTCGCAGTTGATATCGATCACGTTTCCTTGCTGAAAACCGACCAGATTCTTGAAATCGCTGTGTAGGGAGTGAAGACCATCTCCGGCAAGCAGTTCGCGCGCTTGCTTGAGCGGCGGGGCTGGGTGCTGGTGAGCGTCAACGGCAGCCATCACATCTACGCCAAAGCGGGTCAGCCGGCACGGATTTCACTACCGGTTCATGGCAATACTCCGTTGAAGCTGGGGCTTCAACGCCACCTGATGAAGCTCGCTGAGCTTTCCGACGACGACCTCTAAGCCATGCTGATCACCAACGCCACCCTCATCAACGAAGGCCGCCGCTACCAGGCGGATCTGCTGATACACGGCGAGCGCATCGAAAAGATCGCGCCGAAAATCAGCGCCCCGGCCGGGGTCGAAGTGTTCGATGCCAAAGGCCGCCTGCTGCTGCCCGGCCTGATCGACGATCAGGTCCATTTCCGCGAGCCGGGCCTGACCGCGAAAGGCGATCTGGCCAGTGAATCGGCGGCGGCCGTCGCCGGTGGCGTGACCAGCTTCATGGACATGCCGAACGTCAATCCGCAGACCATCACTCGCGCCGCACTGGCCGACAAATACCGCATCGCCGCCGGCCGCACGTTCGCGAACCACGCGTTCTACATGGGCACCACCAACGACAATCTCAGCGAGCTGGAGCGGCTTACGAAAGGCGAGGCCTGCGCGATCAAGATCTTCATGGGGGCCTCCACCGGCAACATGCTGGTCGACAACCCGGACACCCTCGACAAGATCTTTCAGCGGGCACCGGTGATGATCGTCACCCATTGCGAAGACACGCCGATGATTAAAGTGGCCGAGGACGCGGCGCGCGAGAAGTACGGCGAGGACGTGCCGTTTTCCGAGCATCCCTACATCCGCTCGGCGGCCGCCTGCCACAAGTCCACCGAACTGGCCGTCGGGCTGTCGAACAAGCACGGCACCCGCCTGCACGTGCTGCACATGACCTCGGCCAGCGAGCTGCATTTCTTCGCGGCGGGCGATGCGCGGACCAAGCGGATCAGCGTCGAGGCCTGCGTCCATCACCTGTATTTCGACGAGTCCTGGTACGCAACGCTGGGCTCGAAGCTGAAGTGCAATCCGGCAGTGAAATCGGCGGCCGATCGCGAAGCGCTGATCGCCGCCGTGCGCGATGGCGTCATCGACATCATCGCCACCGACCACGCGCCGCACACCGCTGCCGAAAAGGCCAACAGCTACTTCAAAGCGCCGAGCGGCCTGCCGCTGGTGCAGCACTCGCTGCTGGCGCTGATGGAGCTGGTCGAGCGTGGCGAGCTGCCGCTGGAAACCGTCGTGCAGCGCGCCTGCCACACGCCGGCCGAACGCTTCGGCGTCGTCGATCGCGGCTATCTGCGCGAAGGCGCTTACGCCGATCTGGTGGTCGTCGATCCGAACGGCGGCACCGACGTTACCCCGGAAAGCCTGCGCTACAAATGTGGCTGGTCGCCGTTCGACGGCCATCGCTTCAAGGCGCGCATCGACGCGACCTGGGTCAACGGCAAGCTGGTCTATCGCGATGGTGTGCTGCGTCCGCAGGCCTTCGGTCAACGGCTGCAGTTCGCGTGACTGCAGCCTTGCCGCCCACGCCTTGTGCGTGGGCGATGAAGACGGCAGGCGAGCGTGCTTATCACGACAAGGAGTGGGGCCGCGCCGTCCATGACGACCGTGTGCTGTTCGAATTCCTGATCCTCGAAGGTGCGCAAGCCGGCCTGAGCTGGTCGACGATCCTCGCCAAGCGCGACAGTTATCGCCGCGCTTTCGACGGCTTCGATGCGAACAAGATCGCCGCCTATACCGATGCCGATCGCGAGCGCTTGATGGCCGACGCCGGCATCGTCCGCAACAAGCTCAAGATCAACGCGACCATCGGCAACGCGCAGGCTTATCTCAAGCTCTGCGAGGAGCACGGCAGCCTCGATGCCTGGCTGTGGAAGCAGGTTGATGGCCAGCCGATCGTCAATCGCTGGACCGACATGCGTCAGGTGCCGGCGCGCACCGAGCTGAGCGACACGATCAGCAAGGCGCTGCTCAAGCGTGGTTTCAAATTTGTCGGCACGACGATCATCTACGCCTACCTGCAGGCAGTGGGCGTGGTCGACGATCATCTGGTCGGCTGCCCGTCGAAATCGAGTTAGAGCATTTTTCCTTCTAATTCTTACAAACACTCGTCATTCCCGCGCAGGCGGGAATCCAGTTCTGATGCGGCGCACTACGGCGAAGACTGGATGCCCGCCTGCGCGGGCATGACGGAATTTTATGTGTTCATTTAATTTAGAAGCGCTCCAATGAGCGCAATCCTGCTTTTAGCCCTGTGTCTCGGGATCGGTCTGGCGATGGCGCGCGATCAGCGCCTGCCGCCGGGTGCGCCTCAGGCGCTGAATTTCTGGATCGTCAACGTCGCGTTGCCAGCGCTGATCCTGGTCGAGATTCCCAAGCTGCACTTCACGCGTGAACTGCTGTTTCCGGCGTTCGCACCCTGGTTCGTGTTCTTCGGCGCGATCGCGGTGTTCAGCTACACCGGCCGCCGCCGCGGCTGGAGTCGGGGCACCACCGGCGCGATGATCCTGACCTGTGGCCTCGGCAATACCGCCTACATGGGTCTGGCGATGATCGAGGCGCTGCGCGGGCCGGAGTCGGTGGGCGCGGCGGTGATCGCCGATCAGTTCGGCTCGTTCATGATGCTGTCGGTCGGCGGCGTGATCGTCGCGGCCTGGTTCTCCGGTGCCCAGCCGACCGCCGCCCAGATCGTTCGCCGCCTGTTCAGCTTTCCGCCGTTCCTGGCGCTGCTGGCAGCACTTGTTTTGTGGCCGCTCGGCGGTCTGCCGGACATCCTGCAGACGGTGCTGACCCGCATCGGGCAAACCTTGACGCCGCTGGCGCTGTTCTCGGTCGGCCTGCAACTGAAGTTTCGCGGCATCGGCGAGCACCGCCTGACTCTGCTCGGCGGCCTCGGCTGGAAGATGCTGTTCGCGCCGCTGATCATCTGGGCTGCGGCCCTGTTGCTGGGCCTCGACGTCAATGGACCGATCGCAGTCGCCGGCATCCTGCAGTGTGCGATGCCGCCGATGGTTACCGCCGGCATCCTCGCCGAGCAGTACAAGCTCAATCCGAGCCTGGCCAATCTGGTGATCGGCATCGGCACGGTGCTGTCACTGATCACCTTGCCGCTGGCGTCGATGCTGTTGTAGCGGCTACTTCGCCGTGGCACGCAACTGCTGGACAGCCGCATCGATCCGTTGCTTCAACAGGCCACGCCCCAGTTCCGCACTCGCCTTGTCCGGCCGGCCGGACGAGCCCGGTCCCGGCGGCGTCTGATAAGGCACCCAGCTTTCAGGCGATAGCAACTGGCTGCGGATCAAGCCTGGCGCTACCGACAGCAGTTCCGAGGTATCGACCAGCCCGGCGTGATCGCCGGCATCGGCGGGATCGGCCCCGAGCGCTTTCAGCCGGTCGGTGAGCGAGCCGGGATCGTAATAGCGATTGAGGTTCATCAACTGCACGCCGCGCGAGGCGAGGGTCGCGTTGAGTCGCTTGACCAGCGCGTCCTGCGCCAGCTGGCTGCCGCCGTGATCGCCGAGCAGCGCGATGCGCGTGAAGCCGGCGAGGGCGAGGCTGGACACCTCATCTTCGAGCACCGCGTTCAGGGTCGACTCGCGCAGGCTGATCGTCCCTGGCCACTGCATGTGCCCGCTGCGCGGCGCGAAGCCGCCGGCCGGCGAGAACGGCACCAGCGGCGCGACCAGGGTGTTGCCGGCTTCGATGGCGATCGCATCGGCCGCCGCGACGACGATGCGGTTGTGCTTGGCGAAGGCCATCGCCGGGCCGTTCTGCTCGATGCCGCCGATCGGCAGCAGCACCGTCGTCGCGCCGGCCTTGATTCTTGCGGCCAGCTCCGGCCAGGTCATGTCTTCGATGCGCACGCCGGCGGCCTCGGCAGCGTCGGCGCGCGGTATCGCCAGCATCAGCAGGCCAGCGATCACGAGGCTGGTGACGGTCGCTCGAGCGGGGCGGCTCAGCAGCTTCCAAGCGGCAACGAAGGGCTGGAACATCATCTGCCGCACCGAATGCCATTGCGGCTCGCTGCCATCGCCGAAGCCCATCGCCGTCACTTCGTTGTGCTTGGCCGGGATATGCAGCGAGCCGTACCAGCGATCCCAGCAACCGAGTTCGAAGCCGCGATTCTTGCCCCAGTGGCGCGGGTCGGCCGAGTGGTGGATCTGGTGATGCGCCGGGCTGATCCACCAGCCGTCGAGCGGTCCGTAGCGGAACCAGACCTGCCAGTGCTTGAGATTGGCGATCAGGCCGGACAGGCCGATGATGAAATTCAGACCCAGGAAGTTGAACGCGCTGACCGCGTCGGCGTACAGGTACAGGAACAGGCCGGTGACCGGCGCGGTGGTCAGCGCCGGCACCGACAAGGTCACCAGCAGATCGATCGGATGGACGCGGAACGCCGTCACCGGCGTCAGCACCTCGGCCGAGTGGTGCACCTTGTGGAATTCCCAGAGCAGCTTCGATTCATGCAGCAGGCTGTGGGCGATCCAGCGGCCGAGGTCGTAGGCAATGAAGAACAGCAGGGTGTAGGCGATGCGCGAGCCGAGACCCGAAGTCCAGGCCGAGCCGGCACCGAGACCCAGCTGGAACAGATCGCGGGCGCGATCCGCACACCAGGCGGCCGACAGTAGCAGCGGCCCGATCAGCACCGCGAACACCACGGCGTTGACGCAGTAGTAGCGGTAGTCGGCGCGGGCCGAGTCATGCCACCACTGGGCGCGGCTGAAGTGCTTGGCGAAGAACTCCTGAATCGCGCCCGGTGCGGCGCGCTCGAAGTAGCGCCAGCCCAGCCAGCCGAACAGCAGGCTGGTGACCAGGTACGGCAGATAAAGCGGCGACTGCTGGTCGAACAGGAACAGCAAGGCCCGCAGGAACGGCTTGCTGAACAAGTTCAGCCATTCGACGAGTTGGGGTTGCAGTTCGCTGACGGACATCGGGCGCACTGGGAGAAAATCAGGCTCGATTATCAATGCTGCGGCGGCAACGCGGTGCCGCGCGCCGATTGGCGGCGGCGGTGCGCTGCCAATCAAGAGGCTGGAGCGCAACGTAGTCCGGTTCGCCGCTGGTCTCCTTCCCCCGCAGGCGGGGGAAGGTCGGGATGGGGGCGTTGGACGGTTGCGCTCGCATCAAACGC
>JAUXYM010000057.1 GCA_030694365.1 Nevskia sp. | reverse complement strand
AGTTCCAGCGCCTGCTCGTAGTTCAGACGCGGATCGACCGGCGAACGATAGGCGCGTTCCAGATCGGTTTCAGTCAGATCGCGAGCGCCGCCGAGGCATTCGGTGACGTCTTCGCCGGTCAGCTCCAGATGGACGCCGCCGAGCCGCGTGCCACAGCCCGCGTGGATCGCAAACGAGGATTCGACTTCGCTCAAGATGTCGTCGAAGCGCCGGGTCTTCAGGCCATTGCTGGCGGTCTGAGTGTTGCCGTGCATCGGATCGCAGAGCCACAGCACTTCATGACCGATGGCTTGCACCGCTTCGATCAGGCGCGGCAGGCCGGCGTCGATCTTGCCTGCGCCGAGGCGGTGGATCAGCGTCAGTCGGCCCGGTTCCTTGTCCGGGTTGAGGACGCGGCAAAGCTCCTGCACCCACTCCGCGCTCATCGACGCGCCAATCTTCACCGCGACCGGATTGCGAATGCCGCGCATGTACTCGACATGGGCGCCCTCGACCGCCGCCGTGCGCAGGCCGATCCACGGCAGATGGGTCGACAGGTTGTACCAGCCCGGTTTGCGCGGCACCTGCCGGGTCTGCGCGGCCTCCGCAGCCAGCAGCAGCGCTTCATGCGAGGTGTAGAACTCGACGCGATTGAAATCGTGGATCGGCTGGCCGGCCAGGGTTTCCATGAACTTCACCGACTCGGTGATCGCTTCGACGCGCTTGAAGTACTGCTCGGCGAGCGGCGCGTGATGCACCCAGTCGAGATCCCAGTATTCCGGGTGATGCAGGTCGGCAAAGCCGCCGTCGATCAGGCCACGGACGAAGTTGATGGTCATCGCCGAACGCTTGTGGCCTTCGAGCAGCAACTGCGGATTCGGGATGCGCGCGTCCGGCGTGAACTCGGGCCGATTGACCGTGTCACCGCGATAGCACGGCAGGGTCAGACCATCCTTGGTTTCGACATCGGCCGAACGCGGCTTGGCGTACTGGCCGGCGATGCGCCCGACCCGCACCACCGGCATCTTCAGCCCGTGAACCATGACCAGACTCATCTGCAACAACACCTTCAGCCGGTTGGCGATCAGACCGGATTCGCAGTCGGCAAAGCTTTCCGCGCAGTCGCCACCCTGCAGCACGAAACGCTTGCCGGCCTGCGCCTCGGCTAGCCGCGATTTCAGCGCATCGACTTCCCAGGAGGTGACCAGTGGCGGCAGGCGGCGCAGTTCGCCGAGTGCGGCTTCCAGCGCACCCGCATCGGGGTAGTTCGGCTGCTGCACGGCAGGCATGGCCAGCCAGCTTGAGGGGGTCCAGGTCATCGGTTTCGGGGGTGTTCTTTGGAGGGGCGAATTATAGGCGGCGTGGTAGGATGACCATCGAGATGACTAACTGCGGACAAAGTCCGGAGCACGACATGGATCACGGCAACAGCGTCAGCGTCGCAGAAGCCAAAAGTCACCTGAGCGAGATTCTCGATCGGGTCGAAGCGGGGGAAGAAGTGGTGATCACCAGACGCGGCAAGGCGGTCGCCCGGCTCAAGCCGGAACGGCAAAGATCATCCATCGGAACCGATTTCGAGAAGCTGCGCGAGCTGCGCAATTCGATGCCGATGGCAACGGTGTCCGCCGGAGAACTGATTCGTCAGATGCGTGACGAAGAGCGCTACTGACCGGCCCATGCACTATCTCGACACCAGCATCCTCGCAGCGATCCTGCTTCGAGATCCCGAAAGCGAGCGGGTCGAGAAAGCCCTGCAAGGCCTCGGCGGCGAGTTTCTTGCCCTGAGCGTTTGGACCGGAGTCGAAGTATTCAGCGCCATCGCCCGCCGCTTGCGAATGCGCGAGATCAGCCCCCGCGAAGCAGCCCGAGCCCGTCAGGCTTACGACGAGGAGTTCGTTGCCAAGCATGACGTGCTGGTGCTGACCACGCCCGACTATGCCCGCGCCCGCAATCTGCTCGCCGTCGACGGCACCAAACTCCGCGCTGGCGACGCCTTGCATCTCGCCGTCGCTCTGAACCACGGCGTTTCCACTTTCCGCACGCTGGACAAGGACTTGCGCAAGATCGCGGTTCAGTCTGGTCTGACAGCACCAGCGATCTAAACCTCATGTCGGCAGCGAAACCCGGCGAACACACGCCGATGATGCAGCAGTATCTGGCGATCAAGTCGCAGTACCCGGACACGCTGGTGCTGTATCGGATGGGCGATTTCTACGAGCTGTTCTTTGATGACGCGCGCAAGGCCTCGAAGCTGCTGAACATCACGCTGACCAAGCGTGGCGAATCGAATGGCGCGCCGATCGCGATGGCGGGCGTGCCTTATCACCAGCTCGAGAACTATCTCGGCCGGCTGATCCGCCAGGGTGAATCGGCGGCGGTCGTCGAGCAGGTCGGCGAAGTCGGCCTCGAAAAAGGCCCGGTGCGCCGCGAAGTGGTCCGCGTGGTCACGCCGGGCACGGCGACTGAGGATTCGCTGCTCGATTCGCGCGCCCAGAATCTGCTCGCGGCAGCCTGCATCAGCGGCGGCAAGTTTGGTCTGGCCTGGCTGGAACTGTCGTCCGGGCGCTTCTCGGTACTGGAAACCGAAAGCGCTGGCGACTGGCGTGCCGAACTGCATCGCCTGCGTGCTTCCGAATTGCTGACGCCGGAAGACGCGGCCTATGAACTCGGCGGCCTGCATGGCCGGGCGCGGCCGGTCTGGCATTTCGATACCTCGTCCGCCCGCCGCCTGCTGACCGAGCAATTCGGCACTCGCGATCTGCGTGGTTTTGGTGCCGATGAACTCGGCCCCGCGCTCGGCGCGGCCGGCGCGCTGTTGCAGTACGTGCAGGAGACCCAGAAAACTTATAAGGCCAAGGTCGCGCATCTGACCGGCTTGCGAGTCGAAACGATCGACGAGGCACTGATCCTCGATCCCTCGACGCGGCGCAATCTGGAGATCGAGCACTCGCTGTCCGGCTCGGTGCCGCACACCCTGGTTGCGGTGCTCGATGCCTGCGTGACCAGCATGGGCAGCCGGCAGATGCGGCGCTGGTTGTCACGGCCGCTGCGCGATCGCGAAACGGTGGGTGCCCGTCACGATGCGGTGGCGATGCTGATCGACGATGGCAGCTATCGCGGCTTACGCGAAGCGCTGCGGCCGATTGCCGATATCGAACGCATCCTGGCCCGCGTGTCCTTGCGCTCGGCCAGGCCGCGCGATCTGGCTGGGCTGGGCGCTACCCTGACCGGGCTGCCGGCACTGGCGCAGAGCTTCGCGGCCGTCGATGCACCGCTGCTGAGATCGCTGGCGGCAAGGCTCGGCGATCACCCTTCCCTCGCCGCCGAACTGGCCCGCGCGATCGTCGACGAGCCGCCGCTGCTGGCCCGTGACGGCGGCGTGTTCAGGCCCGGCTTCGATGCCTCGCTCGACGAGCTGCGCAACCTGTCGACCAATGCCGACGGCTTCCTACTCGATCTCGAAAGCCGCGAGCGCGCGCGCTCCGGCATCGATGGCCTGAAGGTCGGCTACAACCGCGTGCAGGGTTATTTCATCGAGGTGTCGAAGCTGCACTCGGCGAAGGTGCCGGCCGACTACCTGCGCCGCCAGACCCTGACCAATGCCGAGCGCTACATCACCGAAGAGCTGAAGCGCTTCGAAGATCAGGTGCTCGGCGCCCGTGACAAATCGCTGGCTCGCGAGAAGCAGCTCTACGAAGCGCTGCTCGATCGCGTTGCCGCCGATCTCGTACCGCTGCAAGCCACTGCCGCCGCGATCGCCGAACTCGACGTGCTGGGCAGCTACGCCGAACGCGCCGAAGCGCTGCGCTGGACGCGTCCGGCGCTGGTTGAATCGGCCGGCATCCGGATCAGCGGCGGCCGTCATCCGGTGGTCGAAACCACGCTCGCCACGCCATTCGTGCCGAACGATAGCCTGCTCGACGACAGCCGCCGCCTGCTGCTGATCACCGGCCCGAACATGGGCGGCAAGAGCACCTACATGCGCCAGACGGCGCTGATCGTGCTGCTTGCCCACGCCGGCAGTTTCGTGCCGGCGGAAAGTGCGGTGATCGGCCCGGTCGATCGCATCTTCACCCGCATCGGCGCGGCCGACGATCTGGCGCGCGCGCAGTCGACCTTCATGGTCGAGATGTCGGAAACCGCGAACATCCTGCACAACGCGACCGCGCAAAGTCTGGTGCTGATGGACGAAGTCGGCCGCGGCACATCGACCTACGACGGCCTCGCCCTCGCCCGCGCCTGCGCCGAATACCTGGCGACGACCTCGAAAGCCTGGACCCTGTTCGCGACTCACTATTTCGAGCTGACCGCGCTCGCCGACGAACTGCCGGCGGTGGTCAACGTCCACCTCGACGCTGCCGAATATTCATCGGCGGCCGGCGAACAACTGGTGTTCCTGCACAAGGTCCAGCCCGGCCCGGCGAATCGCTCATACGGTCTGCAGGTTGCTGCATTGGCCGGCGTGCCCGGGCCGGTGATCGCGCGGGCGCGGACCATCCTCAACGCGCTGGAAAAGCAGGCCGAAGCGGCACCAGCCAAAGCCCTGCCTGCGGCGCGCAAACCGGAACCGCCACAGCTCGCGTTGTTCGCGCCGGCCGAATCGAAAGCGTTGAGCCTGCTCGACAACACCGATCCCGACGCATTGAGTCCGCGTGAAGCGCTGGAGCTGCTCTATCGGCTGAAGAAGCTGCGCTGAGCGTATGTCGGGGCTGTCAACTAGCGACCAGCGCCCGCCTCCGCTACCCTCTTACGCCCCTCGCTGACCTGCCTCCATCCGATGTCGATCTGGTTCAAGAATTTGACGGTGTATTCGCTGACGCCGGGCTGGCGGACGACGGCAGCGCAGGTGGAAGAAGCGCTGGCCAAGCACCCGCTGATCCCGGTCAACAGCGCCAGCATGCAGAGCCAGGGCTGGGTGCCGCCGGCACCGGGCGCTACCTTGGTCTACTCGCAGGGCAAACATCTGCTGATCGCGCTCGGCATCGAACAGCGGATGCTGCCGGGCTCGGTGGTCAATCAGATGCTCAAGGAAAAGGCCGCTGCGCTCGAACAGCAGCAGGGCTTCGCACCGGGCCGCAAGCAGTTGCGTGACTTGAAGGATCTGGTCATCGACGAACTGCGGCCGCGCGCCTTCATCCGCAGCCGCACGGTCCGCGCCTGGATCGATTTCGAGCACGGCCGATTGATCGTCGACAGCTCCTCGCCGAAGCTCGCCGAAGACCTCGGCACCGTGCTGCGTGCCGATCTCGGCGACCTGCCGGCGGTGCCGCTGGACACCAAAGAAGCGCCGTCCGCGGCGATGACCGCCTGGCTGGCGACGGGGTCTTCGCCACCGATGTTCCTGGTCCAGGACGATTGCGAACTGCTGGCCGACAACCCGACCAAAGCCGCCGTCCGCTACGCCCGCCACAGCCTCGATGGCCCGGAGCTGAAAAGCCTGATCGCCGGCGGCAAGATCGTCACCCGCGTCGGCTTGAGCTGGCGCGAGCGCCTGACCCTGGTGCTGACCGACAAGCTGGCGATCAAGCGCATCCGCTTCATCGACATCAGCGAAGACGATGCGGTCGCGAAGAAGAACGACGCCGACGCCTTCGATACCGATTTCACCCTGATGACCGGCGAGCTGAGCTTGCTGGTTGGCGATCTGGTGGCGGCGCTGGGCGGTGCCAAGCTGGCCGCTTAGAAATCTGGGTCAGATACAGAATTCTCGCGGGCGGGAATCCAGTTCTTCGTTGCCGACGCGGCACGAACGGCAAAACTGGATTCCCGCCTTCGCGGGAATGACGGACTTAGTGTCTACTCCGGCTTGCGCGGCTTGTAGCCGGTCCAGCCTTCTGGTTTGGCCTTGCGATCGACCTTCTTGATCGCGTCGCGACGTGGCACGTCGCCGATCTTTCGCTCTTCGGCACCGGGACGGGAACGGCGCTCGCGCGGTTCCTTGGCTTTCTTCGGTGCTTCGAAGCCAACCGCCGCACGCAGCGCGCTCAGCTCATCGCGATCGAGATCGCGGAAGCCGCTGGACTTGACGCCACGGCCTAGCAGGATTGGGCCATAGCGAACGCGGATCAGGCGGCTGACTTTCAAGTCCTGCGAATCGAACAAGCGCCGCACTTCGCGGTTGCGGCCTTCCTTCAGGGTGACCTTCCACCAGGTGTTCGCCGAGCCAGTCCGGCCTTCGTCGTCGCCGTCGTCATCGAGTTCGGGGGCCACGCGTTCGCCGGCTTCGATCTTGTCGAAGTGCGCCGGGCCGTCTTCCAGCTCGACACCCTTGCGCAGCTTGTCGAGGGTTTCCTTGGTGATGGTGCCGAGCACGCGCACGGCGTACTCGCGCTCCATCTCGTAGCTGGGATGGGTCAGGCGCCGGGCCAGCTCGCCGTCGTTGGTCAGCAGCAGCAGGCCGGAGGTGTTCAGATCGAGACGGCCGACGGCGATCCAGCGGCCGTTGTCGAGCTTCGGCAGCTTCTTGAACACCGTCTTGCGGCCTTCGGGATCGTCACGGGTGACCAGTTCGCCGACCCGCTTCTTGTACAGCAGCACGCGGGTCGCTTCCTTGGCATACGAATGGCGCACCATGCGGCCGTCGATGGTGATGCGATCGCCGGCAACCACCTTCTGGCCAGCGGTTGCCGCGTCACCGTTCACCTTGATGCGGCCTTCGGCGACCATGGTTTCGATGGCGCGACGCGAAGCGAGGCCAGCATCGGCCAGTACCTTCTGAATCCGCTCGCCGCTCAATGGAGCACCACATCGGCTGGCGCCTGGTCAGCGTCAGGACCGTTAGCCGATTCTTCGTCGCTGTCGGCCTCCTCTTCGCCCGGACGCGGCAGCGCGGCAACACCCGCGCCGGCACCGAGCTTGGCCAACGCGGCTTCGAGCTGTTCGAGGTCCTTCACATCCGGCAGCGCCGGCAGCTGTTCGAGGGTGCGCAGATTGAAGTCATCGAGGAACTGCGAGGTGGTGCCGAACAGCGCCGGGCGGCCCGGTACGTCCTTGTGGCCCAGCTCACGGATCCAGCCGCGCTCCGAGAGCGTGCGCAGGATGTTCGAGGACACAGCGACGCCGCGCACGTCCTCGATCTCGCCACGGGTGATCGGCTGGCGATAGACGATCAGCGCCAGGGTTTCGAGCAGGGCGCGCGAATACTTCGGCGGCTTTTCCTGCCACAGGCGCGCAACCCATTCGGCGTATTCCGGCCGTACCTGAACGCGCCAGCCGCTGGCCACTTCCTTCAGCTCGCTGGCGGTGCCGGAGAAGCGGCTGTCGACCAATGCCAGCGCTTCCCGCAGTTCGCGCTTGCCAAGGTTGAACTCGGAGCCGACGAAGCGCAGCAGCTGGTCCATCGACAATGCGCCGTCAGAGGCCAGCAGCAGGGCTTCGATGATCAAGCTGACAGCGCCGAGATCGACGGCTGCTGCGGCATCGGCCGGCGTCTCGGCCATGGGGGTTTCCTGTCTTTCTTCTTCCACGAGTTTCGCTTCCTTCAAGTCCACACTTCAATCAATGCGTCATTCCCGCGCAGGCGGGAATCCAGTTTTTTGTTGCCAGCGGCGGGGGAGAATCAAAACTGGATCCCCGCCTGCGCGGGGATGACGGCGGAACAGCGCCGCCGTCAGTATCCCAGCAAATTCTGTCGATTGGCGTCTCGCCACCATTCGAAGAACGGCACCAGCAACACCAGCAGCACGATGCCCGCGCCCCAGAGGTTGCCGTTGGCGAGGAACCAGGCGGCGGCGGTCCAGCCGAACTGCATGGCCAGCACACTGACGATGTCGAGCGGATCGCGCGAGCGTCGCGCCGCCGCAACCTGCACGAACGAGCGCCGGGGCGATGGATACGGCCGCGCCACTTCGACGGCGCAGGCGCAGAACCCGGCGCCGAAGCTGCACAGCAGGCAGACGATGCCCATCCACAGGTTCTGCGCCATCGCCCAGACCGAAGCCAGCAACATCAGCAGCAGCACCGGGGCGAGTGCTGCGATGCACTTGTAGGCGATCAGCTGGCCACGCGAGCGCGGCGAGGCACCGAGCAGCGCTGGCGCTTCCTCGGCGCTGATCATCAGGTTCGAGATGTACTGGCTGAGCTGACCGGCGAAGAACGTCGTAGCGGCAACAGCGGCCGCGAGCTGGTACTGGCCTTTGAACAGATTGCCGTAGAAGAACGCGACGATCAGCATCGGCTGCGCAAGCAGCGCGATCGCCAGCCGTGGATCGCGAACGATGGTCCGCCATTCCTTGAGCATCACCACTCTCAGCAGGCCGGGACGGAAGCGCGGCATCGTCTCGCCGCTCGCCTGCTGACGGCGCTGGCGCGGCGGCGCGTTGTCCGGCGATTGCACGGCCTGCAGGATCGCCGGCGCGGCGTAACGGGTGGCGAGCAGCAGGCTCAGGCCGGCGAGCAGGGTCATGCTCATCAAGGCGGTGAGATCGCCGGTCATCGCCAGCGCCGGCAGCCGCACCAGATGGGCATGCGCCGCCAGTCCACTGTTGGCGATACCGTGGCCGCCGTTGGCGGCCTTGGCCTGCGGATCGCGCGACAGCAGGCTGACTGCGACGAAGCCCAGCGGCACCAACGCTTGCACCACCTGCAGCACCCGCCTCGCCTGCACCACACCGAACAGCCGCACCACCAGCCCGATGATCGCCAGCGCCAGCGCCAGGGTCACCATCGCCATCATCACGGTGACCGGATAGGCGAGCAGAAACAGCGGCTCGCCGAGCAGCGCGCCCATGTTGGCGACCGGCGTCACCAGCAGGATCGAGATCGCCCAGGTGCCGGCGATCAGCGACACCACGCGCATCCACAGCACCCGCTCGAACGGCAGCGGGCTGGACAGATGCAGGCTCAGTTCGCGGCCGGCGAGGATCAGGCGGAAGCTGCCGATCATCGCCGCCATCAGCATGAAGAACTCCAGCGACAGCAGCATCACGCCGGAAAACTGCAGCGCCCGCTCGGTGCTCAAGCTCGTTGGCGCAGTGAGCATCGCGACCAGCACCAGCCCGGCAACAGCGTGCAGGCCGATCAGGAAGGCGCCGTAAAGCAGGTAGGGCCACAGGCGCCTGCGGCCCAGGCTCATGCCACGAAAAGCGAGGCGCAGATCCTGCCCGACCAGCCACGGCAGACTGCCGGCGGCGAGCCTCATGGAGGGCCGGTGTCGGCGCCAGCGCCGGTCGCCGACAGGAACAGGTCTTCGAGCGTGTCGTGGACGTTGCCGTACTGCTGGCGCAGCTCGTCGAGCGTGCCTTCGGCGATCAGCTGGCCGGCGCGGATCAGGCCGATGCGCGAGGCCATGCGCTCGGCCACTTCGAGGATGTGGGTGGTGAACAGCACGGTCAGACCATCGCGCACGAGACCGGCGAGGAAGTCCTTGACCTTGCGCGCGGCCGCGGCATCGAGGCCGGTCAGCGGCTCGTCGAGAATCAGCAGCTTCGGCTCGTGGATCAGCGCACCGGCCAGGGTCAGCTTCTGCTGCATGCCGCGCGACAGGTTTTCGCAGTAGTTGGCGCGCGCGTCCCAGAGATCGAGCCAGCGCAGCAGCGCTTCGCCCTTGCGCTCGGCGGTCCGGCCGTCGACACCCCACAAGCCGGCGACGAACTCCAGATATTCGGTGCAGCGCAACTTGCCGTAGAGCATCGGCTCGTCGGGCAGAAAGGCCAGTTGCTGCTTGGCCGCCATCGGCTCGCGGGCCAGATCATGGCCGAACACGCGGATGTTGCCAGCGTCCGGCTGCAGCAGGCCGGCGATCATTCTGAGTGTGGTGGTCTTGCCGGCACCGTTGGCACCGAGCAGCGCGTAGAACTGCCCCGCTTCCAGCCGCAGATTCAGACCGGCAACGGCGGCCTTGCTGCCGAAACCCTTGGCGACCTTGTCGAGTTCCAAGGCCCATTTCGGGGCGAGCCCAACTGCCGGGGCACTCATGCGTCCTCGGCCAGC
Source organism: Nevskia sp. (assembly GCA_030694365.1). Taxonomy (GTDB): domain Bacteria; phylum Pseudomonadota; class Gammaproteobacteria; order Nevskiales; family Nevskiaceae; genus Nevskia. Next base: position 3,600 of record JAUXYM010000057.1, on the reverse strand, counting down.
GCCGCTTCACCCGCGCCGGCAGCGGCGATGGTCACCAGCGCGAACGGGCCGTGCTGGGTGATCTCCAGCATCGATGACTTCGCCAGCTCCAGAATCGCCAGCAGGCAGACGATGAGCCCTGCCCGCCCTTCGGCAAGATCGATCAGATCGACGAAGCGGATCGGGCCATTGCGCACGCAATCGAGCACATGGCTCATCCGCTCGCGCACGCTCAGCGGCTCGCGGGCGATGGTGTGGCGGGTGAACAGCTCGGCGCGCAGCAGCACTTCGCGGAACGCCAGCATCAGCTCGCGCAGTCCCGGTGCCGGTGGCAGCACCAGGACATCGACCTTGTCCGGCCGCGCCTGCACCACGGCGATTTCACGGCCGACTCTCGGCAGTGCGTCCAGCGATTCGGCAGCCGTCTTGAAGCGCTCGTATTCCTGCAGGCGGCGCACCAGTTCCATACGCGGATCGCCGCCGGTTTCGTCGTCATGCGCGGGCGGCTTCGGCAGCAGGATGCGCGACTTGATCTCGGCCAGCCAGGCCGCCATCACCAGATACTCGGCCGCCAGTTCCAGGCGCAGCTCGCGCATCAGGCGGCCCATGGCAGAGATGTACTCCATGTATTGCTGGGTGATCTTGGCAACCGGGATATCGAGGATGTCCAGGTTCTGCTTGCGGATCAGGTAGAGCAGCAGATCGAGCGGGCCTTCGAAGGTTTCGAGGAAGACTTCCAGCGCATCCGGCGGGATGTATAGATCGCTCGGCATCTGGGTGATGCGCTCGCCGTTGACGCGCGGCGCGCGAACTTCCGTCGCAAGTTCGGTGACTGGTTCGACGCTTGTGCTCTCGCTCATGACGCCGCTGCCGCGTCCGCGAGTGGCCCGTGGCCAGTGGTCAGTGGCCAGTCAAAGCGAGACTGCGTCGCCCCCGACTGACCACTAGCCACTAGCCACTGACCACTGCTGTAGTTCACGCCGGGATCAGGCCCAGCACATCGTGCACGCGCTTCAAGGTGGCGTTGGCGCGGACGCTGGCGCGCTCCGCACCATCCTTCAGCACCGCGCGCAGGCCGTCGCGGTCTTCGCGCAGTTCGGCATATTTCGCCTGCACCGGCTGCAGGCATTCGACCACCGCATCGGCAACCGCGCCCTTGAAGGCGCCGTATTGCTTGCCTTCGAACTCGGCTTCCAGTGCCGCCACGGTCTTGCCGGTGGTCGCTGCGAGGATCGACAACAGGTTCGACACTCCGGGCTTCGCGGCGATGTCGAAACGGACGACGCCATCCATGTCGGTGACTGCACGCTTGATCTTGCGGACGATCACGTCCGGCGAGTCGAGCAGATACAGCGCATTGGTTTCAGCGTCGTCGGACTTCGACATCTTTCCGGTCGGATCCTGCAGGCCCATGATTCGCGCGCCGACCGGCGGGATCATCGGCTCCGGCACCGTGAAAATCTGTTTCTTGGCGTTGCCGTAGATGTTGTTGAAGCGATTGGCGATGTCGCGGGTCAATTCCAGGTGCTGCTTCTGGTCGTCACCGACCGGCACCTGCGCTGCGTCATAGAGCAGGATGTCCGCCGCCATCAGCACCGGATAGCCGAACAGGCCGGCGTTGATGTTGTCGGCATGCTTGGCGCTCTTGTCCTTGAACTGGGTCATCCGGCCGAGTTCGCCGAACTGCGTGTAGCAGTTGAGGATCCAGCCGAGCTGCGAATGCGCCGGCACATGGCTCTGCACGAACAGCACGTTGTCTTTCGGATCGAGTCCGCAGGCGATGTACAGCGCCAGGAATTCGTAGCAGCGCTCGCGGAGCACAGCCGGGTCCTGACGCACGGTGATCGCGTGGAGATCGACCAGCATGTAGTGGCAGTCGTAGCTCGCCGACAGCGGTAGCCAGTTCTTGATCGCGCCCAGATAGTTGCCGAGCGTGAGGCGGCCGGACGGCTGGATGCCGGACAGGACGGTGGGGCGTGCAGTGGAAGTCATCGGGGAAAGTGGCGTTTGCGCGGCGAACTAGATGCCAACGATCAGCGAAATCAGCGTCAAGACCAACCGGAAGATCGGCGAGATGACGGTGCCGAGCACGCCGAGCACGGCCAGCGCCAGGATGATCACGAAGGTGTACGGCTGCAGCTTTTCGAGCGCCATCGCCTGCTTCGGCGGCAAGGTCACCAGCAGCATGCGGCCGACATCGAACGGCGGCAGCGGCAGCAGGTTGAGCACAAAGAAACTGACGTTGAACATGATGCCGAGATTGGCCATGGTGCCGATGCCGAGCCAGACGCCTTCGCCGGAACCCGGCATGCCGACGGAGATCTTCAGCAGCACCGCCCAGAGCACGGCCATCACCAGATTCGACAGCAAACCGGCGGCGGCCACCTTGACTGCACCGCTGCGCGGATTGCGGAAATTGCGCTCGGAAATCGGGATGAACTTGGCCCAGCCGATCAGCAGGCCGCCGAGGCCAGCGCTGCTCAGCGCGATGAACACGCCGGGCAGCAGCAAGGTGCCGATCGGATCGACATGGGCGAGCGGGTTGAGGCTCATGCGGCCTTGCTGCTTGGCGGTGTTATCGCCGAGCGCCAGCGCCATGCGGCCGCGAGCGATTTCGCGAATGGTGAGGGCGAGCACCAGGGGCAGCAGCGACACAGCCAGTCGCTGAAAAAGGGTCAGGGATTCCATCGGCCGATTATACCGGTGCCACGCATGCCGCCTGCCCGCTCAGCTTTCTTTCAGGCCCAGCGTCGATACATCGCCACGCCCCTGGCGGATCAGCACCGGCGCTTCGCCGGTCAGATCGATCACCGTGGTAGGGGTGACGCCGCAGGTGCCGGCGTCGAGCACCAGATCCACCGAACGCTCCAGCCGCGCACGGTCGTCATCCAGATCGTCGAGCGGCTGCTCGGCATCCGGCCATTGCAGGGTGCAGCTCAGGATCGGCTCGCCGAGCAGTTCCAGCAGTGCCTGAGTGACCCTGTGCTCCGGAATGCGGATGCCGATGGTCTTGCGCTTCTCGTGCATCACCCGGCGCGGCAGTTCCTTGGTCGCTTCGAGCACGAAGGTGTACGGGCCCGGCGTCAGCTGCTTCAGCAGCCGGTACTGCCAGTTGTCGACCTTGGCGTAGGTGGCGATCTCGGACAGATCGCGACAGACCAGGGTGAACTGATGCTGGCGATCGAATTCGCGCAGGCCGCGGATGCGTTCTGCAGCATCCTTGTCGCCGAGGCGGCAGCCGAAGGCGTAGCAGGAGTCGGTTGGATAGGCGATCACCGCGCCTTGGCGGACACGATCCGCCGCCCGCTGCAGCCAGCGGCGCTGAGGATCGATCGGATGTAGTTCAAGCCATTCGGAAGCCATGCCGCCATTGTCCCATGCCCGGATGGCAGCTCGTCGACAGCCTCGATGACGGCGCGAGCAGCGTCGCTATAATCCGGCCATTCAGGCTTGTGGACCGATCATCCGCAAGCTACTTCCGATTCCACGCAGGAACCTGCCGCTGCCATGAATGCTGTACTCGACCTGATTCCCGCGATCCTGTTCTTCACGGCCTACAAGCTCTACGACCTGTTCACGGCCACCGCCGTGCTGATCGTGGCTCTGCTGGTGATGGTGGCA
>JAUXYM010000054.1 GCA_030694365.1 Nevskia sp. | reverse complement strand
CACGACTTCAAGGGGCGGCAGCCGGGTCAGGACACCAAAACTAAGTACGACAGCATGGAACTATTCGTGGACCTTGCAGGCACAGCCGGTTGGCGATGGTGATCCGTCGTCGCCGAAGCCGCTGCGCCGGGGCTGAACGCTCCCTTCCACCGAATACCCGTTTGCCATGTCCGAATACACCCATGTCGCGCTGACGCGCGAGCTTCCCGGCGATCTTGATACACCGGTCGGCACCTATCTGAAGCTGGGCAACCGCCCGTACACCTATCTGCTGGAATCGATGCACGGTGGTGAGCGCTGGGGCCGCTACTCGTTCATCGGCCTGAGCGCGCGCGAGATCGTCCGCATCAAGGGCCACACGGTCACCGTGACGGTCGACGGCGTCGTCACCAGCACCGTCGAAGCGGCCGATCCGATCGTCTGGCTGCGCGAGCACGCAGCGACCATCCGGGTCGCCCCGAACGCCAGGCTGCCGCGTTTCTCCGGCGGTTTTGTCGGCTACTTCGGCTATGAATGCGTGCGCCTGTTCGAGCCGCGTCTTAAAGCTGCGAAGCCCGATCCGCTCGGTACGCCGGATGTGCTGCTGATGCGGTCCGATGAACTGGTGGTATTCGATGCGCTGCGCGCGACCTTGACCCTCATCGTCCACGCCGATCCGTCGTCGCCTGCCGACATGCAGCGCGGTGTCGCGCGGCTCGATGCCATCGAAGCCATGCTCGCCGAACCGGCGCCTGCGCTGCCGACTGCCACCGGCCCGGTGCCGGAATTCGTGTCGGGCTTTGGCGAGGACGCTTTCAAGCAAGCCGTGCTGAAGGTCAAGGACTACATCGCCGCCGGTGACGTGATGCAGGTGGTGCCGTCGCAGCGGATGAGCGCGCCGTTCACCGCGCCGCCGGTGACCTTGTACCGCGCGCTGCGCCGCCTGAACCCGTCGCCCTATCTGTACTGCTTGAACCTCGACGATCACCACGTCGTCGGTTCCTCGCCGGAAATCCTGGTGCGCGCCGAAAACGGTGAAGTCACCGTGCGGCCGATCGCCGGCACCCGCATTCGCGGCAAAACCCCCGACGAAGACCGCGCGCTGGAAGCCGATCTGCTGGCCGATCCGAAGGAAATCGCTGAGCACCTGATGCTGATCGATCTGGGCCGCAACGATGTCGGCAGAGTCGCGCAGACCGGCTCGGTACGCTTGACCGAGAAAATGATCGTCGAGCGCTACAGCCACGTGATGCACATCGTTTCGATCGTCACCGGCCAGTTGAAGCCGGGCCTCGATGCACTCGATGCACTGGCCGCGACGTTCCCGGCCGGCACCTTGAGCGGCGCGCCGAAAGTTCGCGCGATGGAAATCATCGACGAACTCGAACCGGTTGCTCGCGGCATCTACGGCGGCGCGGTCGGTTATCTCGGCTGGGATGGAAATATGGATATGGCCATCGCCATCCGCACCGCCGTGATCAAGGACGGCATGGTCCACGCCCAGGCCGGCTGCGGCGTGGTCGCCGATTCGGTGCCGCAGTCCGAGTGGGACGAGACGGTGAACAAGTCGCGCGCCGTGATGCGGGCGACGGCCGACGTGCTGGGCGCGCAGCCGGACCGCCGGGGCTCGTGACCACAACGACTGCAGTGCGTCGCTATGTTGTTGACGACGGTGTTGCGCTGACCGCCGATGTCGGCGGCGATTCATCGGCACCGGCGGTGATCCTCAGCCACGGCGGCGGCCAGACGCGCCATTCCTGGGGCACGGCGATGGCGCGGCTGCTGGCCGATGGCTATCAGGTGATCGACGTCGATGCCCGCGGCCATGGCGATAGCGACTGGTCGCCGATCGGCGACTACCGCATCGAACGCCTGGCTGCCGATCTGCAGACGATCGCCGCGACGCTGGCTTCGCCACCGGCGCTGGTCGGCGCTGCGTCGCTGATCGCAGCGGCCGAGCCGAATGCCGCGAGCGCGCTGGTGCTGGTCGATGTCGTGCCGCGGCTGAATCCCGAAGGTGCGGAACGGATCATCGCTTTCATGCGCGCGCGGCCCGATGGTTCGCAACGCTCGATGAGGTGGCAGACGCGGTCGCCGAGTTACTACCCGCAGCGCCGCCGGCCACGCGATCCCAGCGGGCTGATGAAGAACCTGCGCAAACGGGCCGACGGCCGCCTGCACTGGCACTGGGATCCGGCCTTCGTCCGCAACAGCCAGGTGGTGTCGGAACCGCCACGCTTCACCGAACGCCTGTATGAAGCGGCAGCCCGCGTGCAGGTGCCGACCTTGCTGGTGCGCGGCCTGGAAAGCGACATCGTCAGTGAGGACAGCGTCGCCGAGTTCCGCACCTATCTGCCCGCGCTGGAAGTCTGCGATGTCGCGGCCGCCGGCCACATGGTCGCCGGCGATCGCAATGATGCCTTCACGACGGCATGGCCGACTTCCTGCGCAGGCACCTGCCGCGACCCTGAACGGCTGGTCGAAACGCTGAGCGATCATCCCGGCACACCCGCTCGGGCCGCTTCTGGCCGCATCGATCCTGCCGACAGCCACGAAAAAGGGCGCGACCGTCAACCGGTCGCGCCCTTGTCGAGGCGGGCCTGCGTGAGCAGGCTTCAGCTCATCGCAAAACCTTCGTAATCCTTCGCCGCCACTTCATCGCACTTGCCGCGATAGGTGCCGACGCCGCCGCAGTACGACAGCAGACGACGCGGCTTGCCTTCGACGTTCGAGCCCATGTACCAGCTGTCGGTCTTGACGATCAGCGTGGCGTTGGCGATGTCGTCGTGGTGCTGCACCCAGGCGTCCTCGAAAGCCTGGGTCGGCTCGATCTCGGTCACGCCCTTGTCGCGCAGGCGAACCAGGCAATTGCTGATCCAGTCGACCTGCTGCTGCAGGCAGGTGGTCATGTTGCACAGCGCGGCACTCGGCGCCAGCGGCGCGGCGGTGGTGAACAGGTTCGGATAGCCGTGCACGCCCACGCCCATCGCGGTGCGGATGTCCTTGCCCCAGTCTTCCTTCAGCGAACGGCCGCCACGGCCGCGCACGTCGATGCGGCTCAGGGCACCCGAGCCGGCGTCGAAGCCGGTGGCCAGGACCAGGATATCGACCTCGTGCACGGTGCCGTCCTTCATCTGCACACCGTTCGGCAGGACGCGGTCGATGGCCGATTCACGGCAGTCGACGATTTCCACGTTCGGCCGCAGGTAGGCCTCGAGATACTGGGATTCCAGTGGCACGCGGTGGGTGCCGAAGCCGTAGTCGGAAGGCTTCGGAATCAGCCTCTCGCAGAGATAGGGATCGTTGTTCAGACGCTCGCGCATCTTTTCGCGCACGAACTCGGAGATGTCGGCACTCGCCGCTTCTTCGGTGAACACTTCCGGGAATCCCGACAGCCACAGCGCCAGCGAGCCGTCCTTCCAGTAATACTCGTAGACCGCGCGACGCTCGGCCGGCGTCTTGTCATGCCAGGAGCCGTTGGCGAAGTCGTATTCGAAGCCACCGAAGGTGTTCTGCACGCGCTCCTTGCGCGCCGCGAAACCTTCGACCTTCTTCGCCCAGTCCGCCTCCGAGTACTTCGGATTGTTCATCGGGATGATGTACTGCGGCGTGCGCACGAAGGCTTTCAGCTTGGCCACCTTCGAAGCGATCGTCTGGATCACCTGGATGCCGGTGGCACCGGTGCCGACCACGCCGACGGTCTTGCCGGTCCAGTCGAAGTCTTCCTTCGGCCAGCGCGCGGTGTGGAAGATGCGGCCCTTGAACGTGTCCTGGCCCGGGAAGCGATTTTCCAGCGGTGCCGACAGCATGCCGGCGCAGCTGATGAAGAAGCGCGCGGTGATGGTCTCGCCCTTGTCGGTCGAGATCGTCCACAGCTTGTTCGCTGCGTCGTAGTGGGCGACGGTGACGCGCGTCGAGAACGTGTAGTGCTTGCGCAGGTCATGCAGATCGGCGACGTGGTTCAGCCACTGCTCGGTTTCCGGCTGTGCCGGGAAGCGCTCGGTGGGCTTCCACTGCGCGTACATGTCCTTCGAGAACCAGTACTGGTAGATCTCGGCTTCGGAATCGAAGCGGGCGCCCGGGTAGCGGTTCCAGTACCAGGTGCCGCCAACATTGGAGCCTGCCTCGAACGATTTCACCGTGAAGCCCGCTTCGTTCAGCCGATAGGTCTGGTACAGGCCAGCCACGCCTGCACCGATCACCACGGCGTCGTACTGCGGGGTGCCGGTCTGGGCCGGCGCGTTCTGGGTAGCAGTTGCCATCGGTTCTCTCCGTTATCGCACTGGGGTCCGGCGCAGCCATCGGGGCATGCGGTCGGTTATGGATTGCGAGCGATGGAAGGCTGCGGAGCGTGCTCTTCCAGCATCTGGTGCCCGAATCATCACCGTTCGAGGGGGCGCTGACAGCTACCCGCTCGTGTGGGATGAGTGGGGTCTGGGGGAAGGGCGAATCCGGTCCGGGACGGCGGTCGGCAGGCGGAGTGGCGACTGCCTCAGCCGGTCTGGCCGCTCCGATCCGCAGGCGCGATCGGCAGGCGCAGGCGGGCGCTCAGCCCGCCACCCTGCCGGTTGCCCAGTTCGATATGTCCCCGGTGCTGGCGCACTGCGTCGGCGACGATCGCGAGCCCCAGGCCGGAGCCCGGGCGGTCGAGGTTGCGCGCGGCATCGCCGCGATAGAACGGTTCCAGAACCTGGCCGAGTTCCGCTTCCGGGATGCCCGGGCCGCGGTCCTCGATGCTCAGCAGCAGCTCGCCGCGTTCCTCGGCCAGCGCCACCTCGATCAGGCCGCCGCCGTGCTTGGCCGCGTTGTCGAGCAGGTTGGCGAGCAGGCGGCGCAGCAGCGCCGCATTGCCCTGGATCAGCAGCGGCTGTTCCGGCCAGTGTCGCCGCCTTATCGCCCGCACTTCCTGGCGCAGGCTCAAGGCTTCCAGCTCGTCGGCGAGCAGCGCCGTGAAGTCCAGCACGGCGCTGCTGGCCAGCGGTGCGGCGCGCAGCCGCGCGATGCCGAGCAGATCGCGGAGCAGCGCAGCCATGTGCTCGATGTCCTGCTCGGCCCGGCGGCGCTGGGACTCGTCGCCGATCAGATCGATGCGCAGCCGCAGCCGGGTCAGATAGGTGCCGAGGTCGTGGCTGATCGCGGCGAACAGGCGGCTGCGATCGTCGATCAGCTGCTCGATGCGCTGGCTGAAGCGCGCGAAAGCCTCGTGCAGGCGGCGCACTTCCGGCGCGCCACCCGGTGCCGGCAGCGGATGCGCGTCCGGCGTGCCATGGCGGTCCATGGCGTTGGCCAGCTGTTCGATCGGGCGGATCTGGCGGCGCAGGCCCCAGGCCGCAATGCCGGCGGTGACCAGCAGCGCCAGCGCCAGCAGCACCAGGATCTGGCCGCTGCGCAAGCGGCGCAGGGCATCGCCGCGCATCTCCACGCTCAGTGGCGTGCCGTCGCGCAAAGCGGTGCGCAGACGCAGGCGCAGACCGTCCGGGGCGTCGACGAGCTCGGCTTGCACCGCGCGGTCACCGAGGGCGATCGAATAGCGCGACACCATCCAGCTGAACGCCGGCAGCTCCCGTGCCGGCTGCGCGCTGTCGTCGGCCGGCGCCGGCAGCAGGCTGACGCTCAGGCCATCGGAGCTGAGCGCCTGCTGCATCACGCCGCGCTGCGCGGCGGGCAGCAGTTCGAGGGCGGCGACGATCGCGCTCACCTGCTCGGGCAGCGGCAGGCGCGGCCGGAAATCCGCCGGTTCGCGGGCTAGCCAGTAGGCGCCGCCGACGGCCATTGCGGTCAGCGCGATCGCCGCCGTCAGCAGCAGGCTCAGGCGCAGGGTCAGGCCGATCACGGCAGCCGCTCGACCGGGACGGCGAACAGATAGCCGCCGTTGCGGACGGTCTTGATCAGCTCGGGATGCAGCGGATCGCGTTCCAGCTTGCGGCGCAGGCGGACCACGGCGACATCGATGCTGCGATCGAAGGCATCCCAGCTGCGCGAGCGCGCCGACTCCATCAGCTGGTCGCGCGACAGCACCCGCAGCGGATGGCGCAGGAAGGCGCGCAGCAGCTCGAAATCGCCGGCCGACAGTTCGATCAGCTGGCCGCCGTCGAGCAAGCGCCGTGCATCGACTTCGAGGGTGAAGCGATCGAAGCGCAGGCGCTCGCCGGGTGCCGCGTCGGCTGCCGCGGCGATGCTGCGCCGGGCGACCGCGCGGATGCGCGCGACCAGTTCGCGCGGATTGAACGGCTTGGGCAGGTAGTCGTCGGCGCCGAGTTCCAGGCCGAGGATGCGGTCGATGTCCTCGCCTTTCGCGGTCAGCATGATGATCGGCACGCGGCTGTGGGCGCGCAGGCGGCGGCAGATCGACAGGCCGTCCTCGCCGGGCAGCATCAGGTCGAGCAGGATCAGATCCGGCGCCAGCCGGCGCAGCGCCTCGTCCATCGCGCGGCCATCCGCCACCCAGTGCGGCCGCATGCCTTCCCGGCCCAGTGCCGCCGACACCAGTTCGCCGATGTCGCGATCGTCTTCGACGATGAGGATGTCCAGTTCGCTCTTCATGGGCCGATTGTCCGGTCAGTCCGGGCCCGGCTCAAGGCGCGCTTACACAGCCTTACAGACGCTTACCTGCTGGACATCGGCGGCTTACCGGCGGGCGGCAGTCTGGCGTCGGGCAATGTTGCCCTGATGCGCAAACGGAGCCGCAGATGAACGTCCGATCCTCCCGCAGCCTGGTGTTCGGTGCCGCCCTCGTCCTGGCCGGCACGCTGGACGCAGCGGCCCAGGATTTCGATCCCCGCAGCGTCGATGTCGACGGCGATGGCTCGATCACCGCCGCCGAAGTCCGGCAGGTGTCCAGCGCACGCTTCAAGGCGATGGACCGCAACGGCGATGGCCAGCTCAGCGAGGCCGAGTTCACCGATGCACGCCTGGCGCTGATGCAGTCGCTGGACAGCAACCAGGACGGCGTCGTCGAGCGTTCCGAACTGCGCGGCCAGTGGCTCAAGCGGCGCGGCTGATTCGTTCGCGCCGGGCTTTTCCCGAGTTGCAGCAGCTGTTCCCACCCAAGGAGATACCCCATGAAGACCCGTCAAATCCTCGCCGTCACCGGCATCGTCCTCAGCCTGATCGCGACCACCGCCGAAGCCCGCGAACGCAGCCGTTCCTCGAGCGCCACCGGCCCGCAGGGCCGCATGCTGAACCGCGACATGGCCATGCAGGCTGGCAACGGCAGCATCAGCCGACAGCGCCAGGTGCAAGGCTCGGGAGGCCGGGGCTATACGCGCGATGCCAGCGGCAGCTGCGTCGAAGGCAGCGGCTGCTCGCGCAGCGTCGACGGTGCCACCAACGGCGGCAAGACCTGGTCGCGCGATAGTGGAAGCACGCGGAACGAGGACGGCAGCATCAGCCGCACGTCCGGGGCGACCGGCCCGAACGGCGAAAGCGTCGGCCGCGAAACCACGGTCAGCCATTGAGTCCGGAGTTGGTCATGAGCCCGATGCTGATTCAGGGCGCCGCGCAGGCTCAGCAGCGACCGCTGCTGCTGGGCCTGCTGGTGATGCTGGTGCTGCTCGAATGGCGGCTGCGGCCGGCGGCCTACGACTGGCGGGAGTCCGCGGCGTCGACCGCGGTCGCGCTCGGCAACCTGCTGATCCGGCCGCTGACGGCGGCGCTGCTGGTGCCGCTGTTCGCCTGGGCGTCGACGCATGCGCTGTTCGAGCTGCCGATCCGCAGCCCGGCCGCGTTCGTCGGGTTGCTGCTGCTGGTCGATCTCGTCTACTACGGCTACCACCGCGCCAGTCATCGCCTGCACTGGCTGTGGGCGACCCATTCGGTGCACCACTCCAGCACCCGCTTCAACCTGAGCGCGGCCTACCGGCTCGGCTGGACCGATCTGCTGTCGGGCACCTGGCTGTGGCTGCTGGCGCTGGTGGCGCTCGGCTTCCCGGCACCGGCCGTGCTCGGCGCCTTCGGCATGAATCTGCTGTACCAGTTCTTCATCCATACCGAAGCCGTGGGACGCCTCGGCTGGCTGGAGGCTGTGTTCAACACGCCGGCCCATCACCGGGTGCACCACGCCAGCAACGCGGCGCTGCGGGATCGCAACTTCGGCGGTGTGCTGATCGTCTGGGACCGCCTGTTCGGCAGCTTCGCGACTGCGCCGGCCGACGAGCCGCTGCGTTACGGTCTCGCCGGCATTCCGCGCAGCGACAATCCGCTGCAGATCGTGTTCGGCGAGTGGCTGCGCCTGATCGTCGCCGGCCGGGATTTTCTGGGTCGCCGTCGGTCCCGCTGAAGCTCGCCGCCGCCGCCATGGTTCGCCGTGCAAGGACGACGGTAGAATGGCGGCCCCGCAGCCCTGTCCCCATCGTCATGAATCGCTGGCGTCGCCCCTGAGCTGATCCTGTCCCGCAGCCATCGTCGCGAGGACTTGAACGCGTCGCTGTCCGCCTGCCGCGCAGACAGCACCGACCCATACACTTTACGGGCGCATCCAGATGATCGTCATGATCGATAAATGACATCGACTTCCAAAGCGGTCCGATGAGGTCCAGATAGAAACCGTAAGTCACTGGTTTTTATGAAATGATCATCCGGAAGCGTCCGACTTGATCGATTGAGATCCGCGCGTATTGCGGGTAACTTTGCGGGTATCGGAGACGAGATACCCGCATGCCGCTGACGGACACCGCGATTCGAACCAAGAAGCCGGGCACCAAGCCGAGCAAGTACGCTGACGGTGGCGGGCTTTACCTTGAGGTTCGGCCAACTGGCACCAAACTGTGGCGATATCGCTACCGCATCGGGAAGGCGGAAAACATCTTTGCCATCGGCGAGTACTTCGATGACAAACGAAGCGGCCACGTGTCGCTTGAGCAGGCACGACGAGCCCGGGACGATGCTCGCGTGCTGGTTCGGCAAGGCGTTCATCCGACCCACCAGCGCCGGCAAGATCGGCTCGTGAAGCTCGCGGAAGCGACCAACACCTTCGAGGGTGTTGCCCGGGAGTGGATGGGCAAGCATACGGATTGGTCGAACTACTACCGCAACCAGGTGAAGCGGAGCTTCGAAGTGGATGTCTTTCCGAAGATCGGCCAGCTGCCGATCCGGGAGGTTAACGCGGCGCAGTTGCTCAAAATCCTTCAAGACATTGAAGGCAGGGGAGCTGAAACCGTTGCGCTGAACGTGCGCCAATGGTCGTCGGCAATTTTCCGCTTCGCAGTGTCGACCCTTCGCGCGGACAGCGATCCCGCTGCGGCATTGAAGGGGGCAATAGTGAAGCCCCCGACGAAGCACAGCAAAGCCCTCACCCATGACGAGCTCAAGTCGCTTGTCTTGGCGATCAATGGTTATGCGGGATACCGAACCACCGTTATCGGCCTGCAACTGCTGCTTCTGACCTTCGTCAGGACCATCGAGCTTCGTGCAGCCCAATGGTCAGAAATTGACCTCGACAAAGGGCAATGGAAGGTTCCCGCCAGGCGCATGAAAATGCGCGAAGCGCACACCATTCCCCTCTCCAAGCAGTCGGTTGCGCTGATCGAAGAGCTGAAGACCCTCACCGGAGGCCGACAGTACCTTTTCCCCAACCTTCGGCGGCCGAGTGAATTCATGTGTGCCACGACGATCAATCGGGCACTGGAACGGCTGGGTTACGCAGGGCGCGACGGCCTCGGATTCGCAGCACATGGCTTCCGCGCGACGGCGTCAACCCTACTCAATGAGGCCGAGTTCCGCGGCGATGCCATCGAGCGGCAACTCGCGCACAAGGATCGGAACAAGACCCGGGCAAGCTATAACCGGGCTGAATACCTGTCGGAGAGGCGCGGAATGATGCAGCAGTGGGCCGATTACATCGATCAATTGCGATCGGAGCCGGCCGGGGCGACGCCCGTCGAGCTTCCTGGGCCGTCTTCCGCCGAACATGGCAACCGTGCAGAAGGCATCCTAGTGAATCCCAGGCTCAGGGCTTGATCCACCGGGCGCCAGCCGCGAAAACAGAATAAAGGGGAGCTGAGAGTGGATGTATTTGGATTCAGATCGACGATCGTCAAAGAGTACGAGCAGTTCACTCGCAGCTTCGCGCGTATTCGAGCGCCCGATATCCAGGCATACGTGGATCGCCAGTACGCCGATCAGCGTTACTGGCCCGAGCCCCTGGTCCAGATCAATCCCAACTTCAAGTCGGGTGGCAGCGTCGAGGAATTAGTATCGGGTGGATTGCTCCACGAAGCCTGCGCCAACATCTTCAGGTTCGGGAAGTCCGACTCCTCGCACGGTTTTTCGCTCCCCCTGCACAAGCATCAGGCGGAAGCCATCAGCCTGGCTGCCGCCGGCGAGAGCTACGTCCTCACCACCGGAACCGGCTCCGGTAAATCGCTCGGCTATTTCATCCCGATTGTCGACGCTTGCCTGAAGGCCAAAGCCCTCGACCCGACCAAGCGCACGCGGGCCATCGTGATCTACCCGATGAATGCGCTCGCCAATTCGCAGCTGGAAGAGCTGAAGAAGTTCCTCGGCGTCGATCCCGCAGAGAGGGCAGTCACCTTCGGCCGATACACGGGACAGGAGTCGGATGAGGAGCGGCAGGCCATGGCGGCCAACCCGCCAGACATTCTCCTGACCAACTTCATGATGCTCGAACTGCTGATGACTCGGCAGAACGACATCGATAAAGCCGTGATGCGCAACGCCAAGGGCCTGCGCTTCCTGATTCTGGACGAGCTCCACACCTATCGCGGACGTCAGGGCGCAGACGTTGCCCTTCTGGTTCGCCGCGTTCGTGAGGCTCTGGCAGATCGACTGATCTGCATCGGCACGTCGGCCACCATGGCGACCGACGGCACCGAGATGGAACGCAACCGCATCGTCGCGGACGTCGCGAGTCGTCTATTCGGCACCCCTATTCCAGACCGGAACGTAGTGACTGAGACGCTCCGCCGGGTAACGCCAGAGACGCAAACCGATCAATCCGTGGCACCCCAGTTGTCAGCTGCCATTCGGGCAGGGATTCCCGAGACGCTCGATTACGACGAGTTGTGCCGGCACCCGATGTCGGTGTGGGTCGAGATGACGCTGGGCCTGACCTACGAGAGTGGCAAGCCACGACGCGCAAAACCTCTGACCTTGATGGAGGCGGCCAATCGTCTGGCCACTGCCTCTGGGGAAAGCGCGGCGAGCTGCCTCACATACCTGCAGCAGTTCCTTCTCAAGGCGCACGACGTCGTCGACGCGACCGGCAAGTCGCTCTTTGCGTTCAAGCTCCACCAATTCATCTCAGGCGGCGGCAAGGTTTACGTCTCCCTGGAAGCCCCCGGCCAGCGTGCAATCACTCTGGAAGGACAACAGTTCGTCCCCGGCGACGAAAGCCGCCAGCGCCGTTTCTACCACGCGCATTTCTGCCGCGACTGCGGCCAGGAGTACTTGCCCGTCTGGGATGCCGATGGCGTCGATGGCAAGACATTCGAGCCACGCAACATCGACGAGCGACAGAGTGAAGATGAACAGGTGACGTTCGGCTTCTTGATGCCGGACGCCACCAAGATCTGGGACGACACCGCGATAGAGCGATACCCGGAGACCTGGGTCGAAGAACGGGCCGATGGCGAATGGCGAATCAAATCGAGCTACCGCAAATTCGTTCCTCGCGCCCTTCAAGTGCGGCCCGACGGACGCCTGGGGGATAAGTCCTCGCTGTCCGCCTGGTTCATCCCCGGCGGATTCCGCTTCTGCCTGAACTGCGGAGTCAGCCATACCTCGTCCGGCAAGGACTCGTTGCGCCTCACCTCGCTCTCTGGCGAAGGCCGTAGTTCGGCCACGACGATGCTCACGCTGTGTGCCCTGCGATACCTTTATGAGCAGGACCAGCAGCTGAGCGCCGATGCCAAGAAGGTGCTCGGGTTCTCGGACAACCGCCAGGATGCCGCGCTTCAAGCGGGTCACTTCAATGACTTCCTCCAGGTTCTATTGGTACGTGCCTCCCTGCTCGCCGCCCTGCAGCGCGCCAACGGCTCTCCCATCGGCGAAAAGGACATCGCGAACGCGGTATTCGAGGCACTTGGCTTTCAGCGCGAGGATGCTGGTGTTCGGGCTGAGTACATGCAGCAGCCGGAGGTCAAAGGGAATACTCGGCGACAGGTCCAGGAGGCCATGCGCGGCATCCTGGGATATCGCAGCTTCTACGATCTGCGACGCGGCTGGCGCTTCAACAATCCGAATCTCGAACAGCTCGGCCTGGTTCGAATCAACTATCAGGACATCGACGAGCTCGCAGCCGACGCCAGCGAATGGCAGGGCGCGCCCATGGTCCTGCAGGCCGCCAGCCCAGCCGCGCGAGCGCATGTGCTGCAGGCGCTATTCGATGTCATGCGCCAGGGGCTCTGCATCGCAACCCGCTACCTCGATCGAACAGAACTCGACCAGCTACGCACACAGAGCTACGCCAATCTGCGCGAGCCGTGGGGCTTCACCGAGGATGAGCGCCCGGTACCTGCACGATGGTTCGTGACCAGTCGCCCGAAAGAAGACGCCTACGCCCGCGGGCGCAAGATCAATATCGAAGATTCGCTGGTGGTGGGATCGAGTCGATCCCGGTTCGGAAAATTGCTACGGCTGCAAAGCACTTGGGGCGGTGACAATCCGCACGTCAGCGACATCAAGGACGGCACCTACCCGGAGTTGATTGATGCTCTGCTGAAAGCCGCAGCCTCCTATGGGCTGATCCGGAAGGATGAAACCGATCTCGGCGTGCCGGGATGGCAGTTGAATGGCAGTGCGTTGCAGTGGCTGCCGGGAACCGGCGAGACCGCACGCGCAGCCAACGACAACACCTTCTTTCGCGCGCTCTATCTCAATATCGCTTCGCTGCTCAGCAATCCGGTACACCGACTCTTCGACTTCGAAGCGCGGGAACACACGGCGCAAGTCCAGCAAGAAGATCGGCTGGAACGCGAGGCGCGATTCCGATTCACCGAGAAGGACCGGACTGAATGGAGAACCCAGCGCGGCTACGAGCTTGAATGGCTTCCGGTGCTGTTCTGCTCTCCGACCATGGAACTGGGCGTCGACATCTCTTCGCTCAACACCGTCTACATGCGCAATGTGCCGCCGACGCCGGCGAACTATGCGCAGCGCAGCGGACGAGCCGGTCGCGCCGGTCAACCAGCGCTCGTCATCACCTACTGTGCGAGCCAGAGTCCGCACGACCAGTACTACTTCCGCGATCCCGTCCGCATGGTGCATGGCCAGGTGCATGCGCCCACGCTGGACCTCGCCAATCTCGAGCTGATCAAAAGCCACCTGCACGCTATCTGGCTTGCGGAAACTCACCGCCGTCTCGGCAGCAGCGTTCGTGACCTGCTGAACATGAATCAGCCGGAGCTGCTTCCGGTTCTCGACGAAATCACTAACGACCTGGACAAGCCCGACGCGCGCAAGCGCGCACATCAGCGCGGGCTTGCAGTGCTGGCGATGCTCAAGGACGAGCTGACACCGAACAAGGCGCCTTGGTACAACGAGCAGTGGGCGGAGAACGCATTCAAGCGCGCCTATCAAGAGTTCGACGGCGCCCTCCAACGCTGGCGCGATCTGTATCGCGCGACCGCTCGCGCCATCGAGCTGAATTTCAAGATCGAGAACAACCCGGCGGCCAGCGAACGCGAGCGCCGGGAAGCGCAGCAGCGGCATAACGAAGCGCGCAAGCAGCGTGACCTGTTGCTTGCCGGTGATAGCGCATTCAACAGCGACTTCTACACCTACCGCTATCTCGCCAGCCAGGGCTTCCTGCCCGGCTACAACTTCCCCCGCTTGCCGCTGATGGCTTATCTGCCGGCACGACGCGGCAACATCGGGCGAGAGAGCTTCCTGTCGCGCCCTCGTTTTCTCGCGCTGAGTGAGTTCGGTCCCTACAGCCTGATTTATCACGAGGGAAGCCAGTACCGCGTCACCAAGGCGCTGCTGACCATCACCAGCCAGGAGCAGGTCGTCGACGGTGCGCGCCTCGCCACGGAAGTCGCACGTCTGTGTCCGGCCTGTGGCTACGGCCATTTCAGATCGCAGCGTGACGCAGATCGCTGCGTGTCCTGTGACGTCTCACTCGCTGGCGCGGACGAGGTCAAGAGCCTCTACCGCATCGAGAACGTTTCCACCCGTCGCGCCGAACGCATCACGGCCAATGAGGAGGAGCGCGTCCGTCAGGGTTACGAGATGCAGACCACCCTCCAGTTCGCAGAGGCCGACGGCAAATTGCAGATGACGACTACCGTCGTCTCCGATGCGACAGGGCCTTTGCTTGAGCTGCAATACGGGCCCGCCGCGACGGTGTGGCGAATGAACTTCGGCTGGCGTCGCCGTAAGGAAAAGAGCATCAAGGGCTTCATGATGAATCCCGTCACTGGCCATTGGGTCGGAGGCGTGGATGAGGGAGACGGAGAAAAGGAAGAAGAGGCCCCGCCGGATAAGACGCCGCCCCAGCGCATCGTGCCGTACGTGGAGGATCGCCGGAACATTCTCATCGTCAGGCCGCACGCTTCCATCGGGCATCTGTCGGCGACAACGCTGACCACCCTCCAGGTCGCCATCAAGCGCGGCATCGAATCGGTGTACCAACTCGAAGAAAGCGAGCTGATGGCCGAGCCGCTGCCCACTCGCGACCGCCGGCAGTCCATCCTTTTCTATGAGGCTGCGGAGGGCGGAGCTGGCGTGCTGACCCGTGTCGCCACGGAACCTGGGGCGCTTGCGGAGCTTGCTGCCGAGGCCCTGGAGATCATGCACTACCAGCCACCGTCTGCGGGGCAGCAATGGGACAAGGCGGCGCTCGTAGAGGAGGTTGACGCCAACGGCCGTCCGGTCTGTGAGGCCGGCTGCTACAAGTGCCTGCTCTCTTACTACAACCAGCCGGATCACTCGCTGATTGATCGCAAGGATCAGCAGGCCGAGGGCCTGTTGCTGGAGCTGCTGACCCGTCTCACGCGGGCCCACACCGCACAGGGAAGTCAGGGCCGCGCACCCGAGCAGCATGACGACGAGCTGGCTCGCACCGCAGGCAGCTCGCTGGAGACCGCGTGGCTGCGCTATGTGCAGGACCACGAACACCGCAAGCCAGATCGTGGTCAGCAACGGATCGAGGCGGCAGGCGTCTGTGCAGACTTCTTCTACGACGACCTGAACCTCGCCGTCTTCATCGACGGACCGCACCACGAGACTGAAGCGCGCCAAAGCAGCGACGCCGATGCCAACCGTCGTTTGGCTGACCTGGGCTATCTCGTCGTCCGCTTTCCAAAAGAGACCTCGCACTGGCCTGAGATCTTCAGGCGTAATGCCGACCTGTTCGGCCCAGGCAAGACGCCGTAAATCAGGATGACCATGCAAGCAAACTATTACCCCGGCAGCCTGGTCTCCGCGCGCGGACGCGAGTGGATCGTCCTGCCGGACTCGGATGCGGAGACCTTGCGTCTGCGCCCGCTCGGTGGAGGCGAACGCGATGAGACCTTGCTGTTTCTGCCGCTGGAAACCGAGCCAGTAAGACCAGCGACCTTTCCGGCACCTGCGCTGGATCAAGCTCGCAATCATTCGGCGAGTCAGCTACTGCTCGACGCGCTGCAGCTCAAGCTGCGCAACGGCGCCGGCCCTTTCCGCAGCTTCGGCAACATCGCGGTGGAGCCGCGCGCGTATCAGCTTGTCCCGTTGTTGATGGCGCTCAAAATGCCGACGGTTCGGCTGCTGATTGCTGATGACGTTGGCGTCGGCAAGACCATCGAGGGAGCGCTGATTGCGCGCGAACTGCTCGATCGCGGTGAGATCCAGCGCGTGTCGGTTCTATGCCCGCCGCATCTCTGTGAGCAGTGGCAGCGCGAGTTGGCGGAACGGTTCCATATCCATGCCGTTGTCGTTCGCTCCAATACGGCGGATCGCCTCGAACGTGACCTTCCGCCGGGAACGTCGCTGTTCGACGCGCATCCTTTCACGGTGGTCAGCCTCGACTACATCAAGTCCGAACGGCGGCGCGAGGCCTTCCATCGCTTCTGTCCGGAATTCGTCATCGTCGATGAGGCGCATACCTGCACGCAGGGCGGGCAAAGCCGGCAGCAGCGTTACCAACTGCTCCGGGGTCTGGCAGCGAGCCCTGTTCGCCACATGGTGCTGCTGACGGCCACACCGCACAGCGGAGATGAAGAAGCGTTCTTCAACCTGTTGGGCTTGCTGCGCGAGGATTTCGCGCAACTCAAGGATCTGCCTACCGGCCAGCGTAGCGAGTTGCGCGAGGAGCTATCCCGTCACTTCGTTCAACGCCGTCGGCCAGACATCGCCGAATGGCAGGACAGCTCGATGTTCCCGGAACGGAACACGGCAGAGATCACCTATCGGCTCACCGGTGCCTGGGGTCAGCTCTTCAACGACGTGCTCGACTACGCACGCGAGCTAGTCGAGCGCGCGGAAGGGCGCGGCCTGCGCGAGCAGCGGATGAACTGGTGGGCCGCGCTTGCCTTGCTTAGGTGCATCTCCTCATCGCCGGCAGCAGCGGTGAACGCGCTGCGCACTCGCCTCAATGGCACACGTGATGGTGACGAAGTCGAGTTGTCGCTTGCAGAGCTGGAAGCACAGGCGAGCGAGCGGGTACTCGACGGAACCGACGACGCCCTCTCAACCGATGACATCGAGCCCGGCGCTCAGGCAGAAGACAGCGCGCGCTTGCAGCAGCTCATTCGAGACGCGGAAAACCTCGCTGGCAGCAAGAACGATCCCAAGCTCGGCGAGCTGCAGAAGCATCTCGCACTGCTGCTCAAGGAAGGCTTTCAGCCGGTGGTGTTCTGTCGCTACATCGCCACCGCGCACTACCTGGCCGCCTATCTGCAAGACAAGTTCAAGCAGGTCACGGTCAAGGCCGTAACCGGTGAGCTGACGCCGGGCGAGCGCGAAGCCGCCGTTGAGCAACTGGGCGATTCCGAGACACGCATTCTCGTCGCCACGGATTGCCTTTCCGAAGGCATCAACCTGCAGGGTCTGTTCACCGCAGTTGTGCATTACGACCTCAGCTGGAACCCGACGCGCCACGAGCAGCGCGAAGGTCGCGTCGATCGCTTTGGCCAGAAAGCAAGGGAGGTTCGCTGCACAACGCTGTACGGTGAAGACAATCCCGTCGACGGCGCGGTGCTGCAAGTCATCCTGCGCAAGGCCGAGAGCATCCGCAAAGAACTCGGTGTGCTGGTTCCGATGCCGGATGACGAAGGCAAGCTGACGCAAGCGCTGATGAACGCCGTGCTCCTGCGAAAGGGTGAGGCGGTGAACGCCAAGTCACAGCTCGATCTCTTCGGCGCACCGGCACGTGAAATTGACCTGGTCTGGCAAAGCGCACGCGAGCGGGCCGCACGTAACCGCACCATCTTCGCGCAGAGACGCCTTCGCCCCGCAGATGTATTGCCGGAGTGGCAAAAATCCGCCGCCGTGCTCGGTGGCGAAGAGGATGTCGAGCGTTTCGTCAGTCGTGCCGCCGCCAAGCTGGGCGCCGCGCTGGAGCGCACACGCGGGCACTACAAGCTACTCACCGAACACCTGCCCGATACGGTGCGCGAGCGACTGGCGGCAGACGGCCTGGAGGGAGTTCTACGGATCGATTTCCACCAGCCCGTAACGTCCGGCGCGATGTTCGTGCATCGCACCCACCCGATCGTCGTCGCGTTGGCGGACACCCTGCTGGAACGTGCGCTCGATCCGCTCCCCACGGACACGGAAGACGCTGCGGTCGCGCGTTGCGGCGCGGCTTTCGTCGAGGGCGTGTCGCTCAAGACCACCGTCCTGTTGCTTCGCAATCGCTATCAGCTCGGCGTGACCCGGGAAGGCCACACGCACCTGCTGCTGTGCGAGGAAGCCGTCGCGGTCGCCGCGACCGGTTCGGAGCCTTTCCGGGCGCTCGATCGGGAACAGGTACGTTCGTTACTGGGCGCCGAGGCCGTGCGCAATCTGCCGCCCGCCTTGCGGGACCGTCATCTTCAACAGGCTCTGGACGCGCTGCCTGGGTGGCAGCCGCAGTTGGAAACCATTGCCAATGAGCGTGCCCAGACCCTGCTGCAGGACCATCGCCGGGTACGCGAGGCCGCAGACGCCAAGGGCAGCTATCAAGTGACGGCCAGCCTGCCGGTGGATGTGATGGGCGTTTACGTTCTGTTACCAGTGCCGCCCGCATAGCGATGACGCGCCAACCCTTTGTCTCGACGAGGGAAATCACGTATCGTTCAAATAAGCATAGACGGCAGCGTCTAATTTGACACTTTAGGGGCAGCGCAGCGCGCCAATGGCAACCGACCTTCAGATTCCGCCGCACGAAGTGCAGCGACGGCTGAACACCGACAACCCCTGGTGGCGGTCTGGTGAGGGCATCGATCCAGAAGAAGCTGCCTGGCCCCGCCGCGCCTACTTCGCCCAGTTCTCCAAGCTGGTCCTGCAGATCGAGGTCCGTCGCGCCGTGGTGCTGATCGGTCCACGCCGCGTCGGCAAGACCGTGATGCTCAAGCATCTGGTCGCGCGTCTGCTCGATGAGGGCGTCGCTGGCACCCAGATCCTGTTCCTGTCGCTCGACACGCCGCTGTACTCCGGTCGCTCGCTGGAAAGTCTGGTGCAGATGTTCACCGACCTGCACCGCCATCCGGCCGCCAAGCCGCTGTGGATTCTGTTCGACGAGGTGCAGTACCTGAAGGACTGGGAGGTGCATCTCAAGTCCCTGGTTGACACCTACCCGCACATTCACTTCGTCGCCAGCGGATCGGCCGCCGCCGCCTTGAGAATGAAGAGCCGCGAATCCGGCGCAGGCCGCTTCACCGAGTTCATCCTGCCGCCGCTTACCTTCGCCGAGTACCTGCGCTTCGCCGGCACCGAAGACCGCCTCATCCGCGAGATCGAGCCGCAGGAAGGCCGCCCGCCGAATTACCTGGCGACGGACATCCAGGCGCTCAACGACGAGTTCATCAACTACCTCAACTACGGCGGCTTCCCCGAGGCCGTGATGAACCCGGCTGTGCGCGCCAACCCCGCGCGTTTCCTGCGGCAGGACATCGTCGACAAGGTGCTGCTCAAGGATCTGCCCAGCCTCTACGGCATTGCCGATACCCAGGAGCTCAACCGCTTCTTCAACGTGCTGGCCTTTAACACCGGCAACGAGTTGGGCCTGGAAGATCTGAGCAAGCATTCCGGTATCACCAAGGTGCGCCTCACCGAGTACTTGGAGTACCTGGAAGCCGCCTACCTGATCCGCCGCGTGCATCGCATCGACGACAACGCCGTGCGATTGCAGCGCGCGCGCACCTTCAAGGTGTACCTCACCAATCCGTCCATCCGCGCGGCCCTGTTCGGCATGGTGCAGTCCGATGACGCCGCTATGGGCAGCCTCGCGGAAACCGCCGTCTGGGCCCAGTGGCTGCACAGCTCCGAGGTGAGCCGCTCGCTGCATTACGCGCGCTGGAAAGCCGGCCGACAGGATCTGGAAGTGGACATCGTCTCGCTCGACAGCCGCACCCAGAAGCCTCGCTTCGCCGTTGAGATCAAATGGTCGGACCGCACACCCGGCTCGATCAACGAGCTGCGGGGGCTCCGCGAGCTGGCACAAAAGCACAAGCTCGTCCGCACCCCGCTGGTCACCACGCGAACCTACAGCGGCACCGCCGAGGTAGATGGCCAAACGATCATCGAATTCATGCCCGTGGCCCTGCACTGCTACACCATCGCCCGCAATCTGCTGAGAGGCGCTTGAGCGCATGGCTCGAAAAATCGCTTCTCGCCTGAACTACCGCGCCATCCGCATTGAAGGCGGCCTGATCCCGGCCGACGAACTGACGCGCCTGACGACACTGGCGGCGCCGGACCAAACCGAACAGACGGAATCGCAGTACCGCATTCCCAAGGGGCTGAAGCTGCGCGACGAGATCGCGCGCTCCTTCACCATCGCCCTCAACCTCTGGAAAGACTTCCAGGTCCTGCGCCAGCGTCAGGACAGCAAGGCGTACGAGATCACCACGCGCGAGTTCCTCATCCCGCTGCTGCGCGATGTGTTGGGCCACAGCGATCTCGAACGCCATGCGGACATTCAGTGCGCCGGCCGCGCCTACCCCGTAGGCCACGCCAGCGGCCGCGGCCGCGTGCCTTTGATTCTGGCGGCGCACGATCTTGCGCTGGACACCGCCGCCGACCGATACGGCGAACGCAATCCCGATACCGGCCGCGTCCGTCGCCGCAGCCCCTTCATGCTCGCGCAGGAAGTGCTCAACGCCAGCGACGCCGCGCTCTGGGCCATCGTCAGCAACGGGCTGACCCTGCGCATTCTGCGCGACAACCCCAGCCTCACGCGGCCGGCCTACGTCGAAGTCGATCTGGAAGCCGTGTTCAACGAAGAACTGCTGCCGGACTTCACCGCCTTCTGGCTGCTGGCACACGCCACGCGCTTCGGCGTAATCGGCGCAGACCCGGCTGACTGCCCGTGGGAGCGCTGGCGCGACATGGGCCAGGAAGCAGGCGTCACCGTGCGCAATCACCTGCGCTTTCAGGTGACGGCCGCGCTGCGCATTCTTGGCACCGGCTTTCTCTCGCATCCGGCCAACAGCGAGCTACGCACCGCGCTGCAAAACCCGGACAGCCCTTACGACCGCAAGAGATATTTTGAAGAGCTGCTGCGCCTGATCTATCGCCTGATCTTCCTGGCGACTATCGAGGACCGGCGCGATCGCGACACCGGTCACTGCCTGATCTTCGCCCCCGGCACTTCGGACGATGTTCAGCAGCGCTATCTCAACGGCTACTCGCTGAACTGGCTGCGTGAGCGCGCCGTGCGCCGGAGCCAACATGATCGCCATGCCGATCTTTGGCAGGCACTGACAATCACCTTCCGTGCGCTGGCCAGCGGCGAGCCACGGCTGGGCCTGCCCGCGCTCGGCGGACTGTTCGACACCGATCAGTGCCCACGGCTCGACACCGCACAGATCGAGAACCGCCATCTGCTCGCCGCGATCTTCCAGCTCGGCTGGTTCCGCGATAACGGCGCGCTGACTCGCGTGAACTACCGCGACAACCCGCCCGAGCAGCTCGGCAGCGTTTACGAAAGCCTGCTGGAGTTGGAACCCGAAATCACCGGCCTGGCTCACCCCGCTCAGGCGCGCCTGAGCTTCGTCGGCGACGACGAAGCCGCGGCAACCTCTGCCAAGGGCAACACTCGCAAGCTCACCGGCAGCTACTACACGCCGGACAGTCTGGTGCAGGAGTTGATCCAGTCCGCGCTGGTACCCGTGCTGGCCGATACCGTGAAAGCGCACCCACAGGATCCGGTGTCCGCCCTGCTAGACCTCACCATCTGCGACCCGGCCTGCGGCAGCGGCCACTTCCTGCTGTCGGCCGCACGACGGCTCGCGGATGAAGTCGCGCTGCACCGCGCGGCCGCCGAACGCGAGGGCGGCGCACCGACGCAAGCGGACTACCGCCACGCACTGCGCGATGTGGTCAGCCGCTGCCTGTATGGCGTGGACAAGAATCCCATGGCCATCCAGCTCGCGAAAACCGCGCTGTGGCTGGAGGCGTACTCGCCGGATCGCCCGCTGTCCTTCATCGACCACCATCTGCAAGTGGGCGATGCACTGCTCGGCGTGCTCGATCCCAAGGTGCTGGAGAACGGCATCCCGGATGAAGCCTTCACCGCACTCTCCGGTGACGACAAGGCCGTGGCAAGTGCGCTGAAGAAGCAGAACAAGGCGGACCTCAAAAGCTGGAAGTCCATCGCTTCCGGCGACCTCATCACCAAGGCCGGGCTCGCACAGCAAGCGGTGACGGTGGAGCGACTGAACGACGACACCCCCGAGCGCCTCGCCGCCAAACGCGCGGCCTGGAAAGCAGCGCAGACTGGCGCACAGCACTCCACACCCGCGCGCCTCGCAGACACCTACGTCGCCGCGTTCCTCGCACCCAAGCTGCAGAAAACGCAGAACCGCGTGCCGCTCTCCGGCTATCTCTGGGCCGTGCTCAGCGATCAGACGCGCAGCAGCGACATCGAAGATGAGGCGTATGCACTATGCCGCACGCACGGCGTCTTCCATTGGTGGCTGGCCTTTCCACAAGTCGCCGCGAGCGGCGGCTTCTCCGTCATGCTCGGCAACCCGCCCTGGGAGCGCATCAAACTTCAGGAAGAGGAGTTCTTCGCCACGCGCAGTCCGCTGGTGGCCAGCGCGCGGAACAAGCACGAACGCGGTCAGCGCATCGAATGGCTGCGCGATGGCGTGCTTCTGCACAACCTCAACCCGGACCTGGAAGCGGCGGAAGGTCTGTCACCACCCAACCGCGCGGAGATGGCGCTTTACGAGAGCTTCATCGCCGCGCGACGCGGCGCGGAGGCCGCAAGCTTGTTCGCGCATAGCGCCGGTCGCTTCCCGCTGACTGGTGTCGGCGATGTGAATACCTACGCGCTGTTTGCCGAGACATTCCTACAGGCGACCACTCACTTTGGCCGGGCGGGATTCATCGTGCCCACCGGAATCGCTACAGATGACTCAACAAAGGCCTATTTCTCCGAAATTTCGCAAAGCGGGAGGCTCGTTGCGCTTTACTCATTCGAGAACGAGGAGTTCGTGTTTCCTGCAGTCCATCACGCCATGAAATTCTGCTTGCTGACTACGTCAGGCGAGCAAGCAAAACAGTCAGCCGCTCAGTTTGTACATTTTGCAAGACAAGTCTCCTTCTTGTCGGATGCGAGGCGCCGCTTCACTTTAAGACCCGAAGAATTTCGCCTCATTAATCCCAACACCCGTACTTGCCCGGTTTTTCGTAGCGAGCGCGATGCCGAGTTGACGAAGAAGCTTTATCGCGCCGCTCCGGTATTGATACGCGAGGCCGTCACCGACGCGAATGGCAAGTTCATCGAGCATGAGGTGAATCCCTGGGGCATCCGCTTCCAGACCATGTTCCATATGTCCAACGATAGCGGCTTATTCCTCGGTGCCCCCAGCAGCGAAAGGGTGGCCAAACGTCTGCCGCTATACGAAGCCAAGATGATTCACCAGCTTGATCATCGCTGGGCCACGTACGTGGATGCGCCGGACAAACCTGATGGCATGGAGACCGACGACGTCCGCGCCGATCAGAAGGCCGATCCTGGTTTCGCGGTTCGCCCACGCTACTGGGTAGACGAGCGCGAAGTGCTGGCTCGCATCGCACGCGTACCGCCGCGCGTTGCCAAGACGTGGCTGGCACTGCACGCCGGCCATGCCAGCGTGGTAGATGCCGCGTTCGCGGACCTGTTGCTTTCACTTTCTAGCTGGGTTGCCAGCGAAATTTTCATGCAAGTTGCAGGCGACCCTCAGATAGTGGACGAGCTGCCTAAGCCGCAACTGCTGCGCGCGATTGCGGAAACTGATGCAAAGGTCAAATCAAGTTTCCCCGTATTGCTCGAAGCCCTGCGCGGCGACGGCCTGACCGCCAAGAAGGCGTTAGTTGAATATCCGAAATGGGCGGCTCAGAACGCGCAGCTTCGGCTTTCGCGCGACGAGCTTCAGTCGCTTCGCGATGCGCTCGCCGCAGGTTCCGTGGCAGGCGCCGTGCTTGATCTGCTTGACATCTGGATGGACCAGCGCAGTCCGCGCTGGTACTTCGGCTTTCGGAATATCACGAATACGGGCAACGAAAGAACGTTTATTGGCGCCGTTATTCCCCGGGTCGCAGTAGGTCATTCGATGCCAATGATGTCCGTCGGGAGTAAGGCAGCAGAGAGCGTCCTACTAATCGGTGCACTTGCGAGCGTAACGCTGGATTACATCGCAAGGCAGAAGATTGGTGGCACCAATATGACATTTGGGTATGTTCGGCAGTTCGCAGCTCCGTCTCCGGATCGGTATTCGGACGTAGACCTTGCCTTTATCGTCCCCCGCGTCCTCGAACTAACCTACACCGCGCACGATCTTCGAGCCTGGGCCGAAGACCTCGGCTATCTCGGCGAGCCTTTCCCTTGGAACCCCGACCGCCGTGCCCAACTCCGCGCCGAATTGGACGCTTGGTACGCGCGCCTCTACGGCCTGACCCGCGACGAGCTGCGCTACATCCTCGACCCTGCCGACGTGATGGGTGCCGATTACCCATCGGAAACCTTCCGCGTCCTCAAGAACAACGAGGCCGAATCCGGCGGCACATATCGCACGCAGCGGCTGGTGCTTGAAGCCTGGGATCGCTTGGTCTCCGGCGCGCTGACCGCCGATGCCGAGCCGGTGTACGGCGAGCACGGCGTCATTCGCAACCAGAGCGAGGCCGAGCTCGCGGGTCTCATCTGGGCCCTGGTCGTCCAACATGGAGACGGCCTTTCGATGGGCGATCTTCAGGGCGTCATAGCAAAGGCCATCCACCCCGAATACCCGGTTCTGTACCTCGGCACCGCCGATGGAGAACGGCTGCGGTCGCACGTCGAGATGGATGGAGAGCCGCTGAAGTTGCCGTCGATCAATCAATTGATTGTTGATTTCGTCGGGCGCCTCGATGCGTCCGGCGCGCTTCGCGGCCGAACGTTGGGGGGCGCTACGATTTATACGGCTGGTGCGAGCCCGCTACCTTCCGACGTGCGAACACGGCCGGGGCACGTCGAACTGGCCCGCCTGCTAATGAAGCTCCACACCGCATATCGAGCCAGTCACGATGCTGGGATGGCGTCCGATCTCAGTGCAGCGCTCGGACGCGGGGTAGCCTGAGGACAATCCAGATGAGCGCTTGGCTGAATGAGTACTCCGCAGTCCGTGATCAACCTCGCCTTTGGGTCGAATATCTATGGCTGCTGGAATCCAGGGAGCCGCTGAGCATCACCCGGACCGTAGAGCTACGCCCGGGAGTGAATGTTGTGTGGGCTCGCGAGCCGGAGACCGACACGGGATCTGGATTGGCCAGCGCGGGTCACGGCGTGGGCAAGACTTCCTTCTGCCTGCTGCTCCGCTACTGTTTGGGCGACGAGGCACAGTCCATTACTACGCTCCGTGAAAAGGCGGCTGGCAGTTTCGCGCGAGGTGGTGTTGCTGCAA
Organism: Nevskia sp.; assembly: GCA_030694365.1. Lineage (GTDB taxonomy): Bacteria > Pseudomonadota > Gammaproteobacteria > Nevskiales > Nevskiaceae > Nevskia. The sequence continues at coordinate 8,995 of JAUXYM010000054.1, read as the reverse complement.
AGGTTCATCTCGACGGCACTACCTGGGTCGTCTTCCGCCCATACGGCGCGTACGCCCATTCGCTGGCGTGCCGGGGCGACAACCTCCAGGCACTTTTTTCCAACGAACTTGAGGGCACGTTTCAGGACTTCCTTGATGGGCTGAAGCAAGCCTTCATCGACCGCCTGCCAGCACAGACGATGCCGGGCACCAACCAGCCCCTGGAATGGCGTCACCTGCTTGCTTGGTGCATCCGGGATCAGAAAACCCGCTTCGATGCCTTCTTCCATTGGCGAGATGGAGACGGCCTGGGATTTCGCCGAGCTCGGCAAGATCCACCGCTCTTCGTTCGATCGGTGATGGGCCTGCACGACAGCGGGCTCGACCAGTTGATGCGTGACATCGACGATCTTCAAGGCAAGCTGAAGAAGCTTGATGAAGAGGAGATTCCCGAGCTAGAGCGCTACCCGACCTTCGCCTTGGCGATGGTCGAGGAACGACTGCGCAAGAGCCTGAATGTTGGTACTGACGTACCGGTTTACGGCGATCTGCTGAGCACATCACTGGAGACAATGATCGGCGAACGATCGGCCACCGCTCAACAGTCAGACGCCAAGTTCGAGCTGGAGATGGCGAACGCGGAGAAGGTGCTTGCGCTGAATCTCCAGGAGCAGGATCAACTGGCGAAGGCCGAGAAGATTCTCGAACTCGAACAGCAGATTGCCCAGTCGCTCGTCGACGACAACGAGGAAGTGTTCAAGAAACTCTCGAACGAGCTCAATGAACTGGATCGCCTCGCGGGACATTGCCGCTACGGAGATGTCGACTTCTCACATTGCGATCACATTGCCGCCCGGCGACGAACATCAAGCCTGCCGATGCTCTTCAAGAAGCAGCGCGCTGAAGCCGAGGTCGTTGAGCAGAAGAAGCGGTTAGCGCAGGCTTCGGCGCGCGTCGAAAGCATAAAGCTGGACGTGACAAAGCAAGAGAGTCAGGTGGCTCGATCACGGGCAAATATCCGTCGCTTGCAGATGAGTCATTCGACCAGCAGCAACGAGCAGCTCGCAATTCAGCGCGATTGGGAGGAGCTTCAGCAGCGCTTACGCTCACGAAGCAAAGGGACGGACGCCCCCGACTTGATCACGGCGAGGTCACGCCGCGAGACTTTGGCATCGGACCTGGCCAGCAAACAGACCGCCTATCAAACCTATCGCTCACAACGGTCTGAGCGGAATGAAGCGGTCAAGAACCTGACGCGCACGGTGTCGTCTCGACTGCTTGGCGAAGTTGGGTACGGACGATTCAATGCTGACTCGGATTCCCGACCGTTTGAGCTGACCGTGGGCGGCGAGGCTTACCAAGTACTTGAAGTGCTGCTCGGTGACATAACCAGCGTATTGGATGCCGCGACCTCGTCCTTGACTCATCATCCGGGCTTGGTGGTGCACGACTGCCCACGTGAAGCTGACATGAGTGAACGGTTGTATCGAGAGTTTCTGTTGCTGGTCTTAGAGGCGGAGCAACAACTGACTGATGGTCACTCCATCCCTTTCCAGTACATCGTCACTACCACGTCGCGGCCGCCTGAAGCGCTTCGCTCCAAACCCTTCCTGGCGGTTGAGCTTTCGCCTGGACTCGAAGACGGGCTGCTCTTCACAAGGCGCTTTGCCGCTGGATTGTCTGTTTGATTTGGCCATACCCGTCCCGTCTTTTTGCGTAACCGTAGCCTGGAATCACTGTCATGTTGACTGAACTGCAAATCAAAAACTTCAAAGCATGGAAGGACACAGGAAAGGTGCGCTTAGCACCATTGACGGTGATTTTCGGCACCAACAGTTCGGGCAAGTCCAGCATCGGCCATCTTCTGCAGGCACTCAAGCAGACAGTCCAACTCTCCGACCGCAAGCGCGCTCTGCACCTCGGCGACGAGAACTCGGCGATCGATCTGGGCACATTTGCCGACTGCCTGCATGGCCATGACTTGCAGCAGCGAATGGAGTTTTCGCTGCGCTGGCGGCTCGATCCGCCCATGACCGTGAAGAATGCCTTCAACAGCAAGGAGGCCTTCCGTGGCAGCGATCTGCGCCTGCGTAGCGTGCTGCGAGCGGACAAGCAGGAGCAGCCGACCACCGAGCAGTTCGAATACGAGTTGGTGGACAAGGAGCAGGTCATACTGCACGCGACCCATACCGCCAAAGCACTCGATTGCGAACCCCTGCGCCTAGTCCATGCCCAGGGCCGCAAGTGGCCCGTCGAAGCTCCGGAGAAGTTCTACCGATTCGCGGACCGCACCTTGCTGCGCTATCAGAACGCCGATTTTCTGGCCGACTTCGCGCTCCGCACCGAGCAGATGCTGGAGCGCATTTTTTTTCTTGGGCCACTGCGTGAACCGCCAAGGCGGGTATACCAGTGGTCAGGCGATACGCAGCCGGATGTCGGGGCACGCGGACAGTTCGCGATAGCCGCGCTGCTGGCGGCGACTGCGCAGGATCGCAAGCTCAACCGGGGGCACAAGCAGAAGACGTTTCGGTTCGACGAATTCATTGCTCGCTGGCTCCGGGACCTGGGCGTGATCGACAGCTTCGTGGTGCATTCCGTCGCCAAGGGGCGGAAGGAATACGAAGTTTTAGTCAAGACGCATCCGAACGCTCACGAGGTGCGCCTCACGGACGTCGGCTTCGGCGTGTCACAGGTACTGCCGGCGCTGGTGCAGGCCTTCTATGCACCCGCCGGTTCGACAGTCTGGATGGAACAGCCGGAGATTCATCTACACCCGATGGCGCAGTCGAACCTGGCAGACGTATTCATCAGCGCCGTGCAGTCCTACGAGGCCAGCGCACCGCGCAACATGCAACTCATCATCGAGACGCACTCGGAGCACTTCCTAGCGCGGCTGCAGCGACGGGTTGCCGAGGAGGTGATCCCGGCGGAGGACGTGGCCATCTACTTCGTCAATCGGAAGGGAGTAGCCGCAGACATGGAGGCACTGCGGCTCGATATGTTCGGCGACATCGAGAACTGGCCGGAGAACTTCTTCGGTGACGAGATGGGCGATATCACCGCGCGAACCACTGCCGCCCTGAATCGACAAGACCATGTCGACGGCAAAGCCAAGCCATGACGGCGGTAGTGATAGACACCAATGTGTTGCTGGTCGCCAACGGCAGCCACCCGGACGTTTCAAAGGAATGCCGACTGGAATGCATTGCCCGACTGTATGCGCGGCAGAAAACCGGAGTAGTGGTCATCGACGATGCGCGCAAGTTACTTGGCGAGTACGGCAACAAGACACGGCCCAACCAACCCAAGGGCGTGGGCGACGTGTTCCTGAAGTGGCTGCTTCAGAATCAGGCGAACGGTAGTCGCGTCCATCGTGTATCGATCACCGAGACAGCGCCCACGACCTTCGCCGAGTTCCCTGACGCCGCACTCCAGCCGAAGTTCGATCCTCCGGACCGGATGTTTGTCGCCGTTGCCAATGCACACCCGGACAAGCCGCCGATCTGGCAGGCAGCGGATAGCAAGTGGCTGGCGTGGTGGCTACCGCTGGCCGCGCACGGCATCGTCGTCGATTTTCTTTGCCCAATCGACGCGACAAAATTCTACAAGAAGAAGTTTCCGGGGCATGCAGTGCCCGCACTTCCAGCCATCTGATGACGGACTTCTTTCGATTCCCGCACACCCCGCACCTGAGCTGGCTTGGTTCGGGCGAACCGCGCGATGACAAGGTTCTATCTCCGAACGAGGCCAGCACCGTGCTTGCCGGCGAAGTAGTCGTTGAGGAGAAACTCGACGGTGCCAACCTCGGCGTATCTATCAATGAAGCTGGAAGCCTGCGTGCGCAGAATCGCGGCCAGTACCTGCAGCCACCGTTCATCGGTCAGTTCAGTCGACTCGCGAGCTGGCTCGCCACGCATGAGGACCGTATCGTGGCGGCTCTGACACCCAACCTCATCGCCTTTGGCGAGTGGTGCGCCGCGCGACATTCACTGGATTACGTGTCGCTGCCGGATTGGTGGCTGCTGTTCGACATCTACGACCGGCAGACCGACCGCTTCTGGAGCACGGCACGGCGAGACGACTGGGCCCGCAAGACGGGCGTGACCACGGTGTCGCGCATCGACCGGGAGAAGTTTGATCTGGTCGCGTTGAAGCGTCTCCTTGATCGTTCGCCGAGTCGTTACCGGGAAGGTCCGATGGAAGGGATCGTGATTCGGGCAGAGCAAGGCGACTGGCTGAAGGAGCGGGCAAAGCTCGTCCGAGCGAATTTCACCCAAAGCATCGAGGTTCACTGGCGCAAGCGCCCGCTGCAGTGGAACCGACTGAAGTCATGACCATGAATTCGATCGCCGCCGTTGCTCATCTGAAGGGCCTGATCGAGCCATGACGCCATTCGAACGAACGCGTGTCGAGAAGGCGGCCGCCGACTGTGGATTCGAACTGACGCCGATCGTGGATGTGCGCGGGCTGGTGCTTCGCTCGGCGCAATTTCCGGAATGGGTCGCGGTGAAGTTCGGCCCTGCAGGCGAGTTCTTGCTATCGGCCGAGCGCGGCGATTTCCTCGACGCGCCGGACGGCCAGTCTGAAATTTCAGTGCACGGCTACGCGGCTCTGTATTCGTCGCTGCAAAAAGCCGCTGCCCACGCGCGAACATGGCCGAATCGCGTTGCCGAACGGTATCGCGCCAAGACGGCGGGGTTGCCGAGAGGCACGGAGATTGAGCGCCTCGTCGTTCAGCGCATCGGGCAGAACATCTTCCGCGAAAGCTTGATCGACTACTGGCAAGGCCGTTGCTGCGCAACGGCCCTTTCGGTCACAGAGCTGCTACGCGCGTCCCACATCAAACCCTGGGCATCGTGCGACAGCGACGAAGAGCGCCTGGATGTCTTCAACGGGCTGCTGCTGGCACCTCACGTCGATGCGCTGTTTGATGGCGGATGGATGACGTTCTCTGATGCGGGCGACGCCATCTTCTCGTCGCAGCTGACTGCCGAAGCATTGATGGCTCTGGGTATCGGCCCCGCAATGCGGATCGACAGATTGCGGGGCGAGCACCGTCGCTACTTGGCGTTTCACCGGGATCATGTCTGGCGAGATGACGGCAACCAGTCGAGATGCACGGACAAAGTATGACTTCGCCTGAACTCACTGGCGGTGCCGGATTTACCTACGAAGACGCGGTTACGGCTCAGTACCTCGCGGCAATGATTACCGGCACTACGGCGGTCGCCCTGGGTGCGAAGATCGTGCAGCGTGTCGCCCAGCAGCAGGCTGACTTCGGCGAACCACTCGACGACGTAATCGTCGACGCTGCCTCATTGGCAGACGGTGCGGTCATGCGGCTGTCGCTACAGGTCAAGCGGTCGCTCACGATCTCGGACGCGGTGCACCGTCGAAAAGCACGTGCGCCTACTCGCGAGCGAGATCGCCGAGGGGTTTTTCCCCTAGTTGCATCGGACTGCAGACAGTCGGTGCGTGTTCTCACTCTCAGAGTCAACCCGAATCGTTTCGGCCGCCATTTCGAAAAGGGCGCGGGCTCCCGGCAGTTCGACCGCCGATGCGCAGCCTGGTTGGCTAATCCGGTCCGCATCGATGATTGAATCTGCGCGACAATATGGCTCCGGATGCGGCGTGCATGTGGACCGCTAGTGGCAATCAGAAATGCGGGTAACGTTGCGGGTATTGAGAAAAGCATTTCGCAACGCTTATTAAGTAAATCAATAAGTTGAGTGCAAAATGCTCCTGATGATCGACAACTACGACTCCTTCACCTACAACCTCGTCCAGTATTTCGGCGAGCTGGGTGCAGAGGTTGCCGTGCACCGCAACGACCAGATCAGCGTCGATGAGGTGGCTGCACTGAAGCCCAGCCACATCGTCCTGTCGCCGGGGCCATGCACGCCTAACGAAGCCGGCATCTGCCTGGAACTGATCGAACGACTCGGCAAGCCCGGTACTTTCCCGATCCTCGGCGTCTGCCTCGGCCATCAGTCGATCGGCCAGGCGTTCGGCGGCACCGTGCGCCGCGCGGCATCGGTGATGCACGGCAAGACCAGCCCGATCCACCACCTGGCCGGCTCGGTGTTCCGCGATCTGCCGAGCCCGTTCACGGCGACGCGCTATCACTCGCTGATCGTCGATCGCAGTGATTTTCCGGCCGAGCTGGAAGCAACGGCGTGGACGGTGAAGCCGGACGGCACGCCGGACGAGATCATGGGCCTGCGCCACAAGTCCCTGCCGATCGAAGGCGTGCAGTTCCACCCGGAATCGATCCTGACCGAGCACGGTCACGCGATGCTGAAGAACTTTCTGGACAATTGGACATGACGCCACAGGAAGCGCTGGCGCGGACCATCGAGCACCGCGAAATCTTTCACGATGAAATGATCGCGCTGATGCGCCAGATCATGCGCGGTGAAGTGTCGCCGGTGATGACGGCGGCGATCCTGACCGGCCTGCGGGTCAAGAAGGAAACCGTCGGCGAGATCGCCGCAGCGGCCACGGTGATGCGCGAGTTCGCGTTGAAGGTGCCTACTCCGGGCGGCGTGGCTGACGCGCATCTGGTCGACATTGTCGGCACCGGTGGCGACGGCTCGAACACCTTCAACATTTCCACGGCCTCGATGTTCGTCGCTGCCGCTGCTGGCGCGAAAGTCGCCAAGCATGGCAACCGCAGCGTGTCGTCGAAATCCGGCAGTGCCGATGTGCTCGAAGCGCTCGGCGCCAATATCGAGCTGTCGCCGGAGCAGGTTGCCCAGTGTCTGGCAGCGACCGGCATCGGCTTCATGTACGCGCCGCGCCATCACCCGGCAATGAAGAACGTTGCCGCCGTGCGTCGCGAAATGGGCGTGCGGACGATCTTCAACATCCTCGGCCCGCTGACCAATCCGGCCAGCGCACCGAACATCCTGATGGGTGTGTTCCATCCGGATCTGGTCGGCATCCTCGTCCGCGTGCTGCAGAAGCTCGGCGTGCAGCGCGCGCTGGTGGTCTGGGGCCGCGATGGCATGGACGAGATCTCGCTCGGCGCCGCGACTCTGATCGGCGAACTGCGCGATGGCCAGATTCGCGAGTACGACATTCATCCCGAGGACTACGGCCTGGCGATGTCAGCCAGCCGCAATCTGAAAGTCGATGACGCTGCGCATTCGAAGCAGCGCCTGCTGCAAGCCTTGGACAACATCGCCGGCCAGGCGCGCGACATCGTCTGCCTGAATGCCGGTGCCGCGCTGTACGCCGCCGGTGTCGCCAGCTCGATCGCCGATGGCATCGTCCGCGCGACTGCGGCCATAGCCAGTGGTGCAGCACGCGCGAAGGTCGATGCCTATGTCGCGGCAACACGTGCTGCCGGTACCGGGAACTGAGTTCATGAGCGATATCCTCGAAACCATCCTCGCCCGCAAGCGCATCGAGATCGCCGAGCTGCAGGCGCGTATCGCGATCGGCAATCTGGAACGCATCGCGCTGGCGCAGCCGTCACCGCGCGGCTTCGCCGCGGCGCTGTCAGCGAAGGCTGCGACCGGCGCCGGCGTGATCGCCGAGATCAAGAAGGCCAGCCCGTCGAAAGGCCTGATCCGCGAAGACTTCAATCCCGGCTGGCTGGCCGAGGATTACGCGCGTGGCGGTGCGGCCTGCCTGAGCGTGCTGACTGACGAGCAGTTCTTCCAGGGCCACAACGATTACCTCGTCGAGGCGCGCCAGCACACGCAACTGCCGGTGATCCGCAAGGATTTCCTGATCGACGAAATCCAGATCGTCGAAGCCCGCGCGATCGGCGCCGACTGCGTGCTGCTGATCGCCGCAGCACTGGAACCGGCACGGCTCGGCGAGCTGGCGCGGCTCGCGCAGGATCTCGAAATGGACGTGCTGATTGAAGTACACGACCGGCCGGAGCGCGACGCCATGCTGGCGCTGGACCTCAAGACGCCGGTGCTGCTCGGCATCAACAACCGCAATCTGCGGACCTTCGAGACACGGCTGGAAACGACCCTCGAGCTGCTGGCCGGGATTCCCGCCGGTTACGACGTGATCACCGAAAGCGGCGTCGGCGCGCCTGCCGATGTGCAGCGGATGCTCGCCGCCGGCGTGCGCCGCTTCCTGATCGGCGAATCGCTGATGCGCCAGCAGAGCCCGGGCGACGCCTTGCGAGCCTTGATCGCCTAAGTCTTGGGCGGCTGTGTATAGAGCTGCAACAGCAGGTTGCGCAGCTGCGTTCTTCACGGTCAATCATCCGCTAGCGCTTCACGAAAAAGCTGTCTCACGCGGAGAACGCGGAGAACGCGGAGGACGCAGAGAAAGACAAAGTAGGAAATACATTTTGTTCTCTCTTGAAGCTTTTCTCCGCGATCTCCGCGTTCTCCGCGTGAGAAACAGCTGGTCCCACCGATCTGAGCCGATCTGCCTGAACGCAAAAAGCCGGAAAGCGGGGGCTTTCCGGCCTTGTCTGTACGACGGCGGTTCTGGCTAGCGCGTTCGGATCAAGATCCGTTACGCGGCGATAGCTCAGCCCAAGGTCTTCTTAGGGGTGGTGTGCCCGGCCTTGTGGGACTTATGGGACTTGTGCTGGTGCTTGGCCTTGGCGTCCGTCGTGGCTTCCTTGGCTTCCGCCGAAGTTTTGGCGGGCGGTGCTGCGGCGGAGGCGAGGCCGGCGGCGAGGAAACTGGTCGACAGGGCAATGGCAGCAATGATCTTGTTCATCGAAAATTCCCGGGGGTTGGCAGCACAAACGCGTGCTGCCAACCATGTTGGTGCCCGATAATGAGGACAGAATTATTGATTCGGCCACGAAATAGTTGAAAAAGGTGATACGTCTGAATTTGACGCCCGATCTTCCCAGCGAGGCGGAACGTGGCCGAATCAATAATAAAATCAATGTTTTTTTGTTATTGAGGCGGCCGGCGCGGTCTACAACCCTGAGTCACTTCCTGCCATCGTCGGCTTGCTTGTTCAACATTTTGAGGGTCGCCTCAATAACGCCACGCTCATGATTCAGATTGCTGCGCCAATCTTGAAGATC
>JAUXYM010000047.1 GCA_030694365.1 Nevskia sp. | reverse complement strand
CTGTGGAGCAGAACGTGGCCGAATCAATAATAAAATCAATATGTTTTTTGTTATTGAGGCGGCCAGCGCCACCTATCAGCTTGCTTCATACGTTGCCCGGGACGCTCTCCTGTTCAACATTTTGTAGGCCGCCTCAATAACCACCACTGAGGAGCACCATCATGAAGCGATTGACGAAATTTCTACTGTTGGCACTGGCGGGATTGCCTGCGCTGCTGGCTCTTGGCGAGGCCCGCGCGCTCAGCCTCGAACCCCCCGGGCTGGTCGCCCGCTACTGCTTCAATACCGGCCTGAACCGGGACTGCTCGGCCAACGGCAACAACGGCATGATCGAAGGGGATGTAACACGGGTAGAGGGCCATCGCGGTGACGGCGCGCGTTTCGGCGGCTATCGGAGCCTGGGTTACATCCGGGTGCCGAACTCGCCCTCGTTGAGGCTGAGCAATGATTTCACCATCGCCTACTGGGCGAAGCTGAATTCCTTTGCCGGCATCGATGGCTTCCAGAACTACCTGCCGTATGGCATCCAGATGCCACTGGCCAAGAGTCATGATCGCAGTGGGGCATTTACCGAACTGGCGGCGTCGGAAGAATTCCCGTCGGCAGGTGCCAACACCGCGACGCTGAATGTGGGCGCGTTCTTCGTCGACAACGGTTCGATCGTGTCGAAAACCCTGGCCCACCAGCTCGGCGACTGGACCCACGTGGCCTACACGTACAAGAAATCCAGGCAGACGCTGGAGCTGCACATCAACGGCCGGATGGTGGCGACCAGCAAGCTGAGCAGGGCCGAACTGGCGAATTTCAGCAGCGACGACCTGTTCCTCGGTGCCCAGGCACCGCTGTTCGGGCGTAACGTTTTCCAGTACCCGTTCGAGGGCGTGCTGGACGGCGTGCGCCTCTACAAGCGCATGCTCAATCACCGGGAGATTGTCGACCTGCTGGTGATTGGCGATTGATCGCTCGGGCAGACAAGCCCGTCGCTGGGATAACGGCGGCTTGTCTGTGTAGTGCTCACCTTCTGATCGTCGGCTATCGCCATGACGATGGCCGACGATCAAGCCGATGGATATTACGTTGGGCTGGTAAGGCTCGAGCAGCTTTCAGCCGAGCAGGATCAGCCCGGCTGCATCGCGTAAAGCTTGACCACCTCGTACAGGAAGCGCCGGCCGTCGAGCAGGGATTGGACCCGGATGCGCTCGTCCAGCCCGTGCGCATGACTGCCTTCGGCATCGTGGAACATGCCGGACAGGCCGTAGGTGGGAATGCCGGCGGCATTCAGGAAACGGCCATCGGTGGCACCGGTCGCCATCGTCGGCACCAGGGTCGCGGTCGGCCAGATGGTTTTCGCGATCTTCTTTACCGGTTCGAGCATCGCGGCAGTCAGCGGCGGCGGCGGGCCGATCACCGCGTCCTCGCCGACGGTGCTGACGGCGATGCCATCGTCGGCAAACACCTGCTTCAGCGTCGCCTGCACCGCCGCCACCGGCACCCCGGGCAGGATGCGGCAATTGACGTTGGCCCGCGCCCGCTGCGGCAGCGCATTCGGCGCATGGCCGGCGTTGACCTGGGTGGCCACGCACGTGGTTCGCAGCATGCTGTTCCAGCCCGGGTTCAGCGACCACAATGTGTCGGTTGCCGGGCCGTCGACGGGATTGGCGAGCACCGCGCGCATCGCGCTCGCGGCTTCGGGCGGGACGATCTTCGACTGCGCGTCGAAATACGCCGAGGTGACCGGATTCAAGGCCAGCGGAAACTGATACGCACCCAGCCGGGTCAGCGCGGCGCTGAGCCGGTAGATCGCGTTGTCGTGCACTGGCCGCGAGCTGTGACCGCCGGGGTTGCTGATCTCGAGCTGGAAATCCTGGTAAACCTTTTCGCCGGCCTGAATCTGCAGCACCGTCGGCCGGCCGCTGGCGTCGAGCTCGCCGCCAGCACCTTCGTTGAGCGCGAACGCCGCTTTCAGCGCGTCCGGGTGGGTCTTCAGCAGCCAGCTGACGCTGTTGTAGGTATCTGCGGTTTCCTCGCCGCAGGTCAGCGCCAGCTTGAGCGAGCGGCGCGGCTTGAAACCCTCTTGCTGATAGCGGATCAGGCTGTCGGTGAACACCGCCGCCATCGCCTTGTCGTCGCTGGCGCCACGGGCATAGAAGAAGCCGTTTTCCTCGATCAAGGTGAACGGATCACGCTGCCAGTCTTCGCGCTTCGCTTCGACGACATCGATATGCGCCAGCAGCAGGATCGGCAGCGCCTTGGCGTCACGGCCGCGCAGGATGGCGATCAGCGAGCCGTCTTTCGGCCGTTCGGGCGGCACCAGAAGCTGCAGGTCGGCAGCCGGCAATCCGGCCGCCTGCAGGCGGGCCGCCATCGCTTGCGCGGCCTGCGTGCAACTGCCGACCGACAGCGTCGTGTTGATCTCGACCAGTTCCTTGTACAGCGCGCGGAACGTGGGTTCGCTGGCGTCTGCAGCGGCTTGGGCTTGGGCCGGAATGCTTGCCAGCAGCATCAGGCCGGTCAGCGACGAAGCCAGCAATGAGGCTGGGCGCAGCCTGTGGAAGTGGGCGAAGTTCATCGGCATTCCTGAAAGGCGGGGTTGCCGAAGTATCGCAAGGACGGTGCCGCGTGCTTCCTGTCGTCAATCGTTATCGATGATGGTCACCGTGCCGCTGGCAAGGCTGCCGAGCGTGGCGGTCTGCGGGTTGCTCAGGCGGATCAGGATGGTTTCCGCGTTCTCCTTCAGCGTGTCGTTGAGGATCGCCACGGTGAAGGTCTTGCTCGCGGCATCGCCGCTGGCCCAGACCAGCCTGCCGGCCTTGGCGGTGTAGTCGCTGCCGGCCATCGCCAGGCCGTTGGCGGTGGTGTAGTCGATCGCCGCCGTGCCGTAGCTGCCGCCGCTGCGAGTGACGGTGACGGTGGCCGCACCGCCGGCCTCGCCGATCGTGTAGGTCGCCGACGACAGCGCCAGCGTGCCGGGCGAGCCATCGTCGTCGGTGATCGTCACGGTGCTGGTCTTGGCGCTGCCGAGCACCGCGCCGCCGGTGGCATTGCTCAGGCTCAGCACCACGGTTTCGTTGGCTTCGGCGAGGGCATCGTTGAGCACCGGCAGGGTGATCGCGCGGTTGCCGCTGGCGCCATTGGCCCAGTTCAGCGTGCCACTGACGGCGGTGTAGTCGCTGGCGGCGGTCGCGGTGCCGCTGGTGATCGTGTAGTCGACGCTGACGGCACCGATGCTGCCGGCATTGCGAGCCACATTGATCACAGCGTTGCCCGCGTTTTCCAGCACCGACTGCGCGCCGCTGACGAACGCGATGCTGCCGGCCGAGCTGATGGTGTCGTCGTCGCTGATCGTCACCACGGCGGTCGCCGGACTGCCGAGGCTGGCGCCGGCAACGGTGCCGAGGCGCAGCTGGAAGCTCTCGCTGCTTTCGGCCAGGGTGTCGTTGAAGAGGGTGATGCTGACGGTCTTGGTCGCAGCGTCGCCATTGGCCCAGGTCAGCGTGCCGCTGGCGGCGGTGAAATCGCTGCCGGCTGCGGCGCTGCTGCTGGCCGTGGCATAGGTCACCGAGGCGGCACCGGTGGAGCCGCCGCTGCGGGTCACCGGAATGCTGATGCTGCCGGCATTCTCGGCGACCGTGTAGCTGGCGCTGCCGACTGCGATCACGCCCGGCAGGCCGTCGTTGTCGATGATGCTCAAGGTCTCGGTCTTGGTTGCGCCGAGTACCGCGCCGCCGCCGGGAGTGCTCAGGCTCAGGCTGATGGTTTCAGTCGCTTCGGCGGCGCTGTCATTGCTGATCGGCACCGTGAAGCTTTTGCTCGCGGTATCGCCAGCGGCCCAGCTCAAGCTGCCGTTGACGGCGCTGTAGTCGCTGCCGGCCAGGGCCGTGCCGTTGCTGCTCGCGTAGTTGACGCTGACCGCGCCCGTCGAGCCCAGGGTGCGCGACACGCTGACCGTCGCCGTGCCGGCCGCTTCGCTGATCGACGCGCTGCCGGCGGTGAACGCCAGGCTGCCGTTGACGCTGGGGCTGTCGTCGTCGTTGATGGTCACCGTGGTGATCGAGGTGGTGCCGAGCGTCGCGCCGCTGACGCCGGACAGGCGCAGCTGGAAGCTTTCGTTGGCTTCCGCCGTGCTGTCGTTGTAGACGGTGACCCGCACGATTTTCGAGCTGGCGTCGCCATTGGCCCAGCTCAGCGTGCCGTTCGCGGCCAGATAGTCGCTGCCGGCGGTGGCGCTGCTGTTGGCAGTGACATAGCTCAGCGACGCCGCGCCGTAGACGCCGCCAGTGCGGCTGATGGTCACCGTGACCGCGCCAGCGTTCTCGGCAAGGCTGTAGCTGGCTGCCGCGAAGGCCAGCGAGCCCGGCGCGGTGTCGTCGTCGGCGATGGTCAAGGTCGCGTTGCTGACGCTGCCCAGGGTCGCGCCGCCGCCCGCCGCGCTGAGCGCCAGCGCCAGGGTTTCGCTGCTTTCGGCGAGGGCGTCGTCGATCATCGGCACCGAGAAGGTTTTGGTGGTGGCATCGCCATCGGCCCAGTTCAGGGTGCCGTTGGTGGCGATGTAGTCGCTGCCGGCGATCGCCGTGCCGTTGGCGGTTGCGTAGTTCACCGACACCGCGCCGACATCGCCGCCGCTGCGCAGCACACTGATCGTGGCGATGACGCCGTTCTCGGTCACCGCATAGCTCGCTGCGCTGAAGCGCAGGTTGCCCGGCCCCGGCGTGATCGCAGCGAGTGCCAATGTGGCATCGACCAGGCCAGTGCCGCAGCCGCTGCAACTGAAGGGGAAGCTGCGGACATTGCCTTTCAGCGTGGTTTCGACCTGATCCGGTGTGATCGACGGCTGCGCTGCGTAGAGCAGCGCAGCAACGCCGGCAACGTGCGGCGAAGCCATGCTGGTGCCTTGCAGATAGGCGTAGGAATCACTGCCTGGCGTCGTTGCGCCGTTGTTGTAGGTCGACAGGATGCCCACCGTGCTGCCGCGGCTCATGTCGCCGCCGGGTGCGGCAACGTCCACCGAAGCGCCGTAGTTCGAGTACGGCGCGCGGCTGCCGCCATCGCCCATCGAAGCAACGCTGATCACGCCGCTGCAACTGGCCGGCGAGAAGCCGGAGGCATCCATGTTCGAATTGCCGGCGGCGACCACGACGGTGGCGTTGCGCGAGCGGGCGCTGTCGATTGCGCCCTGCAGGGTCGGCGAGGACGAGCAGGGATACTGGCCGCCGAGACTCATGTTCAGCACCTGGGCCGGCTGCGGATTGGCCGGCACGCCGGAGACCGTGCCGCCCGAGGCCCAGATGATCGCGTCGGCGATATCCGAGGTGGTGCCGCCACAGCGGCCGAGCACGCGGGCGATCACCAGCTTGGCACCATAAGCGACACCGGCGACGCCGACACCGTTGTTGGCCAGCGCCGCGATGGTGCCGGCGACGTGGCTGCCGTGCCAGCTGGAATTCGAAGTACCGCTGCTGCCGCAGGCGCCGGAGATGCGGAAATCGCCTGGGTCCTGGGCGTTGGCGTCGCGGCCGTCGCCGTCGTTGGCGCTGGCGGCGTCGCTGATGAAATCGTACTGGGCGACGACCTGGCCGGCGAGATCGGCATGCGGCCGATAGCCGGTGTCGATCACCGCGACGATGGCACCGCTGCCGTCCGTGCGGTCCCAGGCCGTGTAAGCGTTGACGCCTGCCAGGCCGTTGACCTGCGCCGGCCCGGCGACGCCCCAGAGGTTGCCGAGCCAGGGATCGTTCGGCGTCAGCACCGCTTGCAGGATGCGATCCGGTTCGACATAGCGCAGCCCGGCCGGTCGGCGCGCCTTGATCCGCGCTGCGAGACGGGTGAGCGCCGCTTCATCGAGCCCGCCATCGGCATCGATCAGCAGCGCGCCGTTGCCGAGCCGGCGGCGGTAGCGCAGCGGCTGGCCAGCGCCGGCGGCGAGATCGTCGACACGGCTGCGAGCCCTTGCATCGAGCGCCTGCGCGGCTGCCAGGCTCAGCGCGGTGCGGCGCCGGCCGCGGAACGCTGCGATGTCGTCGTCATAGGCGACGATCAAGCGCGACGGCGGCAGCGGCTCGCTGGCCCCCAGAAAGCGGGCTTGCGGTTCCGGCGGCACCGCCGTTGCCGCTTCCGGCGCATTGGCACCGGTGCCGGTCGCGGCCAGGACCGCTGCGGTCAGCGCAGCGGCGAAAACAGTTTTCAGCGTGCTGGTCAAAAAGGGCATGGCCGCTTCCGCAGATCAGGTTGTACGACCTGTATCGGCGGCAACGCAGTGGCCTGAAACGCCCCGGCAACCGCCTGCGCGGAGCGCTGGCACCGCTGGTCGCAAGTGCAGTGAATCGGTGACGCATAACCGTCGCCGAAGGGTATTTCCGAGGCTCGCGGGATGGCACTGTGACCGGCATCACGGCTGCCGGCCCCGGTGCCGAGGGTTTGCATGGAATTCGCTAGGCTATTGCGGCGACGGCCGCCATCGTCACTCTGTCCGCACCGCTTGTACCCACCGCCGGCTGACGATCGGCATCTCGATGACTCTGGAGCACCGCATGTCCTTCGATACGACGACCTCACCGATACCGGATCACGGCAGCGACGCTGACCGGCAGATGCTGACCATCACCTACGTCCTGCACGCGCTTGCGCCGTTCACCGGCATCACCGGCATCGCCGCAGTGATCATCAGCTTCATCAAGGTCAACGAAACCCAGAGTGCGTTCATCCGGTCCCATCATCGCTGGCTGCTGCGCACGTTCTGGTGGGGGTTGTTGTGGGGCGCGATCTGTTTCGTGTTGACCTTTGTGTTCATCGGCATCTTCGGCTATCTGGTGCTCGGCGTCTGGTGGCTGTACCGGACGATCCGAGGCTTCATCAACTACAGCGAACGGCGGTCGATGCCGGCCTGAAGCCGGTACCTGAAAAGCCCGCCACGACCTTCGTCGTGGCGGGCTTTTTCATGGTTTGCCGTTGTCGCCGGATCGGCTGGCATCAGCCTGCCGCGATCTACCAGCAGGTATCGCGCTCGGCCGTCGCGGCGATCTTGTTGATGCTCAGATCGGCACCGTTGAACGCCTCTTCCGGGCTCAGGCGCGGGCCGAAGCTGGCTTTCAGCAAGTCGTAGACGATGCCGCCACCGACAAACGCGATGACCACGCCGAGCACGGTGCCGAAACAGGGAAACCCGCCGAACTTCAGGCCGCGCGAGCGTAGGCCTGGTTGCCGGCCGCAACCGCGTTGCCGCCGTTCTGGGCGTAGGCGGCGCGCCAGCGCTCATAGGCGTCCATGTCGCCGTCCTGCCAGGGATGAAAGCCGGGCTTGTAGTAGGCGAAGTAATGGCCGATCAGCGGCCGGAACAGGCCGTTCCAGCCGTATAGCCAGCGCAGGCCGCGCGCCCAGAGGCCGAAGCGCTGGCGGAAGCTGTAGCCGTCGACGATCAGCATGTGGCGCAGGATCAGGAACACGTGCAGCGGGAACATCACCGAGGTGTAGAGCATCACGCCGGCACGGGTGAAATAGCCGGCCTTGGCGACGTTCTTCAGCACGTCGAAAGCCACCGCCTTGTGCTCGATCTCCTCGACGCCATGCCAGATGTACATCGCCCGGATGCGCGGATCGGCTTCGGCGAACACCTCCGGCCGATCGGAGAAGCTGTGCGCCATGATCGAGGTCAGATGCTCGGCGGCGGCGGTCTGCGCCAAAGTGAACGAGGCCGGCATCAGCTCGCGCATGCGGCCCAGGATCGTCCGGGTGTTGGCCTCGATGTTGTCGACTCTCACGCCCTGCGCCTGCAGGCGATCGTTGAACTGCTTGTGCACGCGGCCGTGCTGCGCTTCCTGGCGCATGAAGTCCTTCACCTGCTGCTGCAGTTCCGGATCGACGATCTCGTCCTTGTAGTCGCGCACGCAGGTGATGAAGAACTTTTCGCCTTCGGGGAACAGGGTCGACATCGCATCGAAGAAGCGCGACTTGAAGGCATCGCCGCCAAACCAGTAGCGCGGGATGTCGCCATCGAGATCGAAGTCGACCTCGGTGCGCGGCACGATCGGATAGCCGGATGCGGTGGTGGTCTGCTTCATGGGGCTGTGCCTTTCACGGAATTCGTGAGGGGACTCTAGGCGTCACGCCCGGGGCCGGATATGACCTGTCACGACCCGAGGGAACATTCCGCGACAGAATCAGCTTGACTGCTTCTGGCCCCGGAACGCGCTCGGCGACAGCCCGGACCAGCGGGTGAACGCCCGCGTGAAACTGCGGCGGTCGGAAAAGCCGAGCCGCTCGCTGATCGTCTCCAGATCCTGCGTGGTGTCCTGCAGCCACGTCGCGGCGAGCCGGAAGCGCGCGCGATCCTGAACATCGGCATAGCGCTGATCCTCATCCTGCAGGCGCCGTTGCATGGTCCGCTGGTGCAGGCCAAGTGCTGCGGCCATCCGTTCCAGGCCTTGTCCGAGCAAGGCCGGCTGCGCCTCGAAAGCCTGCTCGATCGCGGCAACCAGACCTGGGTTGGGGCCGGGCTTGGCCGGCAGCTTCGCGAGGCGCTGCTCGACCCGGTACTCGGCCTGCTTGTGCAGTGCCGGGAACGCGCCTTCGAGCGGGCGATCGAGCAGCGCGCGGTCGAAGGCCAGCAGGTGTTCGGGCTGGCCGAACAGCACCGGCACGCGGAAATAGGCTTGATAGGCATCGGCATGCGCGGGTCGTGCGTGGCGGAAACACAGGCGCAGGAACGGCACCGTTGGGCCGAGCAGCCGCCGGCCGAATTTGACGATCGACGCGAAGGTGGTTTCGCTGAAGTAGGGATTCGGCGGTGGCTCCACCCCGGCCGCGAGCTTCAGCACCAGATGCGCCTCGTCGCCAGTTTCTTCGAGCCCGACCTGGATCATCGGATTGATCAGCTCGCGCACCCAGTCGAACACCCGCAGGCCATCGCGCAGGGTCGGGCTGGTGGTGAGGTAGGTGTCGATGTCCGGCAGATAGTCGAAGGCGAAGGTTTCGCCGAGCACGAACGGGAAATGCTGTTGCGGGTCGCGGGTCCGCGCCACGCAGGCGTTCATCATCTGCTGCAACAGCGGCGCACTGACCGTCGCGCTTTCCAGATGGATCAGGTCCATCGCTATGCCGACTTCGCGAAATACCGGCTCGATGTTGAAGCCGCACTGCGCCGCCGCCTTGACCCAGTTCGGCAAGGTGATGAACGGAATCGGATCGAGATGCAGCGGCTGAGTCATCGGCCGAGTATGCCGCAGCGTTCCGGGCTGTTCGGCGCTCAGGGCTGCGAGTCGATCGGCAGGCGCGTTCCGCATCAACAACGAAAAATTCAGTGCAGAGGCGCAGAGAACGGCGCGCTCAAGTCTGAAGTGCAACATCTGACAGTTGAGAAGGTATGAACGTCTTGGCCCAAGCTCGACGCAAAAGCCCTCAGCCCGGCCGCTGCAGCTTGTAAAGCGCAATCTCGCAAAACAAGTTCGGTGCCGTCCGAATGTTGAATCCCGCCCGATGCCGACGATCCAGCAAGGCCCGCTCCAGCACCTGCCAATGGGCACTCGCACACAGCGCCTCGAAATCGGCCAGCGTGCAGAGATGAATGTTCTCGGTGTCGTACCACTCGGCCGGCAAGGCCGGCGTGTGCGGCATATGGCCACCGAGGAGCGCGAGGCGCACGCGCCAGTGGCCGAAGTTCGGGAAGGTGACGATCACTTCGCGGCCGACCCGAAGCATCTCGGCGAGCACCAGATCCGGCCGCACCAGCGCCTGCAGCGCCTGCGTCATCACCACATAGTCGAAGGAGCCATCGGCGAATTCGGCGAGGCCGTCGTCGACGTCGGCCTGGATCACGTTGATGCCGGCGGCAATGCAGTTGGCGACGTTGTCGTCGTCGATCTCCAGGCCGTAGCCGCGCACCTGGCGGGTGCTTGTGAGATGGGCGAGCAGGGCGCCGTCGCCGCAGCCGAGGTCGAGAATTCTTGAGCCGGGCGCGATCCAGTCAGAGATCAGCGCCAGATCAGGACGCAGCGACGCGCTCACGAACCCACCTCCAGCGCCACGCGATCGAGATAGTTGCGCAGCACCGCGTGGTACTGCGGGATCGGCATCAGGAAGTCGTCGTGGCCGAGCTGGGAATCGATGCGGGCGTAGCTGACATCGCGGCCGGCAGCGATCAGGGCGTTGACGATTTCCCGCGAGCGGGCCGGCGAGAAACGCCAGTCGACCGAGAAGCTGACGACCAGGAATTTCGCCTGCGCCTGACGGAACGCGGCGGCCAGATCGTCGCCGTATTCGCGGGCCGGATCGAAGTAGTCCAGCGCCTTGGTCATCAGCAGATAGGTGTTGCCGTCGAAGCGGTCGACGAACGAATTCCCCTGATGACGCAGATAGCTTTCGACTTCGAATTCAACGTCGTAATTGAAGTTGTACTGGCCATCGCCGTCGCGAAGGATGCGGCCGAAGCGGGCGCGCATCGCGGTGTCGGACAGGTAAGTGATGTGGCCGAGCATCCGCGCCAGCTTCAGGCCGCGCTCGGGCTTGGCACCAGCTTCGATGTAGCGGCCGCCGTGGAATTCGGGATCGGACAGGATCGCCTGGCGGGCGATCTCGTTGAAGGCGATGTTCTGCGCCGAGATTCTGGGTGCGGCGGCGATCACCAGCGCGTGGCGGATGCGGGTGGGGCAGTCGATCGTCCACTGCATGACCTGCATGCCGCCGAGGCTGCCGCCGATTACGGCGGCCCAGGCGTCGATGCCGAGCTGGTCGGCCAGCAGCGCCTGCGAGGCGACCCAGTCGCGCACGGTGACGATCGGGAAATCCGGGCCCCAGAGCGCGCCGGTTTCCGGATTGATGGTCGTCGGGCCGGTGGAGCCGCGGCAGCCGCCGAGGTTGTTCAGGCAGACGACGAAGAATTTATTGGTATCGATCGGCTTGCCCGGCCCGATCGCCGAATCCCACCAGCCGGGCTTGCGGTCATCGGCGGAATGGAAGCCGGCAGCGTGATGGTCGCCGGATAGGGCGTGGCAGATCAGTACCGCGTTGCTGCGCGCGGCGTTGAGCCTGCCGTAGGTTTCGATCACCAGTTCGAAGCCGGGCAGGCTGCGGCCGCAGGCGAGCAGCAGCGGCGTGTCGATGACCACGGTCCTCGGCGTGACGATGCCGACCGATCCGCCAGCCTCGGCGGGCTGGCTCAGCACTTCCGGCACCATCTCAGTGGAACAGGCCGAGCAGCGCGCGCAGCCAGCTATCCAGCGCCTGGAAGACGATCATCACCGGGATCGCCGACAGGTCCAGCCCGGCGACCAGCGGAATCACCCGGCGCACCGGCTTCAGCACTGGCTCGGTCAGGCTCCACAGCACGTTCGCCGCGGGGTTCGAAACGCCGGGGCCAACCCAGGACAGGATCGTCACCACCAGCAGGCACAGGGTGAACACGCGCAGGCCGAGGCTGATCACTTTCAGCAGCGCCAGCCAGAACATCTGGCCGGTGCCGACGCTTTGTCCGTACAGGCTGCCGACGATGGCGATATCGAGCACCGCGATCACCGCCAGCACCAGCACCGCCGGCGTGTCGATGTTGCGGATGCGCGGGATGAAGCGGACCAGCGGCTGGGTCACCGGCTGGGTCAGCTTCCAGATCAGCTGCGAGATCGGGTTGTAGAAATTGGCCCGCACCAGCTGCAGCATGACGCGCAGCAGGAACACGCAGAGCAGCAGATCGAGCAGCGTCGTGAACAGGCTGTAGATGACGTTGATGATGGTCCAGGCCCTCGGTCAGATGGTGGGTCAGATGGGGGTCAGATGGTGGCGGCGAGTTCATCGCCAAGCTCGGCGCCACGGCGGTCCGCCGCTTCCAGCGCCTTGCTCAGCATGTGGCGGAATCCGTCCGCTTCAAGACTTTCCAGCGCCGCCTGGGTGGTGCCGCCCTTCGAGGTGACGTTGGCGCGCAAGGTGGCGACGTCAGTGCCTTTGCCAGCCGCCATCTTGGCGGCGCCGATGAAGGTCTGCAGTGCCAGCTTCTTTGCGTCCTCCGGCGACAGGCCGAGCGCCACGCCAGCTTCGGCCATCGCTTCGGTCAGCAGAAAGAAATAGGCCGGGCCGCTGCCCGACACCGCAGTGACGGCGTCCATCAGCGCTTCGCGCTCGACCCAGACCACCTGGCCGGCAGCGGCAAGCACGGTTTCCGCCTGCATCCGCGCGCGCGGCGTGGCGTTGTCACTGGCATGCAGGCCGGTGATGCCCGCACCGACCAGCGCCGGCGTGTTCGGCATCGCGCGGACGATCGCCCCGGCCCAGTCGCTACCGCCAAGCAGCTCGCGCAGGCTGGCGATGCGGACGCCGGCGCAGATCGAGATCAGCGTGGTGTCGACCGCCAGCTTGAGGCCGCGCACGGCGCTGGCCACCTGCTGCGGCTTGGTGGCGAGCACGACGATATCGGCACCGGTGACGGCGGCGACGTTGTCCTTCGCCAGCTTCAGGCCGAAGCGCGCCTCGAGCGCGGCAGCCCGGTCGGCCTCCGGCTCGGAGACGCGGATCAGCTCAGGCAGATGACCGGCCGCGATCAGTCCGCCGATCAGGCTCGCAGCCATGTTGCCGCCGCCGATGAAGGCGATGCGGTCGGCGAATTGGGTGGCGGTGCTTGCGGTCACGGAGTCGAGGGCGTGGTCTGTGAGGGGGTGATTCGGAGCGGACGGTATGATACGCGACCCTCGTATCCGCACTGACGCGCCCCTGCATCGCTCGGGCGCACCGAAAACCTAGAGCGTTCAACGCCGTGACCGAATCCACTTCCAAGCCGCTGCCCAAATCTGCCAAGGGTGATCGCGACCGTCTGCTCGCCGACTACAAGTCGCGCATCGAACGCGCCCGGGTTTACGACGTGGCGATCGTCTCGGCACTGGAAGTCGCGCCGAAGCTGTCGGCCCGCTTGAACAACAAGGTTCTGCTGAAGCGCGAGGACACCCAGAGCGTGCACTCGTTCAAGCTCAGAGGTGCCTACAACAAGATCGTCAAGCTGCCGGAAGCGACGCGCGCCCGTGGCGTGATCTGCGCCTCGGCCGGCAACCACGCCCAGGGCGTGGCGCTGTCGGCCAAGCGCCTCGGCATCCCGGCCTGGATCGTCATGCCGCGCACCACGCCGTCGGTGAAGGTTGATGCGGTGCGCGCGCTCGGCGGCAGGATCGTGCTGTTTGGTGATGCCTTCGACGACGCGGCGGCGCATGCCGTCGAGCTGGCCGAGGCCAAGGGCCTGACCATGATTCCGCCCTACGACGATGCCGAGGTGATCGCCGGCCAGGGCACGGTGGCCAAGGAAATCCTCGAACAGATCGGTGCCGATGGTCCGCTCGACGCGATCTTCGTCTGCACCGGTGGCGGTGGCCTGCTGGCTGGCATCGCGGCCTGGGTCAAGGCGGTGCGGCCCGGCGTGAAGGTGATCAGCGTCGAGCCGGACGATTCCGACTGCATGGCCCAGGCGCTGGAAGCCGGTCGCCGGATCAAGCTGCCACAGGTCGGTTTGTTCGCTGATGGCGTCGCCGTGCGCCAGGCCGGTGCCGAGCCGTTCAAGGTCTGCCGCGAAACCGTCGATGCCTGCCTGCGGGTATCGGCCGATGAGATCTGCGCGGCGATCCGCGATGTCTTCGCCGAGAACCGCTCGCTGCCCGAACCGGCCGGCGCGCTGGCCGTCGCCGGCATCAAGAAGTGGGTGGCGCAGACCGGCGACACCGGCAAGACCTTCGTCGCGACCATCAGCGGTGCCAATCTCAATTTCGACCGCCTGCGCCACATCGCCGAGCGCGCCGAACTCGGCGACGGCCGCGAAACTCTGCTCGGCGTCACTATCCCCGAGCAGCCGGGCAGCTTCAAGCGCTTCCTGAAGCAGCTCGGCCGCCGGCCGATCACCGAGTTCAGCTATCGCTACGCTTCAAACGGCGCCGCCCACGTGTTTGCCGGCGTCCACTTCGACGACAAGGCCGGTCGGGACACGACCATCGAATCGCTGCGCGCCGACGGCTACGCGGTGGCCGATCTCACCGACAACGAGATGGCCAAGGTCCACGTCCGCTACATGGTCGGTGGCCGCGCGCCGGGCATCGTCGACGAGCGCCTGTACCGCTTCGAATTCCCGGAGCGCCCGGGCGCGCTCGCCGATTTCCTGCAGGCGATCGGCAGCCGCTGGAACATCTCGCTATTCCACTACCGCAACCACGGTGCCGCCTATGGACGCGTGCTCTGCGGCCTGCAGGTGCCGAAGAAGGAACGCGCCGATTGCCGCCGCGCACTCGACGAACTCGGCTACGAATACCAGGATGAAAGCGAGAATCCGGCCTACCGCCTTTTCATAGCGGGATAGTCCTTGCCGCCGGTGCCGCCCCGCGCTACCGGCTGTCCGTTGCGGTTCGGAACTTGACCTGAAGCAATCAAGGTCTTGCCTCTTCGGCCGATACTTTGGAGTTACATCGACTCTGAAGCCTTCGGCAGGCACCATGACCCCCGGGACGGCAGCACCCCAGAATCCGCCCGTTCCGGCAGGCCGCCAAACGCTGGGCCAGCTCCGGCTTCAGTGCATCCGCGTTCTGGCGATGACGCTGATGTTGCTGGGCTCGACGGTCATTGCTGGCTGGCTGGCTGCTGCGGATCCCGGTGCTGACCTCGGTGCTGCCCGGCCTTACGTCGATGGTTTTCGATACCGCGCTCTGCTTCGTGCTTTGCGGCCTGGCGCTGTGGCTGAATGTCGGCAGTGCTCGACAGCGGCGCCTGGTCTGGCTGCCGGCGGCGGCCGTGCTGATCATTGCCCTGCTGAGCATGGTGTTCCTGAATTTCGGCATTGCCAGCGGCATCGAGTGGGCAGATCTGCACCGATGGAACCCGGACGGCAACCCGCATCCCGGCCAGATGTCGTTGGCCACGACCATATCGTGGCTGCTCGCGGCACCTGCCTTGCTGCTCCTGCAATGGCGGACCCGGCAACAGTGGCCAGACCTTCTGCTACGCGTTCTGTCCGTGGCCGTATTCGCGATCGGGCTGAGCGCCGTCATCGGCTACCTCCTGCGGATCGAGCTGCTGTATAGCTGGTATGCCTTCAGTCGCCTGGCACTGCTTACGGCCATCGGCATGACCCTGCTGGCAACGGCCCTGTGGCTAAGCCGTGTAGTCGTTACCAATACCCTGATGCAGGAGCGCCAGCTCCAGGCGGTCGGCGTGTTCGCGCTGATTGTCGTCGGGCTGGTTTCGGGTCTGACCGGCATCGCGGTATTCCGGCTTGAGGGTGAGACCGCACTCGGCAAGAGCCTGAGCGTCGGACGGGACGGGCGTACCGAACTGCTTGCCACGATGCTGCAACTGCGTGCCACACGGGCTTCGATCGTCAATACCCGTCCGGAGCTGATCCGCTTGCTGCGCCAGCTCGCCGACGCGCCGAACGACAGGCCGGCCAGGCAGCACGCCCAGGACATCATCGAAAGCTTCATGCCCTATGGCTTCAGCAGCATCGAAGTGCTGACGGCTCAAGGTCATTCCATCGCCGCAAGCGGGACGTCGTCGACCGGTGCAAGCCTGTCCGTGCCGGTCGCGACCGGAGTGCCTGGCAATCACCTTCTGCTCTGGCGCGACGGCTTCCTGCTGCGCAGCAGCTACGCGGTCAGCGATGGCGACGGACCGATCGGTGCCCTGATCACCGAGCAGCCGTTGCCCAGCCTGTATCGGACGCTGACCTCGGCCGAGGATCTCGGCAGCAGCGCCGAAATCATGCTGTGCAGCGGCGCTGCCGCAGCACCGCTGTGCTTCCCGAACCGCTCGCATGCCGAGCCGTTCACGCCGGACGCCGACGAAGCCGCCATGCTCGGCTTGCTGGGCAGCGCAGCGCGCGGCATCAGCGGTTCGGATACGGTTCGTGCCGGCAACACGTCCTATCTGACGGCCTATGGTCCGGTCGCAGCGACCGGGCTGTTTTCCGTCGTCCGCGTCGATGCCTCGGAACTCTATGCACCGATCCGTCGCGGGCTGTTCTGGGGTTTCTTGCTGGTCGGTATCCTGATCTTTTTCGCCGCCCTGCTGCTGCGCGCCTTGATCCGGCCGCTGGTGCGCCAGCTGGCCGTGGCCGAGGGCTACAACCACACGGTGCTGGAAGCGCTCAGCGAGGGCATCATGCTGTTCGACTCCAGGGGCACCGTGCTCGCCGTGAATGCGGCAGCCGAGCAGCAGTTCGGGGCCGGACGCGCCGCGTTGATGGGCCGCAGCTTGCGCGACGACTGGCAGATCCGGCACGAGGATGGCAGCCACTGGCCGTTTGCGGATTACCCTGCCTTCGAGGTCCTGCGCACGGGCCGGGCCCAGTACGGCATCGTCATGGATGTCCTGCGTGCCGATGGCGAGCGGCGCTGGGTCAGCTTCGGCTGCTCGCCGACCGGCGTGCTGCCCGGCCGCAGCGATCACGGTGTGGTGGTTACCGCCACCGACATCACCGAGCAGCGCCGTGCCGCGCAGGAATCGGCACTGTCCGAAGCCCGCTATCAGACCCTGGTCGGCGGCATTGCCGACGGCGTGGTCAGCATCGACGCCCAGGGCATCGTGCACAGCTTCAACCTCGCTGCGGAGAAGATCTTTGGCCGCGCCGCCGACCAGGTGCTCGGCCGGAACGTTGTGCTGCTGATGCCCGAGCGCTTCCGCGCCCATCACGACCAGAACGTGGCGCGCTTCGCCTTGCAGCAGGACCCGAAAATCATCGGCATGCGCCGCGATGTCACCGGCCTGCGCGCCGACGGCAGCGAATTTCCGATGATGCTGGCCCTGAACGTGGTGCCCGGCACCGGGCCGGCACGCTTCGTCGCCCTGGTCACCGATATTTCGCAGCGCAAGCAGGACGAGCGGTGCCTGGCCGAAGCCTACAGCTTCCAGCGCGCCATGCTCGACGCCGCGCCCTACGCGATCATCGCCAGCGGCACCGATATGAAGTGCACGGTGTTCAATGCTGCGGCCGAACGCATGCTCTGGTACACCGAGGAGGAAATGCTTGGCAGGATCGTGCCGGAGCTGATCCACGATCCGCGTGAAACCGCCAGCCGTGCGGCGGAGCTGAGCCTCGAACTCGGCCGGACGGTGGCGCCCGGCGTCGAGGTCTTCGTCAACAAGTCCCGCCTCGGCATTTCCGAAGAGCACGAGTGGACCTATATCCGCAAGGACGGCTCGCGTTTCCCGGTCAATCTCGCGGTGACCGAGATGCGCGACGATGCGGGCCAGGCGACGGGCTATCTCGGTATTGCCTATGACATCACCGAACGCAAGCGGCGCGAGGACTACACCCAGCATGTTGCCCACCATGATTTCCTGACCGGCCTGCCGAACCGCATGCTGCTGCACGACCGGCTGGCCATGGCGCTGGAAGGGGCCAAGCGGGCCGGTCAAAAAGTCGCTGTGCTGCTGCTGGATCTGGATCACTTCAAGAGAGTCAACGACTCACTCGGCCACCATATCGGCGATGAGCTGCTGAAGGCCGTGGCCGAGCGCATCCAGGCCTGCGTGCGCAGCGTCGACACGGTGGCGCGCATGGGCGGCGACGAGTTCGTCATCGTGCTGGGCCAGATCAGCAATGTCTTCGACGTCGAACGGATCGCCACCAACATCGTCGACAAGATCTCGGCACCGATGAAGTTCGGCGCGCATGAACTGGTGGTGTCGCCGAGCATCGGCATCAGCTGCTATCCGGACGATGGCGAGGATGGCAACCATCTGCTGAAGAACGCTGACAGCGCGATGTATCGCGCCAAGGACGCCGGCCGACGGGGCTACTGCCTGTTCAACAGCGAAATGTCGCGCCAGGCGCAGCAGAAGCTGGAACTCGAGAACGCCATCCATCGCGCGCTACGGGATGACGGCTTCGAGCTGCACTACCAGCCGCAGATCTGTCTGCAGAGCGGTGCCGTGCTGGGCATGGAGGCCTTGCTGCGCTGGGACGATCCAGTGCTCGGAAAAATCAACCCGGATCAGTTCATTCCGGTGGCCGAGAGCAGCGGGCTGATCGTGCCGCTGGGCGAATGGGTGCTGCGCACGGCCTGCCGTGAGGCGCGAGCACTGCAACAGCGGACGGGTCATGCGCTGAAGGTCGCGGTGAATCTTTCGGCCCGGCAGTTCCGGCATCCGGCACTGGCCACGCAGATCGGCGAAGCCTTGAGCAGCAGCGGCCTGTCAGCCGACAGCCTCGAAGTCGAGATCACCGAGGGCATGCTGATGAGCCAGACCGAGGAAACCCTGGCGCGTCTGCATGAAATCCGCGCACTGGGCGTCACCATCGCGATCGACGATTTCGGCATCGGCTTTTCCAGCCTGTCCTATATCACCCGCTTCCCGATCGACACGCTGAAGATCGACCGCTGCTTTGTGCGCAACCTGCCGGACAGCGTCAACGACGCCGCCGTGGCGCAGGCGATCATCGCGCTCGCCACCAGCCTGAGAATCAAGGTGGTGGCAGAAGGTGTGGAAACGCGCGAGCAGCTGGATTTCCTGCGCCTGCGCAGCTGCGATGCCGCCCAGGGCTTCTATCTCGGCGAGCCGGTGCCGGCCGGCAATTTCTCGGTGCAGGGCTTCTGCTTCAGCAAGGCCCTGAGCGTCGACGACTTCGTGGCTGGCTTCGAGGACTTGCAGAAGCTGGGCGCACGATCGGTTGTCGACCAGCTTCACTAGAGCATTTTTCCTTCAAATCCTTACAAAACACTCGTCATTCCCGCGCAGGCGGGAATCCAGTTCTGATGCGGCGCGCTACGGCCGAAACTGGATGCCCGCCTGCGCGGGCATGACGGAACTCTATGTGTCCATTTAACTTGAAAACGCTCTAAACCTCATTCGAGACTCAGCACGTAGTTCCAGTGCTCGGCGCACACCGGAATGATCGACAGGCGATTGCCCCTCATCAGCAGCTGGAAGCCGGGCATGTCGGCTTCCCTGGCTTTCAGCTCGGCCAGCGAGATGGTCCGCTTCAGCTTGCGCTGGTACTTGACGTCGACCAGCAGCCAGCGCGGTTCTTCGGGCTTGGCGGTAGGGTCGTAGTGGTCGTGGCCTTCGATGAACTGCGTCGGGTCCGGATAGGCGGTGGACGCGATCGTCGCGAGGCCGACGATGCCGGGGATTTCGCAGTTCGAGTGATAGAAGAACACACCGTCACCGACCTTCATGCCGTCGCGCATGAAGTTGCGCGCCTGGTAGTTGCGCACGCCATCCCAGGCCTCGGTCTTCTTCGGGCGGGATTTGAGGTCGTCGATCGAGAAGCAGTCCGGTTCGGACTTCATCAGCCAGTAGTTCATCGTCAGTCGGTTTGGCGTTGAGAGAAGCGGCGCAGGCCGCGTTCGGTGACCACGGCATCGAGCCGCACGTCGAAGGCTTCGATCGGCAATTCGCCGACTTCCTGCAGGGCGTAAGCGTAGCCAATGCGCCGTGGCTTACGGCCGATGCGCGAGCCGGCAAGGGCGCGATCGTAGTAGCCGCCACCGTTGCCGAGCCGACCGCCACCAGCATCGAAGCCGAGCAGCGGCACCAGGATCACGTCGAAGGCGCGCGCTGTTTTCAGGTGTCGCCGCGACACCGGTTCCGGCAACTGCAGCGGGCCGCGCTTGCACAGCACCGTCTTGCGCTCGAGCGGGACAAAGCGCAGACGCCAGTCGCGCAGCGTCAGCGGCACCGATACGCGATGACCAGCGCGGGCGAGGGCCGCGCGCAGCGGTGTGGTCGACAGCTCGGAGCGCACCGACAGATAGATCGCGATCCGGCTGCGGGGTGGAAGCTCGCGCAACAGCACCCGCGTCGCGCGTCGGGCGGCGGCGTGGCGCTGTGCTTGCGGGATGGCAGTGCGGGCCTGCCGCAACTGCCGTCGCAGCGCGGCCTTGCGCGCTGCGTGAGAAATAAGGGTGTCTCCCACCTGTGCCGTCATCCGTCGTGACCTTGAGACGGAGGTCTCAAGTGGGGGCCGGACAAGGTATTCGGGCTTCCCGCTGCGGGGCGGGCCTGCACTCCCTACGCTGTTGAGGCTCCCTTTGCATTGCAATTAGGCTCAAGGGTTCCTGACAGACATCGAACACTGCAGGAGACACGGACAAACCTTAGCACGAACGCTAGGGTCTGCTGGCATTGCTTTGGTCGCTGCGTTGCAGGTCAAAAAGCCGCCGGGCGAGGCGCGAACCGCAGGCCATAGCTTACCTATGGTCAAGGTTCGCAACGAAGTCCCGGCGGCCCAGAGACATTACTTGGGGCCGCAACCCTTCGGGGCGGGATCGTTTTTGCCCATTGCTGCCTCTCTCGTCGCGTCAATGGGTCGGCCATTGCCCGCTCCTCGTT
>JAUXYM010000029.1 GCA_030694365.1 Nevskia sp. | reverse complement strand
CTGCTCTTCCTGCAGGGTGCGG
The DNA here is from genome assembly GCA_030694365.1 of Nevskia sp. Lineage (GTDB taxonomy): Bacteria > Pseudomonadota > Gammaproteobacteria > Nevskiales > Nevskiaceae > Nevskia. The sequence continues at coordinate 53,612 of JAUXYM010000029.1, read as the reverse complement.
ATCACCTTGATGGTCTCGATCTGCTCCTCCGAGTACCAGGCCATGTTGCGAGCGGTCCGGTGCGGGGCTGGCAGCAGGCCCGCATTGACGTAGAAGCGCACGGCTTCCCGGCTGGCGTCGGTCATCTTGATGACCTCCGCCATGCGGTAGGGGAAAGTTTCGCGTATGCGCATCAGCAATGCCCCGCGCCGCAGTGGGCTTCCGGAGACGACAAATTAGGACGGGAATCGCTCACCCCGACGCTCCGAGCTTGCGCAGGCCATGGCGGATACCCAGGGCCAGTGCACGCTTGACCACGCCGCCGAGCAGGGGAAGTGGAGTGTCGAAGTCAATGGTCCAGGTCACTTCGGTTGCGGCACCGTTCGGCGAGAACACGATGCTGGCGCGGTGATCGCGCAGCGGTGATCCGCGAGAGATGCGGTAGTCGATCCGTCGCGGCGGATCGAAGCGGGTGATGGTCTCGTCGAAATCCAGCGGCCTGAAGCCGAGCGTGCGAACCGAGCCGAGACCGTTGATGTCTCCGTCTCCGTCCCTGGAGCGTTTTACCGGGACCCCCAACACCTCGCCGAGTCGCTCGTGATCGGCCACGCGCGAAAAGATTTCCTCGGCGGAAAGTGGAACGGTTTGGCAGATCTGAAGGTGTTGGCTCATGTAAAGGCTCAGGCTTGGTGAGGATGAATCTTACGATTAAAGCGGGACTGTCGGAACAGGGCCGTGACCGGGAAGGGGGCGTCGAGGGCGCTTCACGGATGATATTCGTTCTTGATAAGCAAGCAAGCTCAGCCCATTCGCAAAAAGCCCTTCTCCCGGAGGGAGAAGGGTTGGGATGAGGGACTTCCCGGCGAAAGAAGCGGCGCGCTCAAGTCTGAAGTGCAACAGAAATGGATTAGTGGAAAGCGCGAGGTGATTATTGCAGGAGTTTGAGGAAGTCGGAATAGACGACGATCGGTGACTGGTAGTTGTGGGTTGCTCGCGGTCGATGGTTCATCTGGTCGGCAACGGCATCGAGGTGATCTTGGGTGTAGACCGACAGATCAGTTCCTTTGGGGAAGTACTGACGTAACAGGCCGTTGGTGTTCTCGCAGGGTGACTGCATGTCAGTCACCGCTGCCAAGGGCTGTGCGGGTCGCAGAAGTAGACGTTGACGCCGGTGTTGGCGGTGAGTTGCTTGTGACAAGCCATCTCCTTGCCCTGATCGTAGGTCAGCATCTGCCGCAGGATCGGTTCGGCGATGCTGCGGAGCTTGGTGGTGAAGGCCGCCAGGGCCGACGCTGCCGTCGCATCCGGCATCTTTGCCAGCAACACCAGGCGGGTCGTCCGCTCGACCAGCACGGCGATCGCCGAACGATTGCCAGCCCCTTTGATCAAGTCGCCTTCCCAATGCCCCGGCATCAGCCGGTCTTCGACTTCCGGGGGGGGGCATATGAATGCTGATGGCGTCGACCCGTTTGCCGCGCCGATCCTCGCCCGCAGAACGAAGCTTGCGCGTACTCCGGCCTTGTCGCAGGCAGGCAATCAGTTCCTTCCGCAACTCGCCCTTCGCGTGTGCGTAGATCGTCGTGTAGATGGGTTCGTGACTCACGCGATGCGCAGGCTCAAGCGGATGCTCCAGACGCAGTGTGCGGGCGATCTGCTCCGGCGACCACCGGTCCTGAAGGCCCGCCATCACCAAGGGCCACAGCGGACCCGTGGGGTCCAACTTCGCCACCGGCCGGGACTCGATCCGCCGATGCGCCACCAGACGCTGGGCCGTCGTTGATCCATAAGCCAGACTCGCCACCGTGTTTCGTCGAAGCTCCCGACTCACCGAACTCGCCGAACGGCCCAGACAACGAGCACTCTCCCGTACGCTCTTCCCGTCCCGACGGTACGCCGCCAGCAAGACCCGCTCCTCAACCTGAAACTGCTCGTAACACCGGTCTGTTGTCATGCAATACCTTATCGTCAATCAGGTGTTGCACTTCAGACTTGAGCGCGCCCCGGGATAAGGTCGCGGCTTCGCGCGACCTATCCTTTGTCGTTAGGCCCGCCCGGTATTATTTTGCGAGTGCAGTACTCTCTGCAGGCTTAGCAATTATTTCTGCCAAGACTCTTGTTCCATCCACTGTTGGATGAATTTTATCGCGATAAAATGTCGACCTCCAGCGAGGATCTCTGGCAACGCTAAATATATTTATATTTGAATTATTCACAAGACCTTCCGCAAGAATCTCGGAGGAGTGCGCCTCTAGGCCGCGCAGATTTTTACTTCCTTCGGCTTCGTCCTTGTCGGGATAAAAAATGAAGATAATTTGCTTGCTGCTTGCTGCTTGCTGCTTGCTGCTAAGAATTCGCGTAAATCGGTTTTCCAGTTGCCGGGAGTGACGAGTAGATTGCTTGGTACTTGGCCACATGACTCCCAATCCCATACATATTTCTTGAAAACGTACAAGGTAGCCCATGCTGGATGACTCCGAGGATGAGTTTTTTCACAAGACCAAGACGAAGCTTCACCGAAGTCGCCGTTATTAGATACAAATATAATTTGATCGGATGACTGGACTACTTCGGGATGAAGCTTGAGATATTGCAGCTCGTTGCGCAAACCCCAACTGCCAGCAGAGATGGGCCAGACGGGGTGTTGCAGTACAGTCTTCAACTGTGGGCCTAGTCTGTCTTCTTCTCGGTACGGATTGCCACCTAGGACCACGGAATCACCGATTAATAACGTATCAACCGCGTCAGACGGCGCAAATTCTAGCGCCCCCATACTCTTGGAATTAAACTGCCAATGGTTTTTCCTAAGGAAGTCGCCTGATTGTGACGGGGCCGGAATATATCCAATTTCATTATTTGCTACATATAGAGGAAAATCTACGATGCCAGAAATTCTCACTGCAATTTCAGCTGGTACCAGTAAGAGCGCAAGAGCGCCTACCGTCAAGAGGGAGCGGAGAATTTTCATTGCTTGTTGAGTGGGTGGGATTTAATGGGCCAAGTTCAAGTTATCGATAGCAGCTTCACGGTCACACCCTTCGAGATACAAGGTGTCATAACTCAGATCAATTTCGCCCGGCCATTCAACTGAGCCGGCAACAATGCGTGCAGCTGCGAAGCGACGAACATCCTTGAGCAGCCGGAACACACCTTTGTCGAGATACGGCCGGACGTCGAAGATTCGCCGCTCCCCGTTGGCGAATTCGACGTCGAGCTGGTAACTCGGCAATGCGTATACCGCAATGGCTTTTGGGTTCATTTCTTCACCTCAACGGCTCGATCTTGAACAAAGGCTCGCCTTGTGTGGCGAGGGCCCAGTCAGCTTGCAGTTGCTCGGTCCGAAGCTCGATCCATGCCTGCACGAGTCGAGTCTGCCGAATCGGCAGGCTGCCCGCCAGCACGGAACCGTCATCGAGGGAGAAGACCGCCGCGTCGTCGCCATGGCTCGCGTGAATGTGCGGGATGGCGTGCTGGTGAGTATCGAAAAAATACATTCGTATGATGATTCCGTAGAACGTCGAGATCGTTGGCATCGGAATCTCCTGCTCACAAAGCAATACGGCCTGCCCTACCTCAAGCCGAACCCGCCTCCGCATACTTAACCCGCAATACCTTCTTGTCGAGCTTGCCGACGCTGGTCTTGTCCAGCGCTTCGACGAACAGCACGCGCTCTGGCACGCCGTACTTGGAGATCACGCCCTTGTCGGCGAAGCTCATCATGTAGCGCTTGATCTCGGCTTCGTCCTGCACGGCGTCGGCTTTCGGTACGACCAATGCCACCGGGCGTTCGCCCCACTTGGCGTCCTTGATACCGATCACGGCGACTTCGCTGACCGAAGGGTGGGCGGAGATCAGGTTTTCGATGTCGAGTGAGGACACCCATTCGCCGCCGGTCTTGATCACGTCCTTGACGCGATCGGAGATCACCAGCACGCCGTCGTCGCCGAAGCTGCCGATATCGCCGGAGTGCATCCAGCCGCCTTTCCACAGCTCTTCGGAGGCAGTCGGGTTCTTGTAATAACCCTGCGTGGTCCAGACCGAGCGGAAGACGATTTCGCCGACTGATTTGCCATCGTTCGGCAATGGCTTCACCTCGTCATCGACGACGCGCACATCGCAGAGCAGGGCCGGGCGGCCGGTGCGCACGCGCAAGCTGGCCTGGTGATCGTTGTCGCCGCCGAGCTGGTCGGTGGGAATGTGGTTGATGATCTGCAGCGGGCCGGTCTCGGACATGCCGTAGCCGGTGAACACGTCGATGCCGCGATCGAGCGCGGCCTTGGCCAGGCCCTTCGGCAAGGCCGAGCCGCCGACCAGCACCTTCCAGCGCGACAGGTCCACTTCCTTGGCCATCGGGTGGCTGAGGATCATGTGCAGGATGGTCGGCACGCAGTGCGAGTAGGTGACGTTTTCCTTGGCGATCAGCTGCAGCAGCATGTCCGGCGTGTAGCGGCCGGCGTAGACCTGCTTGATGCCGAGCATCGTCGCGACATACGGCATGCCCCAGGCGTGGACGTGGAACATCGGCGTGATCGCCATGTACACGTCGTCTTGATGGATGCGGCCCTGCACGGCGGCGGTGCCGAACGTTGCGGCGACGCCCAGCGTGTGCAGCATCATCTGGCGATGGCTGTAGTACACGCCTTTCGGCAGGCCGGTGGTGCCCGAGGTGTAGAACGTCGACATCCGCGCGTTCTCGTCGAACTCCGGAAATTCGAAACTGCCGCTGGCCTGCGCAAGCAGGGTTTCGTACTCGCCGGCGAACGGCAGTTTCGAGTTCGGCTTCGAGCCGTCATCGGAAATCAGGATGAAGGTTTTCGCGGTCTCCAGCTTGTCGTGCAGCGATTCCAGCACCGGCACGAAATCGCTGGCGACCAGCACCATGTCGGCGGCGGCGTGGTTCAGCGTGTACAGGATCTGGTCCGGGCTGAGGCGGATGTTCACCGTCTGCATCACGCAGCCGAGCATCGGGATCGCGAAGTACAGCTCCAGATAGCGATGGCTGTCCCACTCCATCACCGCGATGGTCTGGCCCGGCTTGGCACCCAGCGAGGTCAGCACATGGGCCAGCTTGCTGACCCGCTCGACGAACGCCGGATAGCTGAAGCGCGCCTGGTCCCGGTAGACAATCTCGTGCTTCGAGGCCCGCGCGATCGGGCTGGTCAGCAGGTGCTTGATCAGCAGCTGGTAGTCGTACGCGGATGGCGTGCGTTCGATCGGTGCAAGACGGGTCACGGGCAGTCTCCTAGTTGATGCGCTATCAATGCGCTCTGGCTTTGAGTCCGGCGAGTCCGCAGCACTCGTGACGAGGCTGCGGCAGGCGGATCGTTGTTGTCGCTGCCCGCTATCCGGCGGGCTGCGTGGTGTCGCGAACTATAGCGGTCGAGGCTGCGGGCGACGAGGCAGGGCGGACCCGGTTCAGCGCGGTTCCAGAAACGCGAACAGCGCTCGCCGCTCGATCAGCGTCATTGCTTCCATCTTGGCGATGTTGGTTTCCGGGATGCCGTCCGGGTCCGGATGCAGGGCGATCGCGGTTTCCACACTGTCCTCGCGCAGCAAGTGCAGCAGCGGCACCGGCGAGCGGTTGGTGTAGTTGCTGGCGTCGGTCGGCAAGGTGTCGGCGAACTGGTAGTCCGGATGGAAACTGGCGACCTGGAAATCGCCGGACCATTCGTACTGATCGAGCAGGGCGTCGGCCTCGTCGAGAAAATCGTTGTAGTCGGCGAAGTCGGCGAGCATCAGCGGCACGGCGATCAAGGTAGTTTCCAGTTGCTCGACAGGGGTGTCGTGCAGCCGGGTCAGTTCCAGTTGCAGATCGGTCAGCAGGTCCAGCGGTGTCTTCGCTTCGCTGACGAACACCCGGATGCGGCCATCGCGGAATGGCTTGCCGGCGAACGGGCAGAGATTCAGGCCGATGACGATGCTTTCCAGCCAGCCGCGCACGGAGGTTTCGATGGGGTGCAGGGCAGGGTTCATCAGTTGTACTCAATCATCCTTCTGGGGATCTTCGCGCAGGTCGCGCAGCAGGTTTTCGACCTCGGCCAGCAGCCACAGCGGATCGTTCTCTTCGAGCAGTTTCTGCTTGCGCTCCGGCGGCACCGGCAGCAGTTCGGCTAGCCGGCTGCCGACCCAGGCAGCATCGTTGAAGCGAGGCGGCCGGGTGAAGTGCTCGGGGCCGATTTCCTTGACCAGATCGCTCAGCAGTTGCTGCAGCTTTTCATAGCGCTTGGGCATGCCGATCGGATCGGGCGGTTCGATCAATTCGATCTCGCCGACGATCAGGCCATCGGCCTGGGTCCGCCGTGACTTGAGCCGGAACAGGGTTTCGCCCTGGGTGTTCAGATTGAACAGGCCCGGATTCGGCACCTCCCATTCGATGATCCGCGCGGTGCAGCCGAAATCCGACGGCACCGCCGGCGTGCCGGCCTCGTAGCCGGCGCGGATCAGGCTGACACCGAACACCTGGTTATCGCGGATGCAGGCCGTGGTCATCTCGACATAGCGCGGCTCGAAGATGCGCAGCGGCAGCCGCCCGCCAGGGAACAGCACGGTGCCGAGCGGGAAGATCGGGATTTCCATTGCCGCGCGAACTCCGCTCAGAGCCCGCCGCAGCCGATCAGGCCGCCGTCGACGGTCAAGGTGGTGCCGGTCACGTAACTCGATGCTGGCGAGACGAGGAACAGGATCGCCGGGGCGATCTCGTTCGGCTGGGCTGCGCGGCCGAGCGGAATCTGCGGCAGCACCGCTTTCATCAGCGACTCGTTCTTGGTCAAGGTCGCGGCGAACTTGGTTTCGGTCAGCCCCGGCAGCACGGCATTGCAGCGGACGTTCCAGATCGCGCATTCCTTGGCGAACGCTTGCGTCATGTTGATCACCGCTGCCTTGGTGATCGAATAGATGCCCTGGTACATGCCGGGCTTCACGCCATTGATCGACGCGATGTTGACGATCGCGCCACCGCCACCCTTCTTCATCAGCTTCGATGCCAGCGCGGCCAACTCGAAGTAGCCCTTGATGTTGACCTGCATGGTCTTGTCGACCATAGCCATATCGGTATCGCTGATATGGCCGAAGTAGGGATTGGTGGCCGCGTTGTTGACCAGGATGTCGAGCCGGCCCAGGCCCGCTTCGATCTCGCCGATCAGCGCCTTCAGCGCCGCCGATTCGCCCTGATGCGCCGCGATCGCCGTGGCCTTGCCGCCGTTGGCGATGATGCTGGCGGCGACCACATCGAGATCCTCCTGCTTGCGGCTGGAGATCACCACATGGGCACCCTGCTCGGCGAGCAAGCGGGCCGTGGCTTCGCCGATGCCGCGTGAAGCACCGGTGATCAGCGCGACCTTGCCGCTCAGGTCAAAAAGTTGGGTGGCCATGGTTCTGTATTGATCTCTTTTTTAGGTGTCATTCCCGCGCAGGCGGGAATCCAGTTTTGTCGTCAGCGTCGCCGTCGACCGCCGAGAAGCCCAAATCAACGGCCAGATCCCGCCACTCCGGGTTCTGCTCCTCGATCAGTCGCAGCTTCCACATCCGGTTCCACTTCTTCAACTGCTTCTCACGCGTGATGGCGGCTAGCATGTCATCGCAGCGCTCGAACCAGACCAGCCTGTGCGTTTGGTACTTCGTGCTGAATGCTGCGACTGCGCCATCGCGATGCTGCCACAGACGTCGCTGCAACTGGCTGCTCACACCGATGTACAAGGTGCCGTTGCGTCCGCTGACGAGGATGTAGACACAGGGCTCCTTGTTCATAGCTTTGCCGTTTGCGACAAGGAAACTGGATTCCCGCCTGCGCGGGAATGACGGCGGTTACAGCACCGAATAGACAACAAAGAAACCGATCAGCACCAGCAGGGTCATCGCCCCGAGAAACAGGTATTCGACGAGGTGCAGCAACCGCGCCGTCAGGTGGCGGCTGTTCGAGCGCAGGCCCCAGACGATCAGGTAGCAGCAGACCAGGAACAGCAGCGCGTTCATCGCCAGCACGTCGTCGGCGACGGTTTCGGTGTTCTGCGACCGGCTGAACGCGTTGACCGCGCCGAGCAGGCCGACACAGATGCCGGTCATGCTGGTGGCAGCGGTCAGCAGGCGTTCGAGAATGCGCTCGTGGCGGGCGGCCTCGTCGCCACTGATGGGATCGAGCTTCGCCATCCCTTCAGACCCTGGCCCGGTTGATTACCCGCTCGCAGACCTGGGCGAGCACGGAGACGAACAGGCCGAAGGCGGCGAACTTCGGGTTCTTCGACTGGCCGAGCTTGTAGCGGTAGTAGATTTGCTGGGCGATGACGCCGAGGCGGAACAGGCCGAACACGTAGTACCAGTCGGCGTTCTTCACTTCGCGGCCGGTCTTCTCGGCGTAGCGGTCGATGATTTCGGCACGGCTGAGCATGCCGGGGATGTTCGACGGCTGCATGCGAATCGCCTGCATCTCGGGTGGATCGCCGGCCTCGACCCAGTAGGCCAGCGAGGAGCCGAGATCGAGCAGCGGATCGCCAAGCGTGGCCATCTCCCAGTCGAGCACGCCGATGACGCTCAACTGATCATCCGGGCTGAGCACGACGTTGTCGTAGCGGTAATCGTTGTGGATGATGCCCGGCCGTGCCGAGTCGGCCGGCTGGTTGGCGGTCAGCCAGGCGATGATCGCGTCGTAGCTGGGGATGTCATCGGTCAGTACCTTGCTCCAGCGCTCGCTCCAGCCGCTGAGCTGGCGCGCGACATAGCCGGCCGGTTTGCCCATGTCGGCTAGCCCGGCCGCTTGGTAGTCGAGTTCATGCAGGGCGATCTGGGTATCGATCAGGTTCAGGCAAAGCTGGCGGGCGCGCTCCGGGCTGTAGCTCAAGGTGTTCGGCAGATCGCGGCGCAGGATGATGCCGGCGAGCTTTTCCATGACGTAGAAATCCGAGCCGATCAGGCTGGCGTCTTCGCAGTAGGCCAGCGGCTGCGGGCACTTGAAGTGCGGATGCAGACGCTGCAGCACGCGGAACTCGCGGCCCATGTCATGGGCGCCACGGGCCTTGGTGCCGGCCGGCGGCCGGCGCAGGATCATCTCGCGGCCACCGATGCTCAGCTGGTAGGTCAGGTTCGACGCCCCCCCGGGAAATTGCCGCAACTCGATCGAGCCGTCGACAAGGTCGGGAATCTGCGCTTTCAGGAACGGCAGGATCAGCGCCGGATCGAAAGCGTTTTCGTCACGCACGGCACCGGCGGTGTCGAGCGGGCTGGCTGCAGCAAGCGCTTCAGTCAGGGGAGCGTTCATCGCGGAGGCATGGGGGCGTTGTCAGGAGCGAGGAAGTCTAGCAGCGCCTTTTGCTGCGGTTAGCGCTTGGCGAGATAGGCCAGCAACTCGTCCAGCGGCAGCGCCCGCGACAGGTACCAGCCCTGCACGTAGTCGACGCCGATGCCGCGCAGATGGTCGAGCTGTTCAGCGGTCTCCACCCCTTCGGCGACCGTGGCCAGCCCGAGGCGGCGCGCCATCGTCACCATGTCGCCAACCAGGCCGGCGGTGATCGATTCGGTGCCGATGGCGTCGATGAAGGCCTTGTCGATCTTCAGCAGATCGAAATGGAACTGGCCGAGATAGCGCAGCGAGGAATAGCCGGTGCCGAAGTCGTCAAGCGCCACCCTTGCGCCATCGCGGCGCAGGCTGTCGATGACGCTGCGGGCGAGATCGTCCGATGACGACAGCATCTCCCGCTCGGTGACTTCGAACACCAGACGCCTGGCAGCGCAGGCCTTGCCAAAGATGCGGCGCACCCGTTCCGGCAGCTCGGCATCGCTGAAATGTGCCGGGCTCAGGTTCACCGTGATGTAGAAATCGGGGCGATCGGCGAGCCCGCTTTCGAGGTCGGCGGCGACCCGCCGCATCAGCCAGTCGGTCAGCGGATTGATCAGGCCACTGGCTTCGGCCACCGGCACGAAAACGCCGGGCAGGATCATGCCGCGCTGCGGGTGCTGCCAGCGCAGCAGCGCTTCGGCACCGACGGCGCGCAGGCTGCCGGTTTCGTGGATCGGCTGGTAGTGGACGTGCAGCTCGTTGTTTTCCAGCGCGTCGCTGAGCTGGGCATCCATCGAACGTTCGCGGCGGTCGGCATACGCCAGCAGCAGGAACAACGGCAGCGACAGGCCAAGGCCAAGCAGCACGAACAAGGTGGCGTTCTGCCACCAGCCGGCGATCAGCGCATCGCGGTTGCCGGCGACGATGGCGCGTAGCGGGTAATGCTTGAAGCTGCGGCTGCTGATCAGGCTGGCCGGATCGTCGTCGCTGACCAGCAGGCTACCGGCGCGCGACAGCACCCGGCCATCGCTGCGTTCGATGCGCAGCGCGATCTGCTGCTCGCCGATCGCCGCCCGCGCCGGCTCCAGCAACTGGCGCGGGTTCAGCATCAGGATCACCGCCACGCCGGGTGCCCGGTCGATGCCGTGCAGCACCGTGATCGATACCTCGTCTTCCAGGGTCAGATCGGGCGCGGCGATATGGATGCCGGTGGTCGGCCAGATCAGCAGGTCGGCGTTGTTGATCAGCATCGAGGTTTCCGGCACCCGCACGCTGGTGCACTGCACGGCGCTGCGATAGATCAGCCCAGCTTCGCGGAAGTACAGCGAGTTGTAGACCGCCTTGCGCAAGGTATCGACACTGGCCGCGCTGCAGCTGCGATCGATGGTCGACGCGATGGTTCGCAGCACGGTTTCGGCGGTGCCGAAGATTTCGTCGGCATGGTTTTCGAGCACCGCAGCATATTGGTCGAGGCGCTCGCTGGCCGCCGTGGTGGCCTGCACATAAGTCACCGCCAGCATTAGCCCGGCCGGCAGGATGCCTGCCAGTACCGCGGCGACCGCAATCAAAGCCAATCGGCGCTTGCGCCTGTTGATCACCGCTTTTGCCACTCCTCCGGCCCGTTCAGGGACTCTTGGCCCCGACCATAGCGAGGCCGGGCGCTCAGGGACAGCGGTTCCTGAGCAACGGGCTGCGCAGACTGATGCCCGGGCTGATGCTTGGCGTCTTCCTTGGCCTGCACGGCGGCGCGCAGCTGGTCGACGTTCTCGCGCAGGATATCGGCCACCAGCTCGTCGGTGCGCGGATCGTTCAGCACGTCGTGCGCCAGGCCGAGTGCGGCATCGACCACCGAATTGACGATGTCGTTGTAGAACGGCAGCCGGCTCAGAGTCTTGGTGCGGGCGTTGTGGCTGAGCTTCTCGGTGATCATCGCCCGCAGTTCGCGATCGTTCTCCTCCAGCGCCCGCGCGACGTTGCGGGTGTAGGTGCCGCGCTTCAGCACGTCCGACACTTCGGCAAGTACTGCCAGAGTGATCATGCCGCCGACCGCCCGCATGATGCGATCCCGGAAACGGTTGACCAGCCGGTAGGTGAACTCGTCGCCGAGCGCCCGATCCGCCGCCATGCCGAAGCGCGACAGCAGGATGACGATGCGCACCACGCGAAACAGGCGGAAGCCGCGCAGGGCCGGCTCGGAGACCGGAATCATGCCGAGCACCTGGTACCAGTTGCGCAGCAGATAGCCGCGTGTCCAGCCGTTCTGCCACCAGCGCCAGGTGAACTCCACGGCGAAGATCGCGCAGATCGCGTAGTCGCTGCGGATCAGCAGCCGGCCCTGTTCCGGAGTGACCCCGCCCCAGGTCTCGACGCTGAGCAGCGCGATCGATACCAGCGCCAGGATCAGCAGCAGCCAGTCGAGCACCGGCACGCGGCGCGCAGCGGCGCTCAGTGTTTCCGGTGGAGCGGCGCTGTTCAGGTGGTCTGCGGCGGAGTCTTCGTTGCTCATGCGGGCGAGGATCAGGGAAGGCCGTTCACGATGCCAAGCAAAACACGAAACCGCAGGCGATGGCGGGTTCGGCGGCGCGGCGCTTGACAGTCCGTGACCGGCTGCCCGAAATGCCGCTCATGAACGCCGCCATTCCCTTGTGGATCACCCATCCCGCCTGCTCCCGCCACGAGATGGGTACCGGTCATCCGGAATCGATCGCCCGCCTGCATGCGATTCAGGACCGCATGAACGCCAGCGGCCTGCTGCCGATGTTCCGCACCGTCACCGCGCCGCTGGCACCGCGTGAGGCCCTGGTCCGCGTCCATGAGGCGCGGCTGGTCGACGGCATCCTCGCCATCCAGCCGACGCAGGGCCTGGTGCGCATCGACCCGGATACCGCGATGAACGCGCACAGCGCCGAAGCCGCGCAGGCGGCGGCCGGGGCGGTGATCCTCGGCATCGACGAAGCCTTGGCCGGCAAGACCCGTTTCGCGTTCTGCGCGGTACGCCCGCCCGGTCATCACGCCGAGCGCCGCCGGGCGATGGGCTTCTGCCTGTTCAACAGCGTGGCCGTCGGCGCGGCGCATGCGCTGGCCTCGGGCTTGAAGCGCGTCGCGGTGCTTGATTTCGACGTGCACTACGGCAACGGCACCTCGGACATCTTCCGCGACGATCCCCGCGTGCTGGTCTGCAACACCTATCAGGACCCGTACTACCCGGGCTGGGTCAGCGATCCGGCGAACCGGCATATCGTCGACGCGCCGCTGAGCGCCGGCGATGGCAGCGATGAATTCCGCGCCGCCGTCGAAGTCCGCTGGGCCTCTGCGATCGCCGCGTTCAAGCCGGAGCTGATCCTGGTTTCTGCGGGATTCGATGCTCATGGCGATGACCCGCTGGCCGGCCTGAATCTTACTTTCTCGGACTATGCTTGGATCGGCGAACGGATTCGCGGCTGGGCCGATGAGTACTCGTCGGGCCGCGTCGTTGCATCATTGGAAGGAGGGTATGACTTGTTTGCGCTGGCACGCTCCGTGGAAGCGTTCGTTCGAGCCTGTTACTGAGAATCCGCCGGCATGAGCCACAGCGCCAGTCCCGTGACTTTCGAAGCGAGTTACCAACCGGGCTCCGCGCGGTTTGGCCGCATGTTTCCGACCAGCTTGCCGGTTGCCGATTGGGAGGACACAGAGCTAATCCTGCTCGGTCTCCAGATGATCGAATCTCCTAAACAGCTAAACGCCGACAACTGCAAGATTCCGGCGGCTTATACCTATTTCGGCCAGTTCGTCGATCACGACCTGACCCTCGACCTGGTGTCCAGCTTCGAACGGAAGGTGGACCCGCTGTGCTTGCGCAACTTCAGGACGGCCGCACTGGAGCTGGACTCCGTCTACGGTGCCGGGCCTCATGCCGCTCCCTACCTGTATGAAGGCAAGGATAAAGGCCGGCTGCGCTTGGGCACGGTCAGGGAACCGCTGGATCATTTCGACCCGCTGCCGGACCTGGCATTCGACGTGCCGAGATGGGCCGACGATGTGCCAGTGATCGCCGATGCCAGGAATGACGAGAATCTGTTCGTCAATCAACTGCAGGTGGCGCTGATCCGCTTTCACAACAGGATTTACGACACACTCAAGGCGTCTTCTCACCCCGACCCCTTTGCAGAAGCGCAGCAGCTGGTCCGGCTGCATTATCAGCATGTCGTGCTCAGGGATTACCTGCCGAAGATTGTCAGCCAGAAGCTCATCGACGATATTTTCGAACATGGCCGCCGCCTTTACGACCCCGCAAAATGCGCACACGAAGCCTTCATGCCGATCGAGTTCTCGACTGCGGCGTTCCGGTTCGGTCATGCGATGGTGCGCAACAAGTACCAGATCAAGCGCTATCCGAGTGACGGGATCGAGGTAACCACAAGCAGCAAACCCGTGTTCATTTCGATCATGACGGAGAATTCGCGACAGCCTCCTTTCGATCGCGATAAGCAGGGGTCGCGCAACAGCCTGATCGGGGCCCGGTACGGCAGCGGGATGTCGTCGACTGGTCGTTCATGCTCGGGACCGCCGGACAGAAGGCCAGATGCTTCAAACCGCTGCTCAGCCAGCCGCTCAGCCAGCTGCCTAACGCCGCAATGCGAGACAGCCAGGCAATCAACACGCTGGCCAGCCGCAATCTGCTGCGCGGCAACGCGCTGAAACTCGTTGAAGGTCGTGCCGCCGCCGCTTACGCGGAGTCAGTTCTGGGCGAGCAGGCGCCGGGATTCGTGCTGACGGACAAGGAAATCTGGCCCGATAACCTTGCCCGATACCGAGGACACTGCGTCCCGCTTTGGTACTACCTTCTCCGGGAAGCGGATGAGAAGAGAGACGGTCTGACACTAGGCCCGCTCGGCGGCCGGATCGTCGCCGAGACGATCATCGGCGTCCTGCAGAAAGATCCGGAGTCGATCCTGAACGCCAACGAAGGCTTCAAGCCGGCGAAGGAATTCCTGATCGATGGCGAGTTTGATCTTGCCGCCCTGCTACATGCAGCGGGCTTCAAGATCAAACCTTGAATTGCGTTTCCCTTTAAGTGGGAATTTCCGCGATCTGGTCAAGATAGCTATCGTCGACGGCTCCAACAGGACGACTCCAGTCAACGACCTTGCCGGCTGCACAGATCACTCTCGAGTAAACGCCGGCAAGCTCATTCGCCGCCGCTTCATCACCAGCTTTGCTCAGCAAATATTTTTGATGGGCAAGGTGAAAGCCTTCGATCGACATTGCCTTGAATTTATCGATTCGCTTGTCGTTTTCCTGCCACTCCCATTTATTAAGCTGTTTGGCGTACAAGTCGGGATAAAGTGTCAGTAGCTGTGCGTGGCTGGGATCCATAACGCCATCCTGGATGGCTTCTATGAGTTGGCGGATCGTCGGTGCTGCCATGGCGTATCTCCGGTGGATCAGGGTGGTACAGCGAAGGTTTCGGCCTGTTGCTTGCTGACAGCGACCATCTGGGGATCCGAAAGCAAATGGGTGCAGAGGTCGCAGACATCGTGATACGCCGGCCGGAGTTTCTCGCTCAAGCCAGCCTGAATGATCGCCGGCAGAAAACTCGCCGGACCGTGGCTGCGAAGCTGACGATGCAGGGCGCTTGCCGATAACCGCCTGGCGCATTCACGCAGTGGCGTGTCGCCGATGTTGCCGAACGCGAATGCGGGCGACGCCGGGCCGGAGGAGCAGCAGGCCATGTAGCGTCCGTCTTCGGCGATGTTGGCCGCCGCAGACGGGCAGCGTCCGACGGGAATCGTTTCCGAGGTGATCCACTCCGATTCGTCGATAGCCGACGGGTCGCGGCCGTGGCCGATGACGGCGAAGTGCTCGACCACATCCGCCATCGCCTCGGCACGCGCGATCGGAGGTTCCGGCGGCAGGTATCGATCGGATTTCGTGATGGCGATTTTCAGCATCGTGCGGATGCCGAGCTGACTTGCGGCTGCGATCGCCAGTTCGACTCTTACGGCCTCAACATACTGGCGATGGAAGCGGCTGGTGCTGATGCCGATCATTTGAAGTCCAGCTGTCTTGAGCGGGGCAAGCACATCGAGCGCTCGTGGCATCGATGAAGCCCAGAAGCCGTTGCTCACACAGCTGACGATGGCACCCAGCGAGGTGCCGTGCGCGATCAGTTCGCGCAGCCGGCGGCGATCGAGAAACGGTTCTCCTCCGGTCAGGGCAAATTCGAGTTGCCCCGTGTTGAGCTCAGAGGCTTGATCCATGACGGCCAGTATTTCGCCGGTACTCAGCCTGTCCCGCACGGTCGGGCCGCAAGCCGAGGAGCAATGCAGGCATGCGGCGTTGCAGCGCCCGGTGATTTCTATGCCTAGCCTCATGGCTGCTATTTTTCCGGTGAACGCGGAGCGTCGTTGATGGCGACCGCGGACGGACTGGTAGCTGTCACGGTGCGCAGGCTCGCCATGTCGCGCTTGAGAGAATGGCCGTCCGCCACTTCTGCAAACTGCAGAGGTGCGGGCTGGCTGAGATATCTTTCAATGGCCGCAGCGTCGCCGGTCGCCGCAGCGTTCTTTGCCAAGGCCAGTCGAATCCGCCGCGTGCCGAAATGGTCTGGGCCGTAACTGCCGGTGCTGATCCGAAGCGCGTTCTCAAGTTCCTTCGTCGCAGCCAAATGTTTCCCTTGTGCCGCAAAAGTCTCTCCCAGTACCAGCCGGATTAGCGGAGATTGGTCAAACCCGGAATCCACGGTGCCGATGTCGCGCAATGCTTGGCTTGCCTGATCGATCGCTTCATCGTATCGGCGCTGACGCAGGCTGACGCAGGCTGGCGCGGGCAAGTCCTGCCAGAGCGGTAATTCGCGCGCCGCTGTCAGCGCGCCCCCACAGGTCGGCAATTTTCAGCGCGGCCTGATATTCGCTTTCGGCTACCGCGTAGCGACCAGATTCGAGCGCAATCAGCCCTCTTGTTCCATGCAGTTTGCCGACGCTTTCGTGGGTGGGTCCATAGCTTCGGGTCGCCCGTTCCATGCCCAGTAGCGCTGCCGCCTCAGCGCCGGTGTAGTCGCCGTACAGCGCCAGCGAGCGGGCAAGACCTTCGCTGGTGCTGGCAATCGCGCGATCGTCAGCCGATGCTGCCTTCAACTGGTCATCGAGAATCGCATTGAAGGCGTCGCCTGCCTGGCGAAGCTGTCCCCGGTAGAACTTTGACCACGCGATCTCCGAGCGCAACTGCAGGACAGCGGGATGGACCGGCCCGTGACGGCGGGCGGCGACCTCGGCAATCCGTTCGTAGGCGGCGGTATCCCGGTCATCACGTCCCAGGGCGAACTTGAGTACCGGAAGTTCGGCCGCGTCGCGGACGACGCGGAGATCGTCTCCGCCCCCGATCTGCGCGTGCCCGGCCAACGCACGTTCCAGCAGGGTCTCCGCCTCAGCGCTCATTTCCAGTGCGTCGAACGACAGGCCCAGCGCTGCGGCAAGATCGGCGGCGATCTCGGGGTCGTCGGCGAACCGCTTATCGACGCTGCCAGCGCCGGCCCTTAGCAACTCGGCCACGGTCAGATCCTTGACCGGCACCGTTCCAGTGGTGACCGGCGCAAACAGGTCACGAGTCAGAAACTCGCTGACTGCCTGGGCTCGCCGCGCTTCGTTGCTTGCCCGCGATGATTCGGCTTCGGCCAGCCCGCGTGAATTGCGCGCCTCGACGAAAAGTAGGGTGCTGACCATGAAGCCGATCGTCAGCGCCGCGAACGCCGCCATCACGCCGATCCGTCGCGCTTTCATTCGCTCCAGCGCCCGCGCGGCGCGTTCGGCCTTTTGAGCAGCGACGCGCTCGGCTTCCCGAGTGACGCGCCGCGCTTCCAGCCGGCGCAGCTTGCGGGCCAGTTCGCTGGCGGCGGCGAGACGGCGTTCCGGGTTGCCCTCGGCAGCGGCTGCGATGTCGCCGCGCAGTATTTCGTCGTCCACTTCCGCTTCCCAGCCTGGCGTCAACTGACGACGCAGATTGCCGATCACGAACTGGTAGAGCATCACGCCAAGGGCGTAGATGTCGGCTTTGACCGTCGCCGGATGGCCGGCCAGCAGTTCAGGTGCCAGATACAGCGGCGTGCCGCAATGGTCGCTGTCCCCATCAATGACCTGCGTGAAGCCCAGCCGGGTTATTTCCAGGGCGGCGAGGCGGCTGGGGTCGAGCAGGCGGCTGGCACCGAAATCGGCTAGGCGGACGGCTGGCCGGCCATCGCCTTCAATCATCACGAAGACATTGGCGGGCTTCAGATCCTTGTGCAGCACACCGACGGCATGGACCTCGGCCAGCGCTTCGGCAATCTGGGCAATCAGGTCGAGCCGGGTGGCAAGCGATACCTTGCCGATTCCGCCCTGCGCCTCGAACCATTCCTGCAGGCTGCCCCCAGGACAGTATTCGGTCTCGACGAACCAGGGTGGTTCGTCGAAATTCCAGTCGAGCAGGTCGACGTGAAAGATCTTGTCGCCGCTGCTTTCACGCAGCAGCCGGTAGACGGTGACCTCGCGTTTCAATGCCGACAGGCCAGCCGCCTCCTGGGTGAACTTGAACACCCGGCGAGCACGGGTCTTGGTGTGCTCGGCCAGCCAGCTATCACCGCTGTGGCCAAGGCGGCGCAGCAGTTGCCAGTTCGGTCTGAACGGTGGCTGGTCGCCAGGCTGAAAAGCCAGCTTGGGCGCGGCAGACGCTGTCGCTCGTGGATCTTCGACCAGTTGTACCGGACCATCGAAGCGGTAGCCGAAGCCGTGGATCGTTCGGACCCAAGAGGACGCGTCTTCACCGAGCACCTGACGCAGCCGTGTCACGCAGTTGGCGATGACCGACTCGCTGACGATCCGGCCGGTCCACAGCTTGTCCAGCAACTCGTCCTTGGTAACCAGTTCGCCGGGGTTGCGCAGGAACAGCATCAGCATGTTCAGCGGCTTGGCCTCGATCGCCACGGGTAGTCCGCCGTGCCAAAGTTCGCGGCTGGATTCGTCCAGCTCGAAGGGCCCGAATCGCCAGCGGGCGCTGTGCAGCGCCGGCCCGGCTTCTCCACTGAAGTCTGTTTCCGTTTTTTTCGACATTCCCTGGCCAGCTCCCGAGTGGACTCTGCGGTCCTGGGCTGCGCTCCGGGCGGCCACTGCCAGCTCGTGCTCCGCCGTTGCGGCGAACAACTCGATCACGTGATCGCGTCAATGGCTTGTGCATCACGTATGAGTCAATCATCAGCTTTTTGCAGCAGCTACGCGAGCCAACGCCGCCGGCCAACTGAGACGTAGCGCACAGAAAAACTTTCCGGCTCAGGTTAGCCCGGCGATTCTGGCTGGAGTTCTGCACAACCAGGGTTGCCGAATGTTCATATCGGCCAAGATCGGCCGGTCCATTCGAGACGAGGCCGGCTTGCGGCGCGATCCGTCCGCGCAGCGCTCAGGACGAGCAGCTGACCTCGATCAGCCGCGCTTCCGGCGGTGGCTCGGCGGCATAGGCCTCGAACGCCGGCTGTTCGTCGAACGGCCGTTGCAGCAGTTCGAACAGGGTCGCGACTTCGGACAGGTCACCCGTTTCGGCGCGTTCGATCGAACGCTGCGCAAGGTGATTGCGCAGTACGTACTTCGGATTGACCGCGTTCATCCGTACGCTGCGTTCGGCGTCATCGGATTGTTCGGCGCGCAGCCGGCCGCGGTAGTCGGGAAGCCAGGCATCGAGCGCGGCGAGGTCGAGGATTTCTTCGCGCAAGCCATCTGCCGGCCCGTCATCAGCGGCCTTGACGCGCGACAGGTGCCGCCAGGAGCGGGTGAAATCGGCGCGACTGGACTGCAGCAGGTTCAGCCAGCCGTTGATCAGGGTTTCGTCGCCGTCGCGGACTTCGCGCAGGCCGAGTTTCGCCGTCCATTGTTTCAACATCACCTTGCCGTAAGCGTCCGGATAGCTGTCGGCGATCGGCTGGGCGCGCTCGACGGCCGCCTTCGGTTCATCGGCGAGCAGCGGCAGGCAGGCCTGCAGCAGCTTGGTGATGTTCCAGTGGCCGATCACCGGCTGGCGATCCCAGGCGTAGCGGCCGCCGTCGTCGCTGTGATTGCAGATGTGGTGGCTGTCGAAGGCATCGAGAAGACCGAATGGGCCGTAGTCGATGGTCAGGCCGAGCGCGGAGAAGTTGTCGGTGTTCATCACGCCGTGACAGAAGCCCACGGCCTGCCAATGCGCCATCAGCACGGCGGTGCGGCGCACGACTTCGGTCAGCCACAAGGCGTGGCGATCGGGCTGGCCGGCGAATTCCGGGAAGTGCTGATCGATCAGCAGATCGGCCAGCGGTTTCAGGCGCTCGGTTTCACCGCGGTAGTACCAGAATTCGAAATGGCCGAAGCGCAGGAAGCTCGGGGCGACCCGGCATACCACGGCGGCGGTCTCGACCGTCTCGCGGCGCACCGGCTGCGGCGAGCCGACCAGCGCCAGCGCCCGCGTGGTGGGAATTCCGAGGCCGTGCATCGCCTCCGAGCACAGGTATTCGCGGATCGACGAGCGCAGCACCGCGCGGCCATCGGCATGGCGCGAGTACGGCGTCGGCCCGGCACCTTTCAGCTGCAGTTCCTGGGGCTGGCCGTTGCGATCGTCGATCTCGGCGATCAGCAGCGCCCGGCCATCACCGAGCTGCGGCACGAACTGGCCGAACTGGTGGCCGGCGTAGACCGAGGCCCGCGAGTCGTAGCCGGGCCACGCCGTGTTGCCGGCCATCAGCGCGGTGAACTCGGGGCTGGCGATCGACGACGACAGCCTGAGCTGATCGGCCAAATCGGTATTGACGTGCAGCAGGCTCGGCGTTGGCAAAGGCCGGGCCGGGATGGCCGTCGAATACGGCTCTCCGAGGGCGGCGAAACGAGGCGTGATGGCGGGCAGGATCATCGTCGAGGTTGAGGCGTGGACGAAAATTGAGATTGGGTCTGGGATTGGCTTTGCAACGGCCGGTGGCTGTCGGCATCGACATCGCTGCCGACGATCAAGCGCGCCGCGCGGCTATAGCTCAGGTAATTGAAGAACCATTGTGTGGCTACCAGCATGCGGTTGCGGGCACCGATCAGGAAGTAGACGTGGGCGATGCCCCACAGCCACCAGGCGATCAGGCCCTTGATGCGCAGGAAGCCGAAATCGATCACCGCCGAATGCCGGCCGATGGTCGCCAGATTGCCGAAGTCGCGGTACCGGAACGGCCCCGGCGCGGATTTTCCGGCCAGCGCGGCGCGGATGGTTTTCGCCACGTGCTGACCCTGCTGCTTGGCCGCGGGGGCGACACCCGGAACGGCCTTGCCGTTCGATTGCACGGTGGCGGTGTCGCCGATCACGAACACCCGCTCGTGGCCCGGCACCGATAGATCCGGCAGCACCTGGGCACGGCCGGCGCGATCGGCCGGCACACCGAGCCAGCGCGCGGCCGGCGAGGCCGCGACACCGGCGGCCCAGAGGATGGTCGCGGCGGCCAGGCCGCTGCCGTCGCCGAAGCTCAGGCCGCTTGGATCGCAGCCGTTGACCTTGGTGTTCAGCATCACTTCCACGCCTTTCTTCTGCAGTTCCCTGAGCGCGAAGGCCGATAGCTCCGGCGGAAACGACAGCAGCACCCGAGCGGCACCCTCGATCAGCACGACTCTGACCTTGCGGGTATCGATGGCGCGGAAATCGTGGATCAGCACGCGCTTGCAAAGCTCGGCGATGGCACCGGCCAGCTCGACGCCAGTCGGCCCCGCGCCGACGATCGCAAACGTCATCAATCGCTGCTGCTCGACCGGATCGTCACTGTTCTCGGCACGTTCCAGCGCCAGCAGCAGCCGGCGACGAATCAGTGTGGCGTCGTCGACACGCTTCAGTCCTGGTGCGTGTGTTTCCCACTGGTCATTGCCGAAGTAGGTATGGGTGGCGCCGGTGGCGAGAATCAGCCAGTCGTAGGGCAGGCGGCGGCCGTCATCGAGCAGCACTACACGAGAGGCGCTGTCGATGCCGGTCACCTGGCCGAGCAAGACGCGGGCGTTCTTCTGCCGGCTGAGGATGCCGCGCACCGGCCAGGCGACATCGGAAGGGTTCAGGCCGGCGGTCGCTACCTGATACAGAAGTGGCTGAAAAAGATGGAAATTCCGGCGATCGACGACGGTCAGTTCGACAGCGGTGCCATCGAGGGCGCGGGCGGCAGTGAGGCCACCGAAGCCGGCGCCGACGATGACGACATGGGGCAGGGTAGACATGATGAGGGGGTGGTCTGGAAGCAAGGTAAAGGCAATGGGGACGGAGTTTAGTTGCAGGCTTGTCGCAGGTATTCGGGGCTTCGCGCACAATCCGCGCACAATCATTCCCCTTTCGGAACTCTGCAACGACCATGGACCAGCAACTTCGGGACCGTCTTGATGCCGCCGTGCTGCAGCGCCTGCTCAAGCACCTTGATTCCCGCCCCGATGTGCAGAACATCGAGCTGATGAATGTCGCCGGCTTCTGCCGAAATTGCCTGTCGAAGTGGTACGCGGCGGCGGCGAAAGATGCCGGTGTGGAAGTCAGCGACGACGCAGCCCGCGAGCGCGTCTACGGCATGCCTTATGCGGACTGGAAACGCTTGCACCAGCAGGAAGCCACGCCGGCGCAGCAAGCGGCGTTCGAAGCGGCAAAGCCGAACTGAAGGGCCTGCCCGGTTCACGGTAGCGCGGTAGTCTTGTCGTCGGGGACTTGGGGATCACCATGAATGCTGGTCGATGGCTGTGCATGGCTCTGCTGGCGGCAAGCCTCGGCGCGCGCGCCGATGCTGCGGCGCAGAAGGTGCTCGACTGCATGCGGGCGAACATTCCGCCCTCGCTGCAGATCAAGGAAGTGGAACTGGTTTCGATCGATCGTAGCGGTGCCGAGCGGCTGCTGAAGGGCAAGGTCTATGTCAGCCGCGACAACGGCCTGATCCGCGTGATGCTGAGCATCTCCAAGCCACGCGATCTCGATGGTGCCGCCTACCTGATGAGAGAGGGGATGCGCGAAGGCGGCGTCGACAAGAAGGACGACATCTTCCTGTTCCTGCCGGCGCTGCAGCGAGTACGCAAGATCAGTGGCGGCTCCGCCGATGCGCCGCTGCTCGGCACCGATTTCAGCTACAACGATATGAAACAGCTGCAGGCGGCGTTCGGCGATTCCCAGGCCAGCCTCGACAAGCCGACGACCATCGAGCAGCGTCCGGTGCATGTGCTGCAATTGCAGCCGACGGCCGGTGCCGGCACCCGCTACAGCCGCGTTCGTACCTATGTCGACCAGAAAACCTGCGTCGCGCTGAAGGCGGAATTCTTCGAGGGCAACAGCCTGCGCAAGGAACTCAGCGCGCCGGCCGCCGGCCTGAAGCGCGCCGACGGCTACTGGTATCTGTCCGATCTGCTGATGCGTGACGTCAAGGAAAACACCAGCACCCGGCTCAAGGTGCTCGGCGTGATCGGCAGCACGGAAGAACTGCCATCACGGCTGTTCAATCCCGCCACGTTCTATCGTGGCAACTGAGGCCGCAGGCACCCGATGAACACTGTTGCCTG
This sequence comes from Nevskia sp., assembly GCA_030694365.1. Taxonomy (GTDB): domain Bacteria; phylum Pseudomonadota; class Gammaproteobacteria; order Nevskiales; family Nevskiaceae; genus Nevskia. Next base: position 30,848 of record JAUXYM010000029.1, on the reverse strand, counting down.
GCTCGGCTCGGTCGCGCAGCATCCGCGCCGCGTGCTGCTGACGGTAGCGCTGGCGACGATCATCGGCCTGCTGCTCTGCATCGATCCGGTCACCAGAACGGTTCGCTTCCACATCGATCCATCCGCTGAAGCGCTGCTGCCGGTCGACGATCCCGGCCGCGCGGTGCTCGACCAGGTGCGCAAGACCTTCGGCATCGACGATCCGTTGATCGTCGCCGTGCGCTTCGAGCCCAGCGTCTACAGTGCCGAGAACCTCGAACGGATCGCCAGGCTGTCGGTGCAGTTCAAGCAGTTGCCGGAAGTCAGCGAAGTGTTTTCGCTGGCGACGGTGCCGAACCTGCTGGCCAGCGGTGACGAGATCGATGTCACCTCGTTCACCGATCAGGCCGCGCGCGATCCGGCAGCGGTGCAGACTTTCGCGGCGCAGATCCTCGCCAATCCGCTGTATCGCAGCACCCTGGTATCGGATGACGGCACCACGGCCGCGTTCGCGCTGAGCACCTCGGCGGCGCTGACGCCGCAGCAGTACGTGGCGCTCGATTTCGATGGCCAGGTGCGGCGCGCAGTGCAGGAGGTTGGCGGTGCCGACGCGGTTTATCTGACCGGAACGCTGCCGGTTCGAGCCGCCACCAGCGGCGCGCTGGATCGCACCCTGCGCTTCACCGTGCCGGCGGTGTTCGCGGTGATCGCCGTGCTGCTGCTGGTGACCTTCCGCAGCCCGATGGCGGCCGCCTCGGCGCTGCTGGCGGTGGCGATCGCGCTGATCTGGACGGTGGCTTCGGCGGTGCTGCTCGGCATCGAGTTCAACCTGGTCAGCGCCATCGTGCCGCCGCTGGTGATCACCATCGGCCTGTCGTACACGATCCACCTGCTGGCCGCGCATTTCCTGTCCCGCAGCGTGCTGCCCGATGCGCGCGATTCGCAGCGTGCCGACTGGGTGATGAAGCGCATCTTCACTGGCCTGACCTTGTCGGCAACGACCACGGTGATCGGCTTCCTGAGCCTGCTGCTGAACCCACTGCCGGCTGTGCGCGGCTTCGCGGTACTGGCCAGCCTCGGCACCTTGTACGTCGGCGCGCTGACCCATCTGTTCCTGCCGGCGCTGCTCAATGCCACCGGCTGCAATCGCGAGACGCCGCCGATCGCCACCCGGGTGTTCGGCCGCTTCGCGGTACTGCTGACCGGCTTCGATCTGCGCTGGCGGCGCTGGATCATCGGCGCATCGGCGCTGCTGATCGTGGTCGGTTTCATTTCCGCGAGCCGTATCGAGGGCGGTGCCGATTTCATCAACAGCTTCGATGAAGACACCCCGGTCCGGCAGGATTTCGAAGCGGTCGCCAAGGCGTTCAACGGTGCCAACTTCGTCACCGTGCTGATCGACGGCAAAGAGCCGGATGCGCTGACCAATCCGACCCTGATCAATGCCGTCGACAGCTTCCAGGACTGGCTGCGCGCCCAGCCCGAAGTCGGCGCAGCGGTGTCCTTCGTCGATCAGTTGAAGCTGACCAACCTGGTGCTGCATAACAACGAGCCGCTGTACTTCGGCGTGCCTGCCGATGCAGCGACGGTCAAGCAGATCCTGCTGTTCGCCAGTGGCGAGGCCTTGAACCGGGTCATCGATCCGCAATACCGCACGGCGGTGATCTCGCTGCGTCTCAATGTCGATGGCTCGACGGCGATCGGTGCCTTCCTGCGCCGCGCCGAGGCGCGTGCTGCCGAACTGCCATCGCCGATCGACGCACGCTTCACCGGCAGCGCGGTGCTCGCCACTCGCGCCGTCGAAGCGCTGGCCGGCGGTCATCTAGCATCGATCGCGATCGCCGTGGTCGCGATCGCCGCGCTGCTGTCGCTGATGTTCACCTCGATCAAGGCCGGCCTGATCGCGACGGTGCCGAACATCGTGCCGATCGCTGTCTACTTCGGCACGCTCGGCGCACTTGGCATTCCGCTGAACCCGACCACCAGCCTGATCGCCTGCATCGTGCTCGGCATCGCCGTCAACGACACCGTGCACTTTCTCGCCCGCTTCAATGCCGTTGCCCGCGAGCAGGGCACCGAAGCCGGCGCGGTGCGTTCGGCGCTGAGCTCGGTGCTGCGGCCGATCACTTTGGCCACGGTCTGCCTGTGCCTCGGCTTTCTGGTCTTCGCCGGCTCGGAACTGAACAACCAGCGGCAGTTCGGCGGCTTGGCGGCCTGGACCCTGTTCGTCGCCTGGATCGTCGACATGACCCTGACGCCGGCGCTCGGCTCTCGCTTACGCATCGTCACGCTCTGGGACTTGCTGCGGCTCGATCTCGGTAAAAGCCCGCAGCACACGATTCCGCTGCTGTCCGGCTTGTCGATGCGCCAGGCGCGGCTGTTCGCGCTGATGTCGCGGCTGGAAAAGCATCCGGCCGGCACCCGGATCATCCAGGAAGGTGATCTCTCGCGCGACATCTACGTGGTCGTCGATGGCGCGGTGGAAGCGACCATCGAACGCAACGATGAACGGCTGGTGCTGTCGACGATGAGTCGTGGCGCGGTGATGGGTGAGGCCGGTTATTTCGGCCAGCGGCGTACCGCCAGTGTCGATACCACCAGCCCGGTGCGCCTGCTGCGCTTCAACTCGCAGGACCTCGAACGCTTGCGCGAACGCTATCCGTCGATTGCCGCGACGGTGTTCCGCAATCTGAACCGTATCCAGGCCGAACGCATCGCGCGGATGACAGCGCTGTTACGCTAGGCGCAGTCGGCAGTGATTTCGGTCACTGCCGCCGGGTGTTTACCAGCAGACCATAAGGCCTGCGGAAAAATAAAAAGCAAGACCAAGCAGGACATCGAGCGGGAGGAGGGGAGATGACGGTACGAACGATGCGCCGCCTCGGCATGGCGGCTGTAGTGCTGTTACTGCTGCCAGTCGCCACGGCGACAGCGCTTGATCGCGGCGTGACGATCCTCAAGCAGCCGGGCGGCAATCTGATCGTCTCGAAAGGACGCGATGGCCTGCTGGTAGTCGGCGATGTCGACATCAAGCGACCGAGCGTCATCGCCGCGACCTTGGAAGGCGAAGTGCCCAAAGCGATCGTCGATACCGATCCGGACGCCGGCTTCATCATGAGCCGCAGCGCCGGTTCGGTGCTGTACATGGCTAATGGCCGGTTGCTCCACGCAACCCTTGATCGTCTGCTGAAAGTACCCGCCAGCAAGCTGCCGGCGACGACCTCCACACGGCTGATCGTGGCGCTGGCCGACAGCGATACGGTGCATCTCAATGGTGACGAGATCGGCCTGTTCCGGGTACCGAGCGGCCTGGTTGCTGGGGCCTGCGCGGCGCTGTTTCCGGCCGCGCATCTGCTGCATGTCGGCCGCCTGTATACGCCCGGGCAGTATCCGGCGATCGATGTGGCTCGCGGCGGCTCGATATCGGGGCTGATTTCGGCGGTCGGCCGGCTGATCAACATCGGCGGGCCGGAAGTGCAGTTCGTGCCGGCGCGCGGCGAGCCGGTCGCCCGTGACCGGCTGATCGCCTACCGGAACATGCTGATGATCGTGCGCAACCGGGTGCAGGCGGCGATGCGGCGCGGCCAGACCCTGAAGCAGATCCAGGCGGCGCGGCTGACCGCTGATCTCGATCCGCGCTGGGCAAAAGGCCCGGTACAGGGTGCCGATTTCGTGGCGCGGGTATACGCCAGCCTGCTGAATCCGCCCAGCGAGGGTTGAACGGGCCAGGATGAACATACTGTCGGCATGAGTCGCTTCCGGGAACCGCCGCCGAAAAGTTCGCCGTACATCACCGCCGAAGGGGCGGCGCGGCTGCGCGCCGAGTACGAGCAGTTATGGCGCATCCGCCGGCCCGAGGTCGTGCGGGCGCTGTCGGCGGCGGCAGCCGAAGGTGATCGCTCGGAGAACGCCGAATACATCTACCGCAAGAAGGAACTGCGCGAGATCGATCGCCGCGTCCATTACCTGCAGTTGCGGCTGCCGGAACTGAAGGTCGTCGACGCCGCACCGAGCGATCCCACGCGGGTCTACTTCGGTGCCTGGCTGCAGGTATACGACGAGCACGGCGACGACAAGCGCTACCGGATTGTCGGTGCGGACGAGATCGATCCGGTGCGCGGCTACATCTCGATCGACTCGCCGCTGGCGCGCGCGCTGCTCAAGCGCGCGGCCGGCGAGGTGGTCAAGCTGATGCTGCCGGGCGGCGAAGCCGAGGTGGAGTTGCTTGCAGTGAGCTACGGAGGCAGTGGCTAGTGGCTGCGGGTGAAGCAGTGGCTAGTGGTCAGTGGCTAGTGGCTAGAAAAAGCAGAGCAACTTGCTGCGCTGCCTTGCTTCTCACTGAACACTGACCACCAGTCACTGACCACTGCTTCTGAACTGCTTGGTGATCTGCGCGATGCGCTCGCCGTACAGGCGCGCGGTTTCCAGATCGCCGGGCAACGGGCCTTCGTCGGGGCCGAGATCGCTCGGCGACTGGGCGAGGGCACCGGAAAAGCCGCCGACGTAATTGACGTCGTTGCGCGTCGCCTTGCTGGAATTCGCCGGCATCAGCCCGGTGCCGACCCAGATCATGCCGTGCTGCATCGACAGCGTGATCATGTACTGGATGGTCGAGAACTTGTCGCCGTTCATGGTCGCCGAGTTGGTGAAGCCGCCGGCGATCTTGTTCTTCCACTTCTGGCCGAACCAGGGCTTGGAACTGGCATCGGCGAATTTCTTGAAGTCGGCCGACACGCCGCCCATGTAGGTGGGCGAGCCGAAGACGATGGCGTCGGCTTCTTCGAGTGCGGTCCAGACGTGGTCGTTGAGGTCGGCGACATTGATCAGCTGCACGCCGACGCCCCCGGCACCGCTGATGCCGGCAGCCACGCTTTCCGCCTGCTTCTTCGTGTGGCCGTAGCCGCTGTGATAAGCAACCACTGCCTTGACCTTGTTCATGCGTCTGCTCCTCGTCGGGTTCTGTTGGGGGGATGGCGAACAAGCGCGCCCTGAAGCGCCGGCGACACCTTAGCTCGCCGTCCGCTGCAACGGCGAGTCTGCCCCGGTCTGCTGGACGGGGCTCGACGGGGTTCGTGGTCGCGCGATCGTCCGTAGCTGCAGCGGGCTCCACTACAATGCGGCATGCCCCGTACCCACGATGACAACCCGCCGGACCGCCCCTCCGAACGTCTGATCTCTGCCGGCGCGCGCAGCGACGAGGAACGGGTCGATCGGGCGATCCGCCCGCAGCGGCTCGAGGACTACGTCGGCCAGCCGGCGGTGCGCGAGCAGATGAGCATCGCGATCAGCGCCACCCGGGCCCGCGCCGAAGCGCTGGATCACGTGCTGATCTTCGGTCCGCCGGGCCTCGGCAAGACCACCTTGGCGCACATCCTGGCTGCCGAACTGGGGGTGAACCTGCGCCAGACCTCCGGGCCAGTGCTCGAAAAGGCCGGCGATCTCGCCGCCCTGCTGACCAATCTGGAACCGCGCGACATCCTGTTCATCGACGAAATCCATCGCCTGAGCCCGGTCGTCGAAGAAGTGCTGTACCCGGCGATGGAGGATTACCAGCTCGACATCATGATCGGCGAGGGGCCGGCGGCGCGGTCGATCCGTCTCGATCTACCGCCGTTCACCCTGATTGGTGCGACGACCCGAGCCGGCAGCCTGACCGGACCGCTGCGTGATCGCTTCGGAATCATCCAGCGTCTGGAGTTCTATTCGGTGGCCGACCTGACCACCATCGTCAAGCGCTCGGCGTCGATCCTGAAAGTACCGATCGAGGAAGAAGGCGCTTACGAAATCGCCCGTCGCTCGCGCGGCACGCCGCGCATCGCCAACCGCCTGCTGCGCCGGGTGCGCGACTACGCCGAAGTGCGCGGCACCGGGGTGATCAGCGCGGTGATTGCCGCTGCGGCACTGAAGATGCTCGATGTCGACGCCAACGGTTTCGATCTGATGGACCGCAAGCTGATGATGGCGCTGATCGAGCGTTTCGACGGCGGCCCGGCCGGGCTCGACAATCTGGCCGCTGCGATCGGCGAAGCGCGCGACACCATCGAGGATGTCATCGAGCCTTACCTGATCCAGCAGGGCTATCTGCTGCGCACGCCGCGCGGCCGTATGGTCGGCAAGCTGGCCTATCAGCATTACGGCATTCCGCTGCCGAAGCGGAGCGAGCCGGATCTTTTTGCGGAGACCGGTGCCGAGTGACCCCTGCCTGGTCGAAAACCTTGAACTCGAGCCTGTTTGACGGGTCAATTGCTGCGCTGCCGCAAAAACAGGGATAATAATTGGATGTCGACCCACTCCTTGAACGGGGCATCAGGCTTCTCGTGGCCCCTGCGGGTCTATTACGAGGACACCGATGTCAGCGGCGTGGTCTACCACGCCAATTATCTGAAGTTCTTCGAGCGCGCCCGTACCGAATGGCTGCGCTCGCTCGGCTATTCTCAGGAAAGCCTGCGTCACGAGCTTGAGGTGGCATTCACGGTCAGCCGCGTGGAAGTCACCTTTCGTTCGCCGGCTCGGCTCGATGACGCGCTGATCGCCACGGTCGCCGTCACGGAACTGAAGCGGGCCAGCCTGGTGATGACGCAGCAACTGCGGCTCGGCGATGTCGGCGGCAAACTGCTGGCCGAGGCCGAAGTGAAAGTGGTCAGCGTCGATGCCACCAGCTTCAAACCCTGCGCGCTGCCGGACGGCTTTCGCATTCGCGTCCAGACAGTGGAAAATGCTGCACCTCGCAATCCATCAAGCAGCGCTGCATAACCGCAACCGAACACTAGGGGTAGGTATCGAATGAGTGGCACATTTTCGCTGACACAGCTGGTTCTGGAAGCCACCATCCCGGTGAAGCTGGTGATCGCTGTGCTGATCGCCGCTTCGCTGGCGTCCTGGGCGGTGATTCTTGCCAAGCGCGGCTTGCTTTCGCGCATCCAGAATCAGGCGATCGCGTTCGAAACGCGCTTCTGGTCCGGCGGCTCGATGGATGATCTGTACGAATCCCATCGCCGTGGCGGCGAGCCTGAAGAAGGCCTGCCGCTGATCTTTCGCGCCGGCTACAAGGAATTCAAACGCCAGCAGGTCGCCAACATCCCGCCCGATGACGCGCTGGCCGCCGTGCAACGCCAGATGCGGGTGGTCATGGCCCGCGAAACCGAGAAGCTCGAAGGTGGCCTGAGCCTGCTGGCAACGATCGGCTCGACCAGCCCCTATGTCGGCCTGCTCGGCACCGTCTGGGGCATCGTCAATGCCTTCGTCTCGATCGGCAACGTCAAGCAGGCGACGCTGGCCTCGGTCGCGCCCGGCATCGCTGAGGCGCTGATCGCCACCGCCATCGGCTTGTTCGCGGCGATTCCGGCAGTCGTCGCCTATAACTTCTTCGTCGCCCGCGTCGATCGCCTTGAAAACCGTTTCTCGACCTTTGCCGAAGAGTTGACCGGCATCGTCGATCGCGGCCTGCGCGGCGGTTCGAGGGCCGGCTGATGGCGGGTTCGGTCTCGCCCAAGAAGGGCAAGCGGCGGTTGAGCGCCGAAATGAATGTGGTGCCCTACATCGACGTGATGCTGGTGCTGCTGGTGATCTTCATGGTCACTGCGCCGCTGATGACCCAGGGCATCGATGTCGAGCTGCCGCAGGCGACGGCGGAAACGCTGTCTGCCGACGACGAGCCGCTGACCCTGTTCGTCAGCGCTCGCGGCGAGTATTTCCTCGATGCCGGCGGTGATGCCAAGAAAGCGCTGGAAGACCAGACAGTGATCGACCGGGTTGGCGCGATCCTGCGCAACAAGCCGCAGACCATGGTGTTGATCCGCGCCGACAAGGGCGTCAAGTACGATCGCGTCGCCAACGGCATGTCGCTGCTGCAGGCGGCTGGCGCGGCCAAGATCGGCTTCGTCACCGATGCGCCGACGGTGCCACGGGCAGCCTCCGCCAAACCCGAGCGCGGATGAAGCTACAGACGCGCCATATCGTTGCAGCGTTTGCGCTGCATCTCGCGGTGTTCGGGCTGCTGTTCAGCGGCGTGCAGTGCGGCCGCGTGCCCGAGCCGGTGTCGATCATCCAGGGCACACTGATTTCGGCGAACGAACTGCCGAAGCCGAATGCCGCACCGAAGCCGGAACCGGCACCCGAGCCGCCGGCCCCGGAGCCGGTGAAGCCCGAAACGCCACCAGAAACGCCACCAACGCCGCCGAAACCGGACCCGGCCGAAGCTCAGCGCAAGCAGCAGCAGGAACAGGAAGCCAAGCAGCAGCAGAAGGCGGCTGAACAAAAAGCCACTGAGCTGAAGACTGCGCAGGAAGCGCTGCTGAAGAAGCAGGCTGTCGAACTCGCCGATAAAAAGAAACTCGCTGAGGACGCCAAGAAAAAGAAGGAAAGCGAAGACCAGCAGCGCCAGGAAGATCTGGCGCGCTCGACGATCGAGGAGGAGGAAAAGCGCCTCACCGCCGAGAAGAAGAAAAAGGCCGAGCAGACCAAGCGTGAAGCCGAAGCCAAGCGCGCGCTCGAAGCGGAACTGGCGTCGGCGATGGGTGCCGAAACCGCCGAGCGCACGGCTCAGGACGCCAGCATCTGGGGCACGCAACTGGTCGCCGCGATCCAGCGCGTCTGGACCTATCCGCCAGGAACGGCGGATCAGGGTTTGAACTGCGTCATCAACATGCAGCTATCGGCAACGGGAGAGGTACTTGCTGCGCGGATCCAGAAGTCGAGCGGCAACGGCTTGTTCGACGATTCGGTGGTCCGCGCGGTCTACAAGGCAAGCCCGATGCCACTGCCGCGCGACCCACGGGCGTTTCAGGCCGGCATCAACATCACTTTCAAGCCGCGATAAGTCCTCGCGACGTACTCGAACAACCGGATCACGACATGCTCAGAAGACTGCTCACCGGATGCCTGCTGCTCGCAAGTCTTGCGGCCCAGGCCGATCTCGATATCACTGTCGTCGGCGGGTCCAAGCGCGCTCAGCCGATCGCCGTCGTGCCGTTCCAGCAGGCACCGGGTGGGGTTGTCGACGTCGCCCAGATCATTGGTGCCGATCTCGATCGCAGCGGCCAGTTCCTGTCGCTGCCGCGCGCCGACATGAAAGGTTTCGATCCGCTGCCGGTGACCGAGCCGCAGGTCGATTACCGCACTTGGCGGGCGCTCGGCCAGGAAGCGCTGGTGATCGGCCAGGTGCAGGCGCTGCCGGGCGGCGGTGCCAAGACCACGGCCGAGCTGTACGACGTGTTCCGGACCCAGAAGATCCTGACCATCGAAGCCACCGCGACCCGCGCCACCGAATGGCGGTCGATGGCGCACAAGGTGGCCGATCAGATCTATGAAAAACTGACCGGTACCAAGGGCATCTTTGATACCCGAATCGCCTACGTCACCTCGATCCAGACCGGCGGACGCCGCCAGTTCAAGCTGATCTGGGCCGATGCCGATGGCGAGAATCCGCGCGAAATCGCCCGCAGCTTCGAGCCGCTGCTGTCGCCGTCGTGGTCGCCGGATGGCCGTCGCATCGCCTATGTCACCTTCGAGGCCGGCCGCTCGAAAGTCATCATCCAGACCCCGGCGACTGGCGAATACGTGACCTTTCTCGGCGAGAAAGGCATCAACAGCGCGCCGTCGTGGACGCCAGACGGCAGCAAGCTGGTGGTGACGCTGAGTTTCCAGAAGAACTCGGATATCTACGTCATCGATCTGGCGAGCAAAAGCCGCCGCCGTCTGACCGACAGCTTCGCGATCGATACCTCGCCGACGGTTTCAGCCGATGGCCGCACCGTGGCCTTCCTGTCCGATCGCAGCGGCACTGCGCAGATCTACACCATGAGCATCGATGGCGGTGAAGCGAAAAGGCTGACTTTCGAAGGCCGTCGCAACGAGCAGCCACGGTTTTCACCCGATGGCAAGACTCTTGCGCTGGTTAATTACAACGGTTCCGGTTATCGTATCGGGCTTGTGGATATAGCGACTGGCGTCATGCGCCTGGTCAGCGACGGCCCGCTGGATGAAGGCCCCAGTTTCGCGCCCAACAGCGCCGTCGTGATCTACACGCGACAGGGTTCAGCCGGTGCCGAGCTTGCCACGGTCTCGACCGATGGCTCCGTCCGTCAACGTTTGCGGCACACCGGCGATGTCCGGGAACCGGCCTGGGCACCGTATACCAAGCCTTGATCTGTACTTTTGATTTATTTGAGTTTCTTCAGCTTGTCACCCGCAAGGGTTCATCATCGCCAACTAAAGTCGTCGTCAAGGAGTTTTGAAAAATGTTGAACAACAAGTGGTTCGTCTGCGCAACCCTCGCTGCTGCTGCCATCGCCACCGGCTGCTCCAGCACCGGTGACAAGAATGCCAACGCCCCGTCGGATGCGGTTGCGCCGACGTCCACCTCCCAGGGCGGCGTTGCCACCTCGGCTGGCGGCAAGGGCACCGGTGCCAGCACTCCGGCCTCGGCTCAGAGCATCGTTTATTTCGATTTCGACTCGAGCGATCTGAAGGCTGAATCGAAGGAAGTCGTCGCTGCCTGGGCGCGCTTCCTGACCGCCAACCCGACCTCGAAGGCCCAGCTGCAGGGCAATACCGATGAGCGCGGCACCCGCGAGTACAACCTGTCGCTGGGCGAGCGTCGTTCGGCCGCCGTCAGCGCCGCCCTGCAGTCGGCCGGCGTTTCTGCCAGCCAGTTGGAGCTGACCTCGAACGGCGAAGAAAAGCCGGTCGCGATGGGCCATGACGAAGCGTCGTGGTCGCAGAATCGTCGCGTCGAAATCGTCGGTCAATAAGACCGATGTCGGCCGCTGTGATTGTTGTCACAGGTCGTCGCATCATCCGTTCGACCCGGCTGGCACCGCTGCTTGCGGTGCTGGCGCTGAACGGATGTGCGGCGAGCAATTACGGCGGCCCGATCAACGGCCAGCAGGCGCTGAGTCCTGAAGAGCGGCGCCTGCAGGCTGTCGAGACCAAGCTCGCGGAAGTCTCGCGACGCCAGACCATGGTCGATGCCGGCCGGGATCAGAAGGTCGGCGAGGATCTGGGCAAGCTGCGTGGCTTGATCGAGCAGTTGCGTTACGACTTCGATCAGTCGGAACGGCGACAGCAGGAAGCGATCACCTCGTTCGATGCTCGCATCAAGGGGCTTGAAGCCCATGCGATCGGCACCGCCGATGGCAGCATCGTCCCCGGAGTTGATTCAACAGTGGCACCGCCACTCGGAGGCGCTGTTGCGCCGCCGCCGAGTTCGGCCGCCGATGAGGAAGCGCTGTATCTGAAGAGCTTCGACCAGCTGAAAGCTGGCAAGTACGACGATGCCACGGCCGGTTTCAAGGCCATGCTCGCCAAGTATCCTCAGGGCAATTACTCGGACAACGCCTGGTACTGGACCGGCGAGTCGTATTACATCAAGAAGGATTATCCGAACGCGCTGGCAAGTTACCGCTCGCTGCTCGAGAAATTCCCGGCCAGTCCGAAGGTGCCGGATGCCTTGCTGAAGACCGGCATCATCCAGCAGGAGCAGAAGAAAGCGGATCAGGCCAAGGCGGCCTATAACCGCGTGATCAAGGAGTTCCCGAATTCCAGCGCTGCCCCACAGGCACGCACCCGGCTCAGCCAATTGCGCTGAGCATGTTGCTGTAGCTGAGCCTTGATGTGACTCCCATCGCCGTCGAGCCCGTGCGCAAGACGCGCCCGGCAGTATCGGCGACCCGTCTCAAGCTCACTGAAATCTTTCTGTCGTTGCAGGGCGAGTCGACCTTCGTCGGCTGTCCGACGGTGTTCGTGCGTCTGACCGGCTGCCCGCTGCGTTGCCAGTATTGCGATACCGCTTACGCCTTTCACGGCGGCCACTGGCATGAGCAGGCCGAGGTGCTGGCCACCGTTGCCAGTCACGGCGTTCGCCACGTCTGTGTGACCGGCGGTGAACCGCTGGCCCAGAAAGCCTGCCTGCCATTGCTGAGCTCACTCTGTGATGCCGGCTACACGGTATCGCTGGAGACCAGCGGCGCCATCGATGTTGCGGCCGTTGATCCGCGGGTGGTCAAGATTCTCGACATCAAGACGCCAGGCTCGAGCGAAGTCGAGCGCAACCGCTGGTCGAATCTGCCGCTGCTGAATCCCCAGGATCAGATCAAGTTCGTGCTCTGCAGCCGCGCCGATTACGACTGGGCCAAAGCCATCATCGTCGAGCATGCCTTGTGTAACCGCCACACCGTGCTGTTCTCGCCGAGCGCCGGCGAAGTCGCCGCCCGCGAACTGGCCGACTGGATCGTCGCCGATCGTTTGCATGTGCGCTTCCAGATGCAGTTGCACAAGCTGCTCTGGGGCGCGGAACCGGGGCGCTAGCACTCGCGGAGCACTGCTCCGAGAGTGCTAGTGCGCCCAGCCATGGATGGCTGGGCCGGCGGTCGTTCAAGAAATGCGTCATCGCGCCAGGGACGGCAGGGAACCTTTCGACAGGAGTTGCAAATGCTTAAACCTCGTTCCGCCGTTGTTCTGCTCAGCGGCGGACTCGACTCGGCAACCGCCCTGGCGATTGCCCGCGCTGACGGCTACCTCTGCCACGCGCTGAGCGTGGCCTACGGCCAGCGTCACAGCGCCGAACTCGACGCTTCGGTGAAAGTCGCGAAGCGCCTTGGTGCAGCCTCGCACCGCCTGATCCAGGTGAATCTCGATCTGATCGGCGGTTCGGCGCTGACCGATCACTCGATCGCCGTGCCCGAGGGTGAAACCCCCGGTATTCCGATCACCTACGTGCCGGCGCGCAACACCCTGTTCCTGTCGCTGGCCATGGGTCTTGCCGAAGTGCAGGGCGCTGAAGCGCTGTACATCGGCGTCAACGCCGTCGATTACAGCGGCTACCCGGACTGCCGGCCCGAGTTCATCGAGGCTTTCGAGAAAGTCGCCCAGCTCGCCACCCGCTCCGGTGTCGAAGGCAGGGCGCTCAGGATCGAAACGCCACTGATCGCATTCAGCAAGGCCGAGATCATTGTTCGCGGCGCGGCGCTCGGCGTCGACTTCGCCGAAACCGTGTCCTGCTACCAGGCCGACACCGAAGGCCGCGCCTGCGGCCGCTGCGATTCCTGCCGCCTGCGCCGTGAAGGTTTCGCCGCTGCCGGCCTGCCCGATCCGACCCGCTACGCCGTTTCCTGAACGACTCGCCGCTGGCAAGTCTGTTGCAGCTATAATCCGCGCCTCGCGAAACGGGGGTCGTTAGCTCAGTCGGTAGAGCATCGGACTTTTAATCCGTTGGTCCTGGGTTCGAGTCCCAGACGGCCCACCACACGACGCGAAAACGTAGTCCAAGACGGTCCGAGGAAATACAGAAAGCCGCTATCTAACAATGGTTTGCGGCTTTTTTTGTGCCTATCGATGTCCAGCAGCGTCCGGGGGTATCCAATGACAGCCGTTTCTTTATGGGGGTATCACTGGGGGTATCGGCAGGGGTAGGGGGTATCGGCATGGCATTTACGTCCAGCTCGTTCACTGCCGCGTAGGCAGCTCAGAGGAGATTGACTGTCACAGCCGGAATGCCGCGATCGTTCCCCGAGGGAGCGGGCTTTTGCGATGCGCTGTAGCGCTGGCTTGAGCGCGTCAAGAATTCGTCTCCGCGGTCTGGAACACGGCTTGCCTGTTGGCCTGCAGAAGCCGCTTTGCGAAGGTGCCTGAGGCACTTTCGCCAGCGCCACCGCAGCCGGCAGCGAGCGAGACAGGCCCATGACGCACCTCCTTTTGTCCCCCTGTGATGGCATGTCGGGGAGACGCGCGTGAGCATCGATCTCGAACGCTTCCACAAGAGTTTCTTCGAGGAAAGTTTCGAAGGGCTCGATGCGATGGAGCAGGCGCTGCTGGCGCTGAACATCTCTGCGGCCGACGCCGAAACCATCAACACGATCTTTCGTGCCGCCCATTCGATCAAGGGCGGTGCAGCGACATTCGGCTTCGCCAGCGTGGCCGACTACACGCACGGCGTGGAAACCCTGCTGGACCAGATGCGCAGCGGCAAGCGCCAGGTCATCAAGGCCGATGTCGATCTGTTGCTGAGAGTGGTCGATGTGCTGCGTGGCCTGCTCGGCGCCGCTCGTGACGGCACGCCGTTCGATGCGGCAGCAGTCACTTCGACGCAAGCCGAAATCGCGCTGGCGCTGGCTGAAGAAACGCCTGTCGTGGTCGTCGCCATCAAGCCGGCAATCGTCGCCGCGCCAACCGGCTGGCTGATCCGTTTCGAGCCGAAGGCCGATCTGTTCCGCAGCGGCAACGATCCCTTGCGGATCATTCGCGGCCTCGATGCACTGGGGGCGATGGAGGTCGAGGTCGATACGGCTGGCCTGCCGTCGTTCGCCGAGGCGGATGCCGAAACCAGCTATACATCCTGCTATCTCGCCTGGACCTTGCGCCTGCATGGCGACGCCACGCGCGGTGAAGTGGAAGAACTGTTTTCCTGGGTCGAGGACGAGTGCCGTCTGCTCATCGAGCCGCTGGCTGTTGCTGTCAGCATCAATCCTCTGGTGCTTGCTGAAACTGCGGTAAGCATTGAGCCCGGCAAGCCGGCGCTGGCGCTGATGAAACCCGCCGAAGCGGCCAACGCGGGTTCCGGTGCGACCGCGCGCCAGGGCGATGCCGGTTCGATCAGAGTCGGCACCGAGAAGATCGATGCGCTGATCAATCTGGTCGGCGAGCTGGTGATCACCCAGGCGATGCTGACCCAGCGCGCCGCCGATCTCGATCCGGTGCAGTACGAAAAGCTGCTCAACGGCTTGTCCCAGCTCGATCGCAACACGCGGCTGCTGCAGGAAGCGGTGATGGCCACAAGGATGCTGCCGATGGAAGCGGTGTTCAGCCGCTTCCCACGCGTGATCCGCGACCTCGCCACCAAACTCAACAAGCAGGTGCGTCTGGTCACCGTTGGCGAGCAGACCGAACTCGATAAAAGCGTCATCGAGAAGATCACCGATCCGCTCAATCACCTGGTCCGCAACAGCCTCGATCACGGCCTTGAAACGGCGGCCGATCGGATTGCCAAGGGCAAGGACGCCACCGGCACCATTCGTCTCAGCGCGGCCCATCAGGGCGGCAACATCGTCATCACCGTGGCCGACGACGGCCGGGGTCTGGATCGCACCCGCATCCTCGCCAAGGCGCAGGAGAACGGCATTGCCTGCAGCGAGGCGATGGCCGATGCCGAGGTCTGGCAGCTGATCTTCGCGCCCGGCTTCTCGACGGCCGAACAGGTCACCGATGTCTCCGGCCGCGGCGTCGGCATGGATGTGGTCAAGCGCAACATCCAGGCCCTCGGTGGCTCGGTGGATCTGGCCTCCACGGCGGGCAACGGCACCCAGGTGATTATCCGTCTGCCGCTGACTCTGGCCATTCTTGATGGCATGTCGGTGGCCGTTGGCGACGAGGTGTACATCCTGCCGCTGGGCTCGGTGGTCGAATCGCTGCAGCCGCTGCCGGAGCAGGTCAAGCGCATGGCCGGGCAGGGCACCGTGGTCCGCGTGCGCAACGAATACCTGCCGCTGATGGATCTGCGCGAATGGTTCGGCCTGCCGGGCCAGCGCCGCAATCCGCATGAAGCGATCGTGGTCATCGTCGAATCCGAAGGCCGCAAGCTGGCGATGCAGATCGACGAGCTGGTTGGCCAGCAGCAGGTAGTAATCAAAAGCCTGGAAGCGAACTACCGCCGGGTCCGCGGCGTCTCCGGCGCGACCATCCTCGGCGATGGCCGGGTGTCGCTGATCATTGATGTCGGCTCGATCGTGCGTCTGTTCAGCCAGTCGGCTGCCGCCTGAATCGCCGCCATGAACCGCCATTTCTCCATCACCAATCTGAGCAGCCGGGGCCTGTGCCGCGCGGCCGTTCGAGCGACCCCGGGCACGCTCAGCAATGCCCAGCTTTCCTACATCGAGGCGTGATCCCATGAGCATCGCAGCAACTGAAACCGGTTCCGTCAGCGCCCAACTCGCGGCCGGCATGCCGAACGAATTCCTGACCTTCACGCTCGGCGACGAGGAGTACGGCGTCGACATCCTGAAAGTTCAGGAGATCCGCGGCTACGACACGGTGACCAAGATTCCCGACGCGCCGGATTTCATCAAGGGCGTGATCAACCTGCGCGGCACCATCGTTCCGGTGATCGACATGCGCATCAAGTTCCGGCTCGGCAAGGTCGAGTACAACGAGTTCACGGTGATGATCATCTTGAACGTCGCCAGGCGCGTGGTCGGCATGGTCGTCGACGGCGTCTCCGACGTCATGCAGTTGACCCGGGAACAGATACGCCCGGCGCCGGAATTCGGCAGCGCGGTGAACTCCCGCTTCATCACCGGCCTCGGTGCCTTCGATCAGCGGATGCTGATCCTGGTCGACATCGAACGCCTGATGTCGGCCTCCGACATGGCCCTGATGGACAGCCATTCTCAGGCCCTGCAGTGACTTTTCCCGTCACGCACAGAACCTGCAAGTAGCCCTTACGCAGCTTGTCGTCTGCCTGCAGCACCTCTCTTTTCCCGGCCTGCCTGCAGCGGCCACTGCCACTAATCAATCCTGAAAGGCCTCTAGACATGAAATCAAAGACCCCCGCGAAGCCGGCAAAGCCGATGCCCGAGTCGAAGTCCGCCACGCTCAAGGTCGCAGCGAAGCCGTCGCGCACCGTCCACCTGGTCAACCGCGACAAGATTCCGACGCTGAGCTCGACCAAGGCCGCCGTCGTCAATCGCGGCGCGATCGACGCGCAGCGCGAGATCGCCGAAGCCCGCGCCAAGCTGGCGGCGATCGGCAGGGCCCAGGCGGTCATCGAGTTCACGCTCGACGGCCGCATCCTCGATGCCAACGAGAATTTCCTGGCCACCGTCGGCTATTCGCTGGATGAGATTCGCGGCCAGCACCATTCGATGTTCGTCGACGCGACCTGCCGCAGCTCGAACGAATACCGGATGTTCTGGGACAAGCTCGGCCGCGGCGAATACGACGCCGGCCAGTACCAGCGCTACGGCAAGGGCGGCAAGGAAATCTGGCTGGAAGCCAGCTACAACCCCTTGCTCGACTTGAGCGGCAAGCCGTTCAAGGTGGTCAAGTACGCGACCAATATCACGGCCCAGGTCCATGCCGCGAACGCGCTGCGCCTGTCGGCGGAGCAGGCCCAGGGCGTGCTGCTGGCGGCAGGCAAGGGCGACCTTGCCCAGCGCGTGCCGATGGAGGGCAAGAGCGGCGAGATGAAGGCGCTCTGCGAAGGCATCAATGCGATGCTCGATCACGTCAGCGAGGCCAAGCAGCGCGAGCAGAAGCTGGCTGCCGAGACCGCCCGCATCAAGCAAGGCCTGGATGTCGTGGTCACCAACGTGATGATTGCCGACGCCGACCTCAACGTCGTCTACGTCAACCATTCGATCAAGGAAATGCTGGTCGTCGCCGAGTCCGACATCAGGAAGGACGTGCCGAGCTTCAACGCGGCCAATGTGATCGGCACCAACATCGACACCTTCCACAAGAAGCCGTCCTACCAGCGCAACATGCTGGCCAGCATGACCAGCACCCACAACGCCAAGCTGGTGCTCGGCGGCCGTACCTTCTCGCTGATCCTGAACCCGATCAACGGCGCGGCGAACGAGCGTCTCGGCTACGTCGTTGAGTGGAAGGACATGACCGCCGAACTCGCCGCCGCGGCCCGCGAGCAGCAGCTCGCCGCCGAGACCGCCCGCGTCAAGCAGGGTCTCGATGTGGTGGTCACCAACGTGATGATTGCCGACGCCGACCTCAACGTCGTCTATGTCAACCATTCAATCAAGGAAATGCTGGTCGTCGCCGAGTCCGACATCAGGAAGGACGTGCCGAGCTTCAGCGCCGCCCGCGTGATCGGCACCAACATCGACACCTTCCACAAGAAGCCGTCCTACCAGCGCAACATGCTGGCCAACATGACCAGCACCCACAACGCCAAGCTGGTGCTCGGCGGCCGTACCTTCTCGCTGATCCTGAACCCGATCAACGGGGCGGCGAACGAGCGCCTCGGCTACGTCGTCGAGTGGAAGGACATGACCGCCGAACTGGCCGCTGCGGCCCGCGAGGCCGAGCGCCAGGCGCTCGAGCGCAAGCTCGCCGACGAGAATCTGCGGATCAAGAACGCGCTCGACAACGTGTCGAGCAACGTGATGATCGCCAACAACGAGCGCGACATCGTCTACATGAACAGCTCGGTCATGACCATGATGGTCGGCAACGAGGCCGAGCTGCGCAAGACGCTGCCGAGCTTCGATACCCGCAAGCTGATCGGCGGCACCATCGACCAGTTTCACAAGAACCCGGCACACCAGATGCACATGCTGGCGGCGCTGCGCAGCACCCATCGCGCCGAGATCAAGGTCGGCGGTCTGACCTTCGGTCTGATTGCCAACCCCATCGTCAACGACAAGGGCGAACGCCTCGGCACGGTCGTCGAATGGAAGGACCGGACGCTGGAAGTCAGCGTCGAGAACGAGATCGCCAGCATCGTCGGTGCCGCTGCCAACGGTGACTTCACGCAGCGCATCGAGATGGACGGCAAGGACGGCTTCTTCAAGATGCTCGGCGACAACTTGAACCAGCTGCTCGAAACCAGCAGCCTGGGCCTCGAAGACGTGGTCCGCGTGCTCAGCGCGCTGGCCAAGGGTGACCTGACCGAAACGATCAGCAACGAGTACCACGGCACCTTCGGCCAGATGAAGGACGACGCCAACGCGACGGTGGCCCAGCTGACCGAGATCATCACCCAGATCAAGGTCGCGACCGACACCATCAACACCGCGGCCAAGGAAATCGCTTCCGGCAACAGTGACCTGTCGTCGCGCACCGAGCAGCAGGCGGCGTCGCTGGAAGAAACCGCCAGCTCGATGGAAGAGCTGACCTCGACGGTGAAGCAGAACGCCGAGAACGCCAAGCAGGCCAACCAGCTCGCGGTCGGTGCCTCCGAAGTGGCCCGCAAGGGCGGCCAGGTGGTCAGCGAAGTGGTGACCACGATGAGCGCGATCAACGAGTCGTCGAAGAAGATCGTCGACATCATCAGCGTCATCGACGGCATCGCTTTCCAGACCAATATCCTGGCGCTGAACGCCGCCGTGGAAGCCGCCCGCGCCGGTGAACAGGGCAGGGGCTTCGCGGTGGTGGCTGCCGAAGTGCGCAGCTTGGCCCAGCGTTCCGCCGGTGCCGCCAAGGAGATCAAGACCTTGATCGGCGATTCGGTCGAGAAGGTCGGCAACGGCTCCAAGCTGGTCGAGCAGGCCGGCCGGACCATGGAAGAGATCGTCACCAGCGTGAAGCGGGTCACCGACATCATGGCCGAGATTTCTGCGGCGTCGCAGGAGCAGAGCCAGGGCATCGAGCAGGTCAACCAGACCGTCACCCAGATGGACGAAGTCACCCAGCAGAACGCCGCGCTGGTCGAGGAAGCCTCGGCTGCCGCTCGTTCGCTGGAAGAACAGGCGGGTGGGCTGTTGCAGTCGGTCAGCCAGTTCAAGCTCGAAGAAGTCGAAGCCGCGCCGGTCTACGGCAACCGTCCGCCGCTGCGCGCGGCCGCTGCGCCGGCGCGTCCGGCGCTGCGTCCGGTGCCGCGTCCGGCGGCACGACCAGTGGCCAAGGCGCTTCCGGCACCGGTCCGCAAGCCGCTTGCCCGGCCGGCGGTCAAGGCTTCCGGGGGCGACAAGGGTGGCGACCAGTGGTCGGAGTTCTGAGCTGCTGTAGCTGAGTTCGCTGAACGCTTGTTTCCGCTGTCTGCCGCACCGCTCCACGCTCGGTTGATCCGGGCGTGGAGCGGGATATTCCGTAGCCAATCGAATGGGAGTCCTGTCATGTCCCTGTCCAGTATCGAGTTGCCCCCGGTCTTCGGCCTGCTGTCGGGGATCGAAGACTGGCTGCGTGGCTTCGCTCGCTGGGGCCTGGGTCTCAGTGCCGCGGAATGCATCGAACACCTCGACACCGTCGGCGATGTGCGCCGCAAGGCCGCCGCTGGCGACAACACCCGGATGTCCTGATCCATGAGCCAGGCTGCCACTGCCGAAGCGCGTTCCGATGCCGCCGGCGAGGGTCGGGATTTCCCGTTCACCGTGCGCGACTTCGATCGCGTCCGCCGCCTGATCCACGTCCGCGCCGGCATCGCGCTCGCCGAGAGCAAGGAGGAGATGGTCTACAGCCGTCTCGCCCGCCGCCTGCGGGTGCTCAAGCTGGACAGTTTCAAGCGCTATCTCGACCGGCTCGAAGCTGGCACCGATGCCGACGAGTGGGAGGCGTTCACCAATGCGCTGACCACCAACCTGACTTCGTTCTTTCGCGAGGACCACCACTTCGGGATCCTGCATAAGTTCCTGCAGGGCCAGCCGCGCGGCAAGACCGTGCGCATCTGGTGCTCGGCCGCGAGCACCGGGGAAGAGCCGTACTCGCTGGCGATCACCGCCTGCGAAGCCTACGACTCGCTGACCCCGCCGGTGGCGATCCTCGCCACCGACATCGACACCCATGTGCTGGCCACCGCCGAGCGCGGCGTCTATCCGCTGGAGCGCGTCGAGAAAGTGTCGATCGAGCGCAAGCGGCGTTTCTTCCAGAAAGGCAGCGGCAGCAGCGACGGCCAGTGCCGCGTGGTCGATCCGCTGCGTTCGATCCTGAGCTTCCGGCAGCTGAATCTGCTCGACGAGCGCTACCCGATGAAGGGGCCGTTCGACGCCATCTTCTGCCGCAACGTGATGATCTATTTCGACAAGCCCACCCAGCTTGCGGTGCTCCGCAAGATGGTGCCGCTGCTGGCACCGGACGGCCTGTTCTTCGCCGGCCATTCGGAAAGCTTTTTCCACGCTACCGATCTGATCAAGCCGATCGGCCGCACGGTTTACCGCCGCAGCGACCACCCGGGTGCCTGAGCATGAGCGCGACGGCAAAGGCACGCGCCGAAGTGGCCTCCCACCAGGCCCCGTCGGAGCCGAATGGCTATTACGACAGCCGCTTCCAGGCCGAGGCGCTGAAAGTGCTGCCGGGTGAATACGTGGTCACCGACCGCGAGGTGATGCTGGTCACGGTGCTCGGTTCCTGCGTGTCGGCCTGCATCCGCGATCCGCTGGCCGGCGTCGGTGGCATGAACCATTTCATGCTGCCCGACAGCGAGGCCGGTGGTGCCGTCAGCGAGTCGGCGCGCTACGGTGCCTACGCGATGGAAATGCTGATCAACGAACTGCTGCGCCGAGGTGCCGCCAAGCGCCGGCTCGAAGTGAAGGTGTTCGGTGGCGGTGCGGTGCTGCCCGGTTTCACGGTCAACAACGTTGGCGTGCGCAACGGCCGCTTCGTGCTCGATTACTGCGCCGCCGAAGGCCTGGAAGTGACATCCCAGGATCTGCTCGATGTCTTTCCGCGTCGTGTCCATTACTTTCCGAAGACCGGGCGGGTGATGGTCAAGCGCTTGCCTTCGGCGAACGACGCCGACGTGCTGGCTAGCGAAAAACTCTACCGCTCGCGTCTGCGCGAGGCCCCCGCTCAAGGCTCCGTCGAGCTCTTCTGATAATGGTCATGGACAGAAAAATCCGCGTGCTGGTGATCGACGATTCGGCGCTGATGCGCCGCCTGCTCACCGAGTTCCTGACCGAGGCACCGGACATCGAAGTGGTCGGCGCCGCGCCCGATCCGATCGTCGCCCGCGACAAGATCAAGCTGTTGAACCCCGATGTGCTGACGCTCGATGTCGAGATGCCGCGCATGGATGGCCTGACCTTCCTCGAAAACCTGATGCGGCTCAGGCCGATGCCGGTGGTGATGGTGTCGTCGCTGACCGAGAAGGGCGCGGAAGTCACGCTGCAGGCGATGGAGCTCGGCGCGATCGATTTCGTCACCAAGCCGAAAATCGATGTCGAAGCCGGGGTTCGTGCCTATTCCGAGGAACTGATCGCCAAGATCCGCACCGCTGCCAAGGCCAAGCTGCGGGGTCGCCTGCCGGCGGCCAACGGCTCGCGCGCAGCAGCCGTCGCACCGACTGCGTCGCGAATCTTCCGCACCACGGAAAGACTGATCGCCATCGGCGCCTCCACCGGCGGCACCGAGGCGATCCGCGAAGTGCTCGAACGGATGCCGGCCGATTCCCCCGCGATCGTCATCACCCAGCATATTCCGGCGCTGTTCTCCGGGCCGTTCGCGGCACGGATGGACCGCAGTTCGGCGATGTCGGTCTGCGAAGCGAAGGACGGCCAGCAGATCGTCCCCGGCCACGCCTATATCGCACCCGGCGATCGTCATCTGGAAGTGCGCCGCGATGGTGCCCGCTACGTCTGCCGGCTCACCGACGCGCCGCCGGAAAACCGCCACCGGCCGAGCGTCGACACCCTGTTCAAGTCGGTCGCCCAGCACGCCGGTGCCAACGCCGTCGGCGCGATCCTGACCGGCATGGGCGACGACGGTGCCCGTGGCCTGCTGGAACTGCGCAAGGTCGGCGCATCGACCATGGTCCAGGACGAAGCCAGCTCCGTGGTCTGGGGCATGCCGGGTGCCGCGTTCAAGCTTGGTGCTGCTGACCGCGTGCTGCCGCTCGATGCCATCGCTGCCGAACTGCTACGCCAGTGTTGTTCCGACCGACGGGTAGCCTGAGCGCTGGACGGCGCTTCAGTCCTGTGCTCCTCGGCCGCTAAGCCATCGATGAACCTTCCGTTGAATTCTTGAAATCGCCCACCCGAACTGTCGTCACTACCGATCACCTGGACCCACCGCCATGAACATCCTCGATCAAAAACCCTGGCTGCTGCCGCTGTCCGGCACAGTGGTCTGCACGGCGATGCACCTGGCGGCGACCCCGGCGGCGAGCTGGCTGGGGGCTGCGGCCCTGGTCGCCGGCTGGGCCGGCTTCGCGCTGCTGAACCGGCGCAGCCATGGCGTCGAGCGCCAGCGCGCGGCGATGCACGACGGCCAGTTGCAGCAGCATCGCCAGTTGCTGGAAGAGCTGCGCGGCGGCCTGGTCAATGAATCGGCCGGCGTCCAGCGCGAAGTCGAACGGGTGCGCAGCTTGATCCTCGAAGCAGTGCGCACTCTGGGCAGCTCGTTTGAGCAGATGAACCAGCAATCGCGCACCCAGGAAGCGGCGGTCGGCCGGATTCTCAGCCGCTCCGAGAGTGGTGTCGGGGGTGCCGGCGGCAACGGTGTCGACGTGCAGCACTTCGCCCGCACCGCCAGCCAGTTGATGGAAGGCCTGGTCGACATCCTCGCCGGCGTCGCCAAGCAGAGCACCACCTCGGTGCAGCACATCGATGCGATGGTCAAGCATCTGGACGCGATCTTCGAACTGCTCGGCGATGTCAAAACCATTGCTGATCAGACCAATCTGCTGGCCCTGAACGCGGCGATCGAAGCGGCGCGCGCCGGTGAAGCCGGACGCGGTTTCGCGGTGGTCGCCGAGGAAGTGCGCAACCTGTCCGAACGCTCGACCAGCTTCAACGAACAGATCCGCAAACTGGTGTTCAGCTCCAAGGATTCGATCGCCAAGGTCCGCGAGGCAGTCGGCGAAATGGCCACCCGCGACATCGGCGCCAGCGTCCACGCCCGCAACGAAGTCGGCCGGCTGATGGCCCAGGTCGAAGAGATCAACGTCGCCGTCGCCGGCAGCGCCCGTGTCGCTTCGCAGGCCGGCGAGCAGATCAGCCTCGCCGTCGGCCAGGCGGTGCGCTGCCTGCAGTTCGAAGACATCGCCACCCAAGCGCTGGGCGCGGCCCTGGTCCACGTCCGCCACCTGCACCAGATCGGCGATGAAACCCGCAATCTGCAGGCGGTGCTGGTCAACGAAGCGCGACCCGAACCGGCCCGCCCGCCACAGGCTTTCACCCCCACCAGCTATGTCGCCCCGAAACCCGCCCCGACCCCGGTGCCGGAAGCCGCCAACGACGACTGGCGGGTGCCGTCCCACAAGCCGGTGGCGCAGTTGTCGATGCAGGCCGGGGCGGTGGAGTTGTTCTGAGACTCACGAAGCGGAGTCGTAGGTATCGACTCCGCTCCGTCGAACGGTAGTCGCTACTTGGCCGTTGGTGCTACCGCTGGCGTGAGCTTGATGATCTTCTGCAGGAAGTCTCCGAAGTTCGCCGAAGCCAGCACTGACAGTCTTACTTCCGATGGACCCTTGCCATCGAGAGGAGTATCGAGGCTGATTCGCCCGGCAAGTGTCACGCCGCCATTGCTGAGTTGCGGTATCAGTACCAAGCCTTCGACGACGCCGCGCTCGTAGGAGTTGATGACTTTGGTATCGGCAGGTGTGGTGCCAGTTGCGGTTTTCCAGTACTCGTCGTGTGCAACGCTCAGAGACAGCCGGGTGTACATCCCCTCCGAGATGAATGTGCGGCCGAGCATGCCGATTGCGACGCGAGGTCTCAGCGCCTGCGGGAAGTCTCCACCTGCGCCGGGAATGGTCGACAGGCCAGTGGACAAGAACGCTGAATAGCGTTTGGTTTTGCCAACGCCGGTCGAGGCACCGACATTGAAGCGCAGGACTCCCGAGTCTTTGCGGAACAACTGATCGGCATTCGGCTGCGTCACGCTGCCATCCATTTCTCGCATGACATCGACACTTCCCTTGGTCTGGTAGGTAAAGTCGGTGAAGATTCGTCCAATCTTGAAGAACGATCCAGCACCGCCATCGAACAGCGCGGATACCTCGAAGCCAGTCTTGAACTTGTCGTCCCCGTTCAGCGATAGCGTGGGCCCTGTGAACAACGATATCTGTGGCTCATCGTAGTTCTGTTCGTGCGCGATGTAGACATAGTCTGCACGTGCCGCGGACAGTGTTGCTTTCGCTGCCGCATCGTCTGGCTTGTCCTTGGCCATTGCATTGGTGATGGCGACATTGGCATTGGCAATAGCGAAGACGCGATCCGCACAGTCAGCGATCTTGCGACGTGCGATCAGGAAGTCTTCTTCATTGGTCTTGATGTGAAGCCGGAAGGCCGGGGACGCGGCCAGAACATTCCAGTTTCTTCGCGATACCGCGCATAGGCGCCGCCAGCACACTGGCCTCGAACTTCCGCTCCTCGATGCGCGCTGCGCTGACATAGATCGTGCCCATGACCAGCAGCGGCACCAGCAGCAGCGGCTGTAGCGTGGCGACTGGTGCTGCGAGCCAGGCGAGCAGGTAGGCGCTATAGAACGGGTGGCGAATCCAGCGATACGGGCCGCTGCTGACCAGGTGTCGGGGGTCGTCTTCGGAGAACGCGAAGCTCAGCGGCCGGGTTCGGTTGGCGCGGATGGCCCACCAGAACAGTGCGAGGCTGGCAGCGCAGAGCAGCAATGCGGTCAGTCCGCCGATGACCGAGGCGACGCCAAACAGGGGGATGCCACTCAGGCTGATGAAACCCAGCGTGGTGCCGAGCAGCTTGATGGTGTCGATGCCGCTGTTGCTCCCGGTGGGTTCGGTGAAGAAGCGGTACATGCCCCAGTTGAAGCTGAGCAGGCAGGCGGCGAAGGTGGTCAGCACGCTGATCGTCCAGACATTGAAATCGAACAGATCGGCCATCAGGCGCTCCTCCGTTGGGCGAGGCGGTTGCGGCTCATCAGGGCCATCACCGAGGCGCGCGACAAGGCGGGGCCGATTTGGGACGGGGTGCGGGCGATGAAGATCAGGCGGTCTTCGCGGGCTTCTTCGATGCCAAGTTGGGCGAACAGCCCGAACTGCTTGCGTTCGACGACCCGGGCGATGCGTTGGCATTCGGCGGCGGAGTAGCGCGTGGCGGTGGCGATGCCGCGCAAGACGAAAGGGTGTTCGTCGCCGGCGACGGCTGGGGCGCCGAGGCGTTAGCGCAGCCAGGGTGCGTAGCGGGCGCCATCACGGCTGTAGCCGCCATCGCAGCGCGGTTCGACCTCGGCGAGAAAGCGCGACACGCCGAGGTAGATGGTCGGCGACGCGGTGGTCGACCAGAGCAGCGCGCGGCGGCCGAGCTGCTGTTCCCAGGCCAGGATGTCGACGATGCAGCGCTCGAACAGCGCCATCGTCGCGCCGCTGTTCTTCAGATCATCGCGACAGGCGCTCCAGCCGACGTGGACGATCGGCAGGCCGTGGTCGGCGGTCAGGTAATCGCGGCTGGTCATGAAGAAGCCGGCCAACAGGCCTTGCCCATCGCGGCCGATGTACAGGTGCGTGCAGTCGGCGACTTCGCGAGCCAGGATCGCCGTGGCGTCGTCGTAGCTCGGTGCGGCGAGCAGGGCCAGCTCGGTGCGCAACCAGGGGTTGCTGCGCAGTTCGTCGCCGCTGATCCGCTCGATGGCGAGTGGCGTCATGGCGACACCGCACTGCAGGCTGCTGGCGGCTGTTGACCCGGATCGGGGCTGGCGTCGTCCAGTATCGGCAGCGCACGCTCGCTACCCGGATCGACGGTGGCGGGGGCCGGGGCCGGCTGCCGGGGTTCCTTGCTGGCCGGCTCGCCCTTGGGGACCGGCGGCGACGGCCACCACTGGACGCCGCTGTTGCTGATCTGGGGCAGCCAGTTCTCGAAGCGAATTGCCGAAGCGTCCATGTCCACGCCCTGCTGGAAGGTGTGGAGCAAGGCTCGGTCGAGCGCTAGCGGGAAGTCCTAACGGAGTTCTATCGGATTGCTAACGAATTTGTATCGCTGTGAAAAAACCGCTGAATTTCTGAGGTCCGACCGTCGGATCGGGCAGCTGGAACCGGTTTTCAGTCACCCGCGCTGAGCAGTTCGAGGAATTTTTCCGGCGTCACCGTGGGGTAGAACAGCCAGCCCTGGGCGTAGTCGACGCCGATCTCGCGCAAGGCGGCGAGCTTGCGCGGGTCGTCGACGAACTCGGCGACGGTGCGCTTGCCGGTGGCGTGGGCGACCTGGTGGATGGCGCGGACGATTTCCTGGGAGGCACCGCTCTGCGCCACTTCCCGGATGAAGCAGCCATCGATCTTGACCTCGTCGACCGGCAGCCGCTGCAGGTAGCCGAACGAGCACAGGCCAGAGCCGAAGTCATCGAGGCTGAAGCTGCAGCCGACGGCGCGAAAGCTGCGGATCACCTCGGCGGCGATATCGAGGTTTTCGATGGCGGCGGTTTCGGTGATTTCGAAGCACAGCTTGCCGGGCGGCAGACCGGCGTTCTTGACGTCGCGCAGCAGCTCGTCCATGAACCGGCCGTCGATGATCGAGCGCGCCGACAGGTTGATCGACACGCTGTGCAGGCGACCGAGCGCGCCGCGATTGTCGGCCAGCCAGTCGAGGATGAATTGGGTCGAGAAGCGATCGAGTTCGCTGATCAGGCCGAAGTATTCGAGCGTCTCGATGGTGCCGGCCGGTACCGGCATGTAGACGCCTTTCTTCTCCATACGCAGCAGGAATTCGGCCTTGCGCAGGCGTGGCTCGCCACGGCGGATGTCCATGATCGGCTGCGGATGCAGGGACAGCCGGCCGGCGGCCATCAGTTTGCGAAACTGGATGACATCGCCGGCATTGACCGGTGGCTTGCGGGCGACCGTGCCGCTGCCCGCACCGCTGGCATTGTGCAGGCTGACCTGATTCAGCCCGAGGCGCTTGCTCTGCTCGCAGGCTTCGCCGGCCTCGCTCAGTGCTTCGATCCAGTTGACGCCGGGGCTGACCACCCTGACGCCGATCGATACCGACACCGGGCTTTCGCCGAGCGGCGCGCGGAAGCGCAGCGCGGTCAGCCGATCGCGCAGATCGATGGCGTCATCGATCGCCATCTGGGGGTGGTCGATGATCCGCGCGGCGACGAATTCATTGCTCCACAGCCTGCCGGCAATGCCGTGCTTGCCGATCCATTCGTGGAGCAATTGTTCGATCTGGGCGATCACCGCATCGCCCTCGGCGGCACCGGCGATGCGGTTCACCGAACGCAGGTGACGGATGTCGATCAGGAACAGCGCGGCGCAGGGCTCGCAGGACCAGGCGCGCAGGCGCTCGATCAGCGCGGCGTGGCTGGAGGGGGTCGTCGCGAAACGCGGAAGAAGGCTCATCTTCCGCTATCGGCGCGGCCCTCTTCTCTCTGCAACCGCCCAGCGGCCAGCGGCCGCCGTTCGCCGCTGCCCGTGGTTTCCTCGGCTGGCCTCAGACGTTGAAGCGGAAGTGCATGACATCGCCTTCCTTGACGATGTAGTCCTTGCCTTCCAGGCGCCAGCGGCCGGCTTCCTTGGTGCCGGCTTCGCCCTTGAACTGGATGTAGTCGTCGTAGGCGATGACTTCGGCGCGGATGAAGCCGCGCTCGAAATCGGTGTGGATGACGCCGGCCGCCTGCGGGCCGGTGGCACCGACCTTGACCGTCCAGGCGCGCACTTCCTGCACGCCGGCGGTGAAGTAGGTCTGTAGACCGAGCAGCCCGTAAGCGCTGCGGATCACCCGATTCAGGCCCGGTTCTTCGAGGCCGAGGGATTCGAGGAAGTCCTTTTTGTCGGTGTCGTCGAGCTGGGCGATTTCGGCTTCGATCTGCGCGCAGACGACGACCACGGTCGCGCCTTCCTTGGCCGCCAGCGCCTGAACGCGGGACACGTACTCGTTGCCGCCCAGGCCGGCTTCATCGACGTTGGCGATGTACAGCCCCGGCTTGGCGGTGATCAGCTGCAGTTCCTTGACGATCAGCTTTTCGTCGGCATCCAGGCTCATGCCGCGCACCGCTTCGGCGTTGTTCAGATGCGCCTGCACGCGCGTCAGACAGGCGCTGCGAGCGATCGCTTCGGCATTGCCGGACTTGGCCAGCTTGTTCGAACGATCGAGTGCCTTGGTGACCCGCTCGAGATCGGCGAGGGCGAGTTCGGTGCCGATCACTTCGATGTCGCGGATCGGATCGACGCTGTCCATCACGTGGATGACGTCGTCGTTGACGAAGCAGCGCACCACGTGGGCGATGGCATCGGTCTCGCGGATGTGCGACAGGAAGGCGTTGCCCTTGCCCTTGCCTTCGCTGGCACCTTCGACGAGGCCGGCGATGTCGACGAACTCGACGGTGGCCGGCAGGATCTTCAGCGGCTTGACGATCCTGGCCAGCGCATCAAGGCGCGGATCAGGCACGCCGACCACACCGACGTTCGGATCGATGGTGCAGAACGGATAGTTCTCGGCGGCGATCTGCGCCTTGGTCAGCGCGTTGAACAAGGTCGACTTGCCGACGTTCGGGAGACCGACGATGCCGCATTGAATGCCCATGGTTTCGAATCCTGTGTGCTGCGTCGTACTACTTGGGAGGGGTTGAGTTCTGCGGGGCGCTATGCAGCTTCTGCATGGCTTTTTCCAGCGTCTGGGCTAGCCAGACCGGTATCGCGTTGACCGCGTCGATCAGGCCGTCGCGGATCAGCTTGTCATCAGCACTGTTCGGCCGGCCGAGCACATAGCCGAGTACCTGATCCTTGGTGCCCGGATGACCGATGCCGATGCGCAGGCGCAGGTACTCCTCGCCCAGATGCTGATGCACGCTTCTTAAACCGTTGTGACCGCCGTGGCCGCCGGCGCGCTTGAGCTTCAGGGTGCCGACCGGCAGATCGAGTTCATCGTGAGCAACGAGGATGTCGCTGGCTGGCAGCTTGTAGAACGCCGCCAGCGCCTGGATCGCTTCGCCGCTCTTGTTCATGAAGGTCATCGGCTTGAGCAGCAGCAGCTCATCGTTGCCGATGCGGATGCGCGCCACTTCGCCCTTGAATTTCGGCTCGCTGCGGAAGCTGCCCCGATACGCCGAGGCCAATGCGTCGACGAACCAGAAACCGGTGTTGTGGCGCGTGCGCTCGTATTCGGCACCCGGATTGCCGAGTCCGACGATGGCCCGCAGGCGGTTATCCGACATCGCTCTCGTCTCATGAAAAACCCGTCCGTTCGGCTGGCGAACGGACGGGTCAGTTGCTGCCGGGACGGATACCGTCCCGTAGCCTTACTTCTTCTTGGCCGGTGCCTTGGCAGCCGGAGCAGCGGCAGGCGCCTTCGCGGCAGCCTTGGCCTTGCCGACAGCGGCCGGCGTTGCGGCGGCAGCCTTGGCGGCATCTTCAGCCAGCTCTTCTACAGTCGGCAGGCGCGGCAGATGCACGGCGGCGAGCGAAATGTCGTTGCCATGCTTCAGTTCGACAAACTGCACGCCTTCGCCCAAGCTCAGCTGCGACAGATGCACGGCTTCGTTGAGGTTCAGCGCCGACAGGTCGACTTCGATGAACTCCGGCAGGTCCTTCGGCAGGCACTCGACTTCAACCTGGATCTGCTGGTGCTCGACGACGCCGCCGCCGACCTTGACGCCGGGGGCAACATCGCCGCCCTTGAAGTGCAGCGGGATGTGCATGCGCAGCAGCACATGGGCGAGCACGCGCTGGAGATCCATGTGCATCACGTCGCTGCGCACCGGGTGGCGGTGCAGATCCTTGAGCACGGCCTTTTCGGCCTTGCCGGCGATTTCGACGTTGAGGATCGCCGAGTAGAAGGCCTGATGCTTGAGGCTCTTCATCAGCTCGTTGGCGCTGACCTGGATGGCCTGCGGACTCTCGGTGCCACCGTAAATGATGGCGGGTACCTTGCCCTCGCGACGCAGGCGGCGGCTCGCACCCTTCCCGTGCATCGTGCGGACTTCGGCACTGATGGCAAATGACTGTTTCATGTGAATCTCCGGGTTTTGCAACAAAAGCCGCGTCCGCGACCAGACGCAGCGAGGCGCGCACTATACAGAGGGAGCGTGGAGGCGGCTAGACCCCTCTGCCCGTCACGAAACAGAAGCTCCGGAGCACAAAGGCACAAAGTTGAAAAGCTGAAAAGCTTAAGGACACGAAGGAAAGCTCTTTCTTTGTGTACTTGTTGTCGCTTCTCTTTGTGCCTTTGTGCTCCGGGCATTTCGCGCCATTATTGATTCGGCCACGAAATAGTTGAACAAGGGGCGCGCTCAAGTGCGAAGTGCAACAGAAATGGATTAGTGGAAAGCGCGAGGTGATTGTTGCAGAAGTTGGAGGAATTCGGAGT